>CAIMOR010000001.1 GCA_903843125.1 uncultured Rhodospirillales bacterium
GGCGACGAGGCCGTGCGCGAGATGTCCATCAAGTTCGACGACTGGGACCGCGAGGACTACCGCCTCTCGCGCGAGGAAATCGAGGAATGCCTGGCGCAACTGCAACCGCGCGACCTTGAGGACATCAAGTTTGCCCAGGCGCAGGTACGGAATTTCGCCAAGCACCAGAAGGCGGCGCTGAAGGATATCGAGGTCGAGACGCTGCCAGGCGTGGTGCTGGGCCACAGGAACATCCCGGTGCAGTCGGTGGGCTGCTACGTGCCGGGCGGCAAGTATCCGCTGCTGGCTTCCGCGCATATGAGCGTGGTGACGGCGAAGGTCGCGGGCGTGCCGCGCATCGTGACCTGCGCGCCGCCATTCAACGGCCGGCCGGCGCCGGCGATTGTGGCGGCGCAGCACCTGGCCGGGGCGGACGAGATCTACTGCCTGGGCGGCGTTCAGGCGGTGGCGGCGATGGCCATCGGGACCGCTTCGATCAAGGGCGTGGACATGCTGGTCGGGCCCGGCAACGCCTATGTGGCGGAGGCCAAGCGGCAGCTGTTCGGCCGCGTCGGCATCGACCTGTTCGCCGGGCCGACCGAGACGCTGATCATTGCCGACGAGACGGTGGATGCCGAGTTGTGCGCGACCGACCTGCTGGGCCAGGCCGAGCATGGCCCGACCAGCCCGGCGATCCTGCTGACCAACAGCACGAAGCTGGCCAAGGAGACGATGGCGCAGGTGGACAAGCTGCTGGCCATTCTGCCTACCGCTGCCGTGGCGAAGCAGGCCTGGGAGGCCTATGGCGAGGTCATCGTCTGCGACAGCTTCGACGAGATGGTCGAACAGGCCGACCGCATCGCCAGCGAGCATGTGCAGGTGATGACCAGCGACGACGATTTCTTTCTGCGCAAGATGAAGAACTACGGCGCGCTGTTCCTGGGGCCGCGCACGAATGTGGCCTATGGCGACAAGGTCATCGGCACCAACCACACGCTGCCGACCCAGGGCGCGGCGCGCTACACCGGCGGGCTGTGGGTGGGCAAGTTCCTGAAGACCGTGACCTACCAGCGGGTGACGACGGACGAGGCAAGCGCGATGATCGGCGCCTATTGCTCGCGCCTCTGCGCGCTGGAAGGCTTTGCCGGACATGGCGAGCAGGCCAATGTGCGGGTGCGGCGATATGGCGGGCGCAACGTGCCCTATGGCGGAGCGGCGGACTGAATCATGGCTTTCGACCTTCTTCTGAAAAATGCGCGGCTGGCCGATGGTACGGCGACCGATATCGGCGTGAACGCCGGCCGTATCTCGGCGCTGGCGGCCGATCTCGGCACCGATGCGCGGGAGCTTTACGACTGCGGCGGGCGGCTGGTCTCGCCCGGCTTCGTCGAGACGCATATCCACCTGGACAAGACCTGCACGATCGACCGCTGCGCCTGCGAGACCATGCGGTTTCCGCATCAGGCCATGGAACGGACGCGCGCAATCAAGAGCAGTTTCACCGTTGAGGATGTGACCAGCCGCGCCCGGCGCACGTTGGAGAAGTGCATCATGCACGGCGCGACCGTGATGCGGACGCATGCCGAGGTGGACCCGGGCGTTGGCCTTCGTGGGCTGGACGGCGTCAAGGCGCTGATCGAGGAGTACAAGTGGGCCATCGATATCGAGATCTGCGTGATGCCGCAGGAGGGCCTGACCAACAATCCCGGCACCGATGAGCTGATGGTAGCGGCGCTGGAGAATGGCGCGACGGTGGTCGGCGCTGCACCGAGCTACGACAGCGACCCGGCGGCGCAGATCCACCGGGTGTTCGAACTCGCCCGACGCTACGGCTACGACATCGACATGCATGCGGACAGCGGCAGCTCGGCCGCGCATCTGGACGTGCTGCTGGTGTGCGACCTGGCGGAGAAGTACGGCTATGAGGGCCGCGTCGCCATCGGGCACGGCACCAAGCTTTCCGTCATGCCAGCCGACGACCTGGCCGTGGTGGCCAAGCGCATGGCCAATGCCGGGGTTGCGCTGACCGTGCTGCCAGCCACCGACATGTACCTGGGCGGGCGGGAGAAGGACCATCGGGTGGAACGCAGCGTGGCCGATGGCAACCGGCTGCTGCGCATGGGGGTGAACTGCAATCTCAGCAGCAACAACATCCTCAACGCTTTCACGCCGCTGGGCGATGGGCAGCTGATCCGCATGGCCAACATGTATGCCAACGTGGTGCAGCACGCCATGCCGGACGACCTTGCGGAAACCTGGACCATGCTGACCACCAACAGCGCCAAGCTGCTGCGGCGCAAGGGCTACGGCATCGCGGTGGGCAACGACGCCGACCTGGTGGTGGTGGATGCTCCCAGCCCGGTCGACGCGATCCGCGAGATTGCGCCGACGCTGTGCGCCTACAAACGGGGGCGGCGCACCTATACGCGCGCCGCGCCTGTGCTGCATCGGCCGGCGTAGCGCCATGGCAACGCAACGCCTCGGCATCATCATGCATGGTGCCACCAGCCGCATCGGTACCACGCAGCACCTGATGAACAGCCTGGTGCCGATCATCGCCGAGGGCGGGCTGCCGCTGGCGAATGGCGACCGGCTGATGCCGGACCCCATCCTGCTGGGACGCACGCCGGAGAAGATGGCGGCGCTGGCCGCGCGCTTCGGTATCAAGCGCTGGAGCACGGATATCGACGCCTGCCTGGCGGACAAGGACGACGCGCTGTTCTTCGAGTGCGCCTATGGCGGCAACCGGGTGGAGTTGGCGCGGCGGGCGATTGCCGCGGGCAAGCACATCTACCTGGAAAAGCCGGTGGCCGAGAGCATGGCCGAGGTGCTGGCGCTGCGCGACACCGCGGAGGCCGCCGGCGTCAGCCATGCGGTCATGCAGGACAAGATCCACCTGCCGGGCCTGGCCAAGCTGAAGACGCTGCTGGACATGGGCTATTTCGGCAAGATCCACGGCATGCGGCTGGAATTCGGCTGGTGGGTGTTCGATGGCGAACACATCCCGGCGCAGCGCACCAGCTGGAACTACAAGAAGGCGCTGGGCGGCGGCCTGGTGCTGGATATGTTCCCGCACTGGCGCTACGTGATCGAGCATCTGTTCGGCCGGCCCACCGCGGTGACAGCGCGCATCAACACGGCGCAGCCGAAGCGCTGGGACGAGCAGCACCAACCCTATGACGTCGATGTCGAAGACGAGGTGCGCTCGATCGTCGAGTTCGAGAGCGGGCTGGTGGGGGAGGTGTTTTCCTCCTGGGCCACGCGGATACGGCGCGACGACATGCTGGTGGTGAGCGTGGATGGCGACAAGGCCAGCGCGCATGCCACGCTGCATGACTGCTTCGTGCAGACCATCGGCACCACGCCGAAGCCGGTGTTTCCGGTGCAGGCGCCGCAGACCGCGGACTTCTTCAGCCAGTGGCAGAAGGCGCCGGAGTTGACGCCGTTCAAGAACAGCTATCGCCAGGCGTGGGAGCTGTTCCTGCGGCACCTGGCGGAAGGCACGCCCAACACCGCCAGCCTGTTGCAGGCGGCGCGCGGGTTGCAGTTGATCGAGGCTTGCTACGAGAGCCACCGCAGCCGCCGGTGGGTGGAGATGCCCGCGCTATGAGCACCGTGACCGACCGCCGCCAGCGCCTGCGCGCGGTGCTGAATGGCAGCGTCTGCGTGCATCCGGGCTCCGTCTGGGACCCGATGTCGGCGCGGATTGCCGAGGATATCGGCTTCGAGGTCGGCATGTTCGCGGGCTCGACCGCCTCGCGGGCGGTGCTGGGTGCGCCGGACCTCATCGTGGTGACGCTGACCGAGTTCGCCGAGCAGTGCCGGCGCATCTGCCGCGCGGTCAGCACCATGCCGCTGATGGTGGATGCCGACCACGGCTACGGCAATGCGCTGAACGCCATGCGCACGGTGCAGGAAGTGGAGACTGCCGGCGTTTCCGGCATGACGCTGGAGGATACCGTGCTGCCGCGCCCCTTCGGCGACGGCAAGGTAGTGCTGCACAGCATCGAGGAAGGGCTGGGCAAGGTGAAGGCCGGGTTGGCGGCGCGGGATGACGCAGGCTTTGTCATCGTGGCGCGCACCAGCGCGGTGCAAGCGACCGGCATTGCCGATGCGGTGGAGCGGGCGCGCGTGTACTCCGCTTCCGGCGCCGACGCGCTGTTCTTCACCGGGGTGAGGTCGCGGGCCGAGCTGGACGCGATCAGCGCCGTGGCGACGCTGCCGATCCTCCTCGGCGGCATGGAGACGGCGGAGATGCGCGACCGCGAGTACCTGGCTTCGCGCGGGGTGCGCATTGCGTTGCAGGGGCACCAGCCGATCCAGGCGGCGCAGCGCGCCGTGTTCGAGACGCTGAAGGCGCTGCGCGATGGCGTGCAACCGGCGGCGCTGGCGGGAATGCCGGAGGCCGAGCTGATGCCGCGGATAACGCGGGACGATGACTACAAGCGCTGGACCAAGGCATACCTGGGCGGCTGAGGAGGAACGACCGAGATGATGAACGAACCCGACCATCAATACCTGACGCTGCACGAGTTCGTCAGCGAAGCGAAGCGCCGCGTGACCCCGGGCACCTGGGACTACCTGGTGGGCGGCACGGAGACCGAGACCACCGTGCTGCGAAACCGCATGGCGCTGGATATGCAGGCCTTCCGCCCGCGCGTGCTGCGCGATGTGTCCAGCATCGACACGTCCGGCATGTTCTTCGGCAAGAAGATCGGCATTCCCGTGGCGCTGGCGCCCGTGGGCGGGTTGGAGAATTTCGACCCCGAGGGCGGTGCCCCGGCGGCGCGCGCGGCGGCCAGGTTCGGCGTCCCGACCATCGTCTCCAGCGTCAGCGCGCCGGGGTTGAAGCCGATGGCAGAGGCGACCGGCAATGGCCCGAACGTGTTCCAGCTTTACGTGCGCGGCGACACGGCCTGGTGCGACGACATCGTGCACCAGGCGATCGATGCCGGATATGATGCCTTCTGCCTGACGGTCGACACGGCGATCTACAGCCGGCGCGAGCGCGATATCGCCAAGCGCTTCGTCAAGCCGTGGCGGGCGCGGGCGGTGGGGCATTCGTTCCAGGCTGGGTTGAACTGGGACTACGTCAAGCACTTCAAGGAGAAATTCCCGAAGGTGCCGCTGGTGCTGAAGGGCATCGCCACGGCGGAGGATGCCGGCATGGCCTGCGACCATGGCGTTGACGTGGTCTATGTCTCCAATCACGGCGGCCGGCAGCTGGACCACGGCCGCGGTTCGCTCGACGCGTTGCCGGAAGTGGTCAAGGCGGTGGGTGGCCGCGCCAAGGTGTGGATGGACGGCAGCATCAGCCGCGGCAGCGATGTGGTGAAGGCGATGGCGCTGGGCGCCGACATGGTCGCGATCGGCAGGCTGTATTGCTACGGCCTGGCCGCGGCTGGCGAGGACGGTGTGCAGCGGGTGCTCGAGTTGCTGCAGACCGAAATCCACGAGGTGCTCGGCCTGCTTGGCGTGTCGCGCTTCGCGGACCTGCACCCTGGCTATCTGCATCCGGCGCAGCCGGTGCGGCCGCCTTCGCTGTTCAGCGCGTTTCCGCTGCTGAACCTGTCGGACCCGGGGTATCGCTGACCCGCGCCGGCGCTGGGGTCGGCACCTTCACCGGTGCCGGCCGTTACTCCGCAATGGCCGCGGCCGAATGAACCGCCCGGCCCGGCAGCAACGGATATCGCCATGACCGAAACGCCGCGCGCGACGCATCGCCAGGACTACACGCCGCCGGTTTTCCTGGTGGAGACGGTGGAGCTCGAGTTCCAGCTGGACCCGGGCGCAACCATCGTGCACTCCCGCCTGGTGCTGCGGCGCAACCGGCCCGGGCCGCTGCGGTTGGACGGACTGGCGCTGCAGCTGCGCAGCATCAGCCTGGATGGCACGACGCTGCCGCCGGAACGCTATGTGCTGGACGATGCGGGCATGACCATCGCCGCGCTGCCGGATGTCGGCGTGCTGGAGATAACCACGCAGATCGCGCCGGCGGAGAATACCGAACTCTCCGGGCTCTACACCTCCGGCAGCAACTACTACACGCAGTGCGAGGCCGAGGGCTTCCGCCGCATCACCTACTTCCCCGATCGCCCCGACGTGATGAGCCGCTACACCGTCACCATCAACGCCGACCGTGCGAGTTGCCCGGTCCTGCTCTCGAACGGCAATCCGGCCGGCTCGGGCCATGCCGAGGGCGGCCGGCATTGGGTGCGGTGGCACGACCCGCACCCGAAGCCCTGCTACCTCTTCGCGCTGGTGGCCGGCGACCTGGTGGATGTGCATGACAACTTCACCACCGCCTCCGGCCGCGCCGTGGCGCTCAACATCTGGGTGCGACGCGGCGACGAGGGCCGCTGCGGCCACGCGATGGACAGCCTGAAGCGCAGCATGAAGTGGGACGAGGACGTCTTCGGCCTGGAATACGACCTGGACGTGTTCAACATCGCCGCGGTGTCCGACTTCAACATGGGCGCGATGGAGAACAAGGGCCTCAACGTCTTCAACACCAAGTACGTGCTGGCCAGCGCGGAGACGGCGACGGATGGCGACTACCAGGGCATTGAAACCGTGGTGGCGCACGAGTATTTCCACAACTGGACCGGCAATCGGGTCACCTGCCGCGACTGGTTCCAGCTGAGCCTGAAGGAAGGCCTGACGGTCTTCCGCGACCAGGAGTTCAGCAGCGACATGGGCAGCCGCGCGGTGAAGCGGCTGAAGGACGTGCGCCGGCTGCGCGCGGCGCAGTTCCCCGAGGATGCCGGGCCGATGGCGCACCCGGTGCGGCCGGACAGCTATATCGAGATCGACAACTTCTACACGCCGACCGTGTACGACAAGGGCGCCGAGGTGGTGCGGCTGCTGCACACGCGCGTCGGCGCGGCCAACTTCCGCCGCGGCATGGACCTGTATTTCCAGCGGCACGACAATCAGGCCGTCACCATCGAGGATTTCGTCGCGGCGATGCAGGATGCGTCGGGCATCGACCTCGGCGGCTTCAAGCGCTGGTATGGCCAGGCCGGGACGCCGGAGGTGACGGTGGAGGACAGCCATGACGCCGCCGCCCGCCGCTACACGCTGACGCTGCGCCAACGCACGCCGGCCACGCCGGGCCAACCGGACAAGGCGCCACTGCCGATACCCGTGGCGATGGGCCTGCTGGACGCCAATGGCCAGCAGATTGCCGAGCGCCTGCTGCTGCTTGAGGCGGCCGAGCAGAGCTTCGTGTTCGAGGATGTCGCCACGCCGCCGGTGCCCTCGCTGCTGCGCGGCTTCTCGGCGCCGGTGCGGCTGCTGGGCGTGGCGCAGGAACGGCTGCGCTTCCTGGCGGTGCACGACAGCGACCCCTTCGTGCGCTGGGAGAGCGGCCAGCAATATGCCACGGCCGTGATGCTGGAGATGATCGCCACGCCGGCAACGCCGTTCGATAGCGCGCTGGCCGAAGCGGTGGAGGCGACACTTGCCGGTGCCGCGCGCGACCCCGCCTTCGCCGCCGAAGCCCTGCTGCTGCCGGGCGAGGCCTTCGTCGCCGACCAGATGGCGGTGGCCGAGCCAGAGGCGATCCATGCCGTGCGGGAGCGACTGAAGGGCGAGATCGCGCAGCGCTGCGCCGCCAGCCTGCGCCGCACCTACGACGCGATGGCCGCGACCGACCCGGCCAGCATCACCGGCGAGGCGATCGGCCGGCGCGCGCTGCGCAACGTGTGCCTGGGCTACCTGGCAACGCAGGATGTGGCGCTGGCCAAGGCGCAATTCGATGCCGGCCGCAACATGACCGAGGTGCTGGCGGCGCTGGACGCGCTGGCGGGCACCGAGACGCCGGAGCGTGACGCCGCGCTGGCCGCCTTCCATGCCAGGTGGCGCGGCGACGACCTGGTGCTGGACAAGTGGTTCAGCATTCAGGCCATGGCGGCGCGGCCGAACGCGATTGCCGAGGTGCGCGCGCTGTACGCGCACCCGGACTTCGACCTGAAGAACCCGAACCGGGCGCGCAGCCTGATCGGCGCCTTCGCCGCCGGCAACCATGTGCGGTTCCATGACGCCTCGGGCGAGGGCTATCGGTTCCTGGCCGACGCAGTCATCGCGCTGGACCTGATCAACGGCCAGACCGCAGCGCGGATGGTCGGGCCGCTCGGCCAGTGGCGGCGGCAGAATGCGCAACGCGGCGCGCTGATGCAGCGCGAGTTGCAGCGCGTGCTGGCGCAGCCGAAGCTCAGCCGCGGCACCTACGAAAAGGTGGCGAAGGCATTGGCGTGACCCGTCGACGGCGCTAGCCTGCGCCGAAACCGGGAGGGGCGGGCGCCACCGCGCGGCCGGTCCGGGAAGGGCTGACGCATGCGCCGCTACATCGATCTCTCCACCGCCGTCACCACGGGCCATTTTCGCTGGCCGGTGGAACGCCGGCTGCTGAAGAGCCACGAGACCGGGGAGGGGCAGGGCACCTGGGCCGGCTGGAACCTGCACGCCTTCACCCACATGGACAGCCCGCGCCATGTCGACCCGCAGGGCTTCACCACGGACAGCATCAACCTGGACATGACGGTGGGCGAGGCAGCGATCCTCGACCTTTCGGACGTGCCGGAGAACACCGAGATCTCCGCCGAGCGCATCGCCGCCAGCGCAGCCCACCTGCGGCGCGGCGACATCGCCATCCTGAAGACGCAGTGGGACAAGCGCTATGGCGTCACCACGCCAGACTATTGGGCGCGCTCGCCTTGGATGAGCGCGGATGCCGCCATCTTCCTGCGCGAGGCCGGCATCAAGGCCGTCGGCTTCGACTTTCCGCAGGACCATTGCATCCGCTACTTCCTGACCAAGCAGCAGCGGCCGCCGCTGCCGGAGCATGTGACGCATTTCCACCTGCTCAAGCAGGGCGTCATCATGTTCGAATACCTCTGCAACACCGGCGCGCTGGTGCAGCCGCGCAGCTTCGTCGTGGCGCTGCCGGTGAAGCTGCCGGACAGCGATGGGGCGCCGGCCCGCGTCATCGCCATCGAAGGAGGAATGCCGTGAACCGCCGGACCCTGCTGCTGGCCGCCGCGCTGGCACCGCTCTCGCGCCGGGCGCTCGCCGCCGTCGACCCGGCGATCATCAAGTTGCAGTTGCCAGGGCAGATCCCGTGGGGGCCAGTTACCGCGGCCGGCAATCAGCAGGCGGTGCTGGTCGGCGACCCCGGGCAGGAGGGCTTCTATGCGGTCATGGTTCGCTGGCTGCCGGGGCACATGTCGCGACCGCATTTCCACCAGCACGACCGCTTCATCACCGTCCTCAAGGGCACCTGGTGGATGGGCAGCGGGCCGCGCTTCGACCCCGAGAGCACCGTTCCGGTGCCATCTGGCGGCTTCGTCACGCATTACGGCCGCGGCATCCACTACGACGGCGCCAAGGTGGAACCCTGCGAGTTGCTGATCGTCGGCCAGGGGCCAGGGACCTCGACACCGGCGGAGATCCGATGACGCAGGGATTTCGCTGCGCCGCGCAGTTCCGTGGGCCGGACGGCAGCGGCAATGGCGGCTATGTCGCCGGCCGCGCCGCGCTGCTGCTGGGCGATGGCCCCGCCGAGGTGACGCTGCGCCGGCCGATGCCGCTGGACACGACGCTGGCGGTACGGCACGACGCCGCCGGCGCCGCGGTGCTGGACGCCGAAGGCAACGTGGTGGTGGAAGCGAAGCCGGCCACGCTGGAGCTGGAGGTGCCGGCACCGCCGAGCCCGGCCGAGGCCGAGGCGGCGACGCGCTGGTTCCTGGCCAGCGGTCTGAGCCATTCGCGCGGGCTGTGTTTCTGCTGCGGCGACAACCAGCCGCAAGGCTACGGCCTGCGCGTGTTCACCGGCAGGGTCGCCGGCAGGCCGGGGCTGGCGGCGGCGTTGTGGCGGCCCGACCCGGCCTTCGCGGTGCAGGGCCGCGTGGCGCCGGAACACCTTTGGGCGGCGCTGGATTGCGCCGGGCAATTCGCCTTCGCCGTGGATGGGCAGCCCTATCGATCGCTGCTGGCGCGCCTGACCGCGCGGCTCAGCGGCAGCGTCGAGCCCGGCGAGGCCTGCATCGTGCTCGGCTGGCAGATCGCCCGCGAGGACCGCAAGCTGCATGCCGGCACCGCGATCCTCGGCGCCGATGGCGGGGTGCGCGGGCTGGCGCGTGCGCTTTGGGTTATGCCGCGGCCCGTGGCAGGCTAGTCTCGGTGCAGCCAGGGGAGCTGCCGATGCCGAAGCTGCTGGATGACGCCGCCATCGCCCGCTACCACGCCGAGGGCTACGCCACGCCGCTGCGCGCGGTGGACGCGGCCCAGGCGGAACGCTGGCGGGCCGACCTGGTGCGCTGCTGCGGCCAGGCGGAACGGCCGGTCTCGGCCGCCGGCATTCGCCAGCCGAGCAACCGGATCAAGCCCTACCTGCTGTTTCCCTGGGCGGCGGAGCTGGTGCGGACGCCGGCCATCCTCGATGCGGTCGAGGATGTGATCGGGCCGGACATCATGATCTTCCACACCACCATCTGGTGGAAGCCAGCCCACAGCGAGGGCTTCGTGCCCTGGCACCAGGACGGCACCTATTTCGGCCTGGCGCCGTTCGAGCACGTGACCGCCTGGCTGGCGCTGACGCCGAGCACCGCGGAGAGCGGCTGCGTCCGCGTGCTGCCGGGCAGCCAGGCGCGCGGCCAGGTGCCGCATGTGGACGAGAAGAACGCGGCCAACATGCTCTCGCGCGGGCAGACCGCGCAGGCCGAGGTGGACGCGGCGGCGGCGGTGCCGCTGCTGCTGGCGCCGGGCGAGTTCAGCCTGCACCACACGCTGGCGCTGCACAGCAGTACACCGAACGCCTCGGCGGCGGACCGCATCGGCGTGGGCATCAGCTACATTCCCGCCAGCGTGAGGCATGTCGGGCCGACCCGGCTTTCGGCGACGCTGGTGCGGGGCGTGGACCGCTTCGGGCATTTCGACCTGGAGCCGCGGCCCGCGGCGGAGGCCGATGCGGCGGCGCGGGCGACGCATGCGGATTCGATCAACCGCTTCTGGGTCGCCAGCGAGGGCATTCCGGAAATGACGCTGGTGCACTGAGGCGGCGTCAGCGTTCCAGGCGCAGGCCGGCCAGCAGCCGGGCCTTCTCGGCGATCTCGGCCTGCATCCGGGCGGCGAAGGCGACCGGGCCCAGGTGGTAGGCCTCCGGCTGGAAGCTGCGTCGGGCGGCCTCGGCATAGCCGGGGTCGGCGGCGGCGGCGGCACAGGCCTCGGCCAGGCGCGCCACCACCGGCGCCGGCGTGCCGGCCGGCGCGTAGAGGCCGCCGAAGCTGGCCGGGGAAAGGTCGTAGCCCTGCTCCTGCGCGGTCGGCGCCTCCGGCAGCAGGTGGTGGCGGCGCGGGGAGAAGACCGCCAGCGCGCGCAGCGGCTGGTTGTTGATGGAGCCGGCCACCAGCGCGGCAAAGTCGACGCGTCCGGCCTGGACCTCCAGCACCACATTGGGTTCGCTGCGGTAGGGCACGTCCTGGAACTCGACGCCGGCGGCCTGCTGGAACGCCACCGCGGCCAGGTGAGGTACCGAGGCGACGCCCTGGTGGCCATAGGTCAGCGCCCCGGGCCGGGCGCGGGCGGCGGCGACAAGGTCGGCCAGGGAATGCAGCGGGCTGTCGGTGCGCACGGCCAGCACCATGGTGTTCTCGAAGGCCTGGCATACCGGCATGAAGCTCTCGGCGCGGTAGCCGATGTCCGGGCGCACCACCGGCAGCACCGAGAACACCACGGCGGGCGCGAACAGCAGCGTGTAGCCATCCGCAGCCGCCCGGGCGGCGACGCTGGTGCCGAGGCCGCCGGCGGCACCGTCCCGGTTGACCACCACCACCGGCTGGCCAAGCCGGGGCTGCATGGCGGTGGCCAGGGCGCGGGTCAGCAGGTCCGTCGTGCTGCCGGCACCATAGGGGTTGATGACCTGGACGGGGTGGTCGGGGAAAGGTTGGGCCGCGGTGGGCGGTGCCAGCGCCGGGCCGGCCAGCAACGGAACCAGCAGCATCAGGCGGCGCCAGGACATGCGTTTTCCCCTCGGACGCGCCCGGTCTCAGCCGGGTGTCGCCAGCCAGCGTTGCGCAGTCTAACATCGGCCGCAAGACAGGAAGGGAACGGTGCCATGCAGGTTCAGGCCTTGGGCTATGTCGGTGTGCGCGCGACGTCGCTGGAGGATTGGGCCAGCTTCGGCGCCGGGTTGCTGGGCCTTCAGCTGGCAGAGCAAACCCGCAGCCAGCTGCGCTTCCGCATGGACGACCGCAAGCAGCGCCTGCTGGTGGCCGAGGATGCCGGCAACGGCGCCGCCTTCTTCGGCTGGGAACTGGCCGATGCCGCCGCGGTGGATGCCATGGCGGCCAGGCTGGAAGCGGCGGGGGTCGCGGTGCATCGCGGCGACGCGGCGCTGTGCGCCCAGCGGGCCGTGGCCGGGCTGGTGTGGTGCGAGGACCCGCTGGGCAACCGGGTGGAACTGGTGCACGGCGCCGAAAGCACGGCCGAGCCCTTCGTGCCGGGCCGGCCGATCAGCGGCTTCCGCACCGGCGTGCTGGGCCTGGGCCATGCGGTGCTCTGGGTGCCGCAGATCGACCCGATGCTGGCCTTCTACCGCGACCTGCTGGGCTTCAAGGTCAGCGACTACATCACCCAGCCGTTCCGGGCGTACTTCTTCCACTGCAACGACCGGCACCACAGCCTGGCGTTGATAGAGAACCCGCAGCCGAAGCTGCATCACCTGATGCTGGAGACCTTTCAGCTGGATGATGTCGGCCAGGCCTATGACATCGCGCAGGACCAGCCGGGGCGCATCGCCACCACGCTGGGGCGGCATGTGAACGACTACATGACCAGCTTCTACAACTACTCGCCGAGCGGCTTCCTGGTGGAATACGGCTGGGGCGGCCGCACGATCCAGCAGCAGGGCTGGACGCCCAGCGAGGTGACCAGCGGGCCTTCCCTGTGGGGGCATGACCGCGACTGGGTCTCGGCTGAGCAGCGCCTGGCAGGCAAGCGGATGCGCATGGCCGCGGCGAGCCGCGGGGAACGCGTGCCGGTGCAGGTGCTGCCGGGCAACCACGAACTGCGTAAGGGCGAGTGCCTGTGGTGGGACCAGGCCGTGCGGGGCGCCGCCGAATGAAGGTGCTCATTGCCGGCGGCGGCATCGGTGGCCTGACGGCGGCGCTGGCGCTGCTGCAGCGCGGGCATGAGGTTGAGGTCTACGAACAGGCCCAGGCGCTGACCGAGGTTGGCGCCGGGGTGCAGCTTTCGCCCAATGGCTCGCGCGTGATGTACGCGCTGGGTGTCGGCGAGAAGATTGCCGCGACCAGTTGCGAGACGCCGGGCAAGGAGATCAAGCTCTGGTCCACCGGCCAGGCGTGGAATCCGTTCGACCTGGTGCAGGAATGCGTGGAGCGCTACGGCTTTCCGTACCTCACGCTGTACCGGCCGGACCTGCTGGCGGTGCTGGAAGCCGCGGTGCGGGAGGCTTCGCCGGGCTGCATCCGGTTGGCGCACAAGGCCGAGGGCTTCGAGGATCTCGGCGAGCGCGTGCGGCTGCGCTTCACCGATGGCAGCACCGCCGAGGGCGACATGCTGCTGGGCGCCGACGGCATCCATAGCGCCATCCGCCGGCAGTTGTGGGGCGAGGCGAAGGCGAAGTTCACCGGCATCTTCGCCTGGCGTGGTGTGTTCCCGACCGACAAGCTGCCGGAGCGGCTGTGCAAGCCGGTCTCGACCAACTGGGTCGGGCCGGGGCGGCACGTGGTGCAGTACCCGCTGCGCAACTTCAAGCTGATGAACATGGTCGGCGTGGTGGAAGGCCAGGACTGGCAGGTGGAGAGCTGGACCGCGCGCGGCACCCACGCGGAGATGCACAAGGATTTCGAGGGTTGGCACCCCGACATCCACCTGATGATCGATGCGATCGAGACGCCATTCCGCTGGGCCTTCCTGGCGCGCGACCCGCTGATGGAGTGGGGCAGGGGGCGCGTCACGCTGCTCGGCGACGCCTGCCACCCGACGCTGCCCTTCCTGGCGCAGGGCGCGGTGCATGCGGTGGAGGACGCCTATGTGCTGGCGCGCGCGCTGACCGAGGTGCCCGAGGGGACCGAGATGGCGCTGCGAAGGTACGAGGCTGCGCGTGTCGAGCGCACCGCCCGCATGGTCCGCGGCAGCACGGACAACACGAAGCGGTTCCACAACCCGGCCCTGGCGCATGCCGAGGGCGCGGCCGCCTATGTGGAGCGCGAATGGCAGCCGGACCTGGTGCGTAGCCGCTACGAATGGCTGTTCAACTACGACCCGACGACGGTGGCGATATGAGCCTTGTTCCCAACATGGCGCGGATGCGCGCCAGCGACGGCATCAGCTTGGCCTACCGCGTCGACGACTTCACCGACCCATGGCGCACGCCGAGCGTGCCGGTGCTGCTGCTGCACCCGGCGATGAGCAGCTATCGGCGGTGGTTCGGCTGGCTGCCGATCATGGCGCGGGAATACACCTGCATCACGCCGGAGTTGCGCGGCCACGGCGCCAGCGAGATCCCCGGCGAGGACCGGCCGCTGACGCTGGAACGCCTGCTGGCCGATGCGCTGGAACTGCTGGACCACCTGGGCTTGGAGAAGGCGCATGTCGTCGGCAATTCGGCCGGCGGCTATATCGGCCAGCGCATGGCCATCGAGGCGCCGTCGCGCGTCGCCAGCCTCAGCCTGTTCGCCGCCTCGCCCGGCCTGGCCGGCACCCAGGCCACCGGCTGGGTGGCGCGCTTCCAGCGTGACGGGATCGAGCGCTTCATCCGCGAGACGATTGCGGACCGCTTCCCGGCCCACCAGGACCCGGGGTTCCTCGAATGGTTCCCGCAGGATATGGGCCGCAACGACCCGGCCTTCATCGGCCGCTTCGTCAACCACATGAGCAGCCGCAACTGGGCCGGCGACCTGCCACGCATCCAGTGCCCGACGCTGCTGGTGGCACCAGGCGCGGAGCCCATCGGCCATCACGGGCTGTATGAGGGCATGCGGGACGCGATCCCGAACGCGGAACTCATCACCTATGACGGCATGCCGCACAATGTCGGCGACGCCGTGCCGGAACGCTGCGCGCGGGACGTGCTGGCCTTTCTGGCGAAGCTGGAAGGGAAGGGGACCCCGGCATGACACTCGCGCAGCAGATCGGCGCCTTCGCGGCGGGCTTCACCGCCGCCGACCTGACGCCGGAGGAGAGCCACGCCGCCCGGCGCGCACTGCTGGACACGCTGGCCTGCGCCATCGGCGGCACGCATGAGCCGGCCTTCGCCAAGGCGCTGCGCTACGCCCGCAAGGTGAGCGGGCCGGGCGTGGCCACGGTATGGGGTAGCGCGGAGCGGCTGGGCATCGAGCAGGCCGCCTTCGCCAATGCCGTGCTGGGCCATGTGCTGGACTTCGACGACGTGACCGGGCCGATGCGCGGCCACCCCAGCGTTGCCATGCTGCCGGCGCTGCTGGCCCTGGCGGAAGCCGAGGGGCTGGGGCTGGAGGCCGTCTGCACCGCCTATGCCGTGGGGTTCGAGGTGGCCGGGCGCATCGGCGAGTGCCTGGGTGACGAGCACTATGCCAAGGGCTTCCACGCCACCGCCAGCATCGGCGTGTTCGGCGCCACGGCCGCCTGCGCCAACCTGCTGAAGCTGAGCGCGGAGCAGACCGCGAACGCCATCGGCCTAAGCGTGGCCCAGGCCGCCGGCAGCCGTGAGAATTTCGGCACGGATGCGAAGAGTTTCCAGGCCGGGCACAGCAACCGCGCCGCGCTGCAATCCGTGCTGCTGGCGCGGGAAGGCTTCGACAGTTCGCCCGAGGCGCTGGAGGGGCCACGCGGCTACGCCAGGCTGTACGGCGCCGGGGAGGACCTGGTGGCTGGCTTGGCGGAGCTGGGCAAGGCGCCGCGGCTGCTGGTGAAGGCCGGGCTGGACGTGAAGAAATACCCGATGTGCTACGCCACCCACCGGGCGCTGGACGCCCTGCTGGACCTGAAGGCGGAGACCGGCGTGGCGCTGGCCGAGGTGGAGAGCGTGGCGGTGGAGGGCACCAACCGCAGCTTCTCGCCGCTGCTGCACGACGCGCCGAAGACGGGGTTGGAGGGCAAGTTCTCAATGCCCTACGCCATGGCGGCGGCCCTGCTGGACGGCAAGGTGGAACTGGCCAGCTTCGAGGATGCCGCGGTGCAGCGGCCGGAAATCCAGGCCTTCCTGCCCCGCGTGACCAAACAGGAGCTGCCCGGCAGCCTGAAGCCGCGTTTCACCAGCGTGACCCTTTCGCTGAAGGATGGCCGAAGCCTGCATCGCCGGGTGGACGCGCTGCGCGGCGGGCCGGAACTGCCGCTTTCGGATGCCGAGTTGACCACCAAGCTGGCCGGCTGCCTGCGCCATGCCGGCAGTGCGGCGGATGCGAAGGCGGTGGCGCAAGCGATCCTGGCGCCCGGCGACCGGCCCATCGGCGGCCTGCTGGCAATGCTGGCGCCAGCCCGGATGGCAGCCGAATAAGGCGGCCGTTGCGCCCTTGGGTGGCCTGTTGGCCCAGGGGTGCGTCATCAGGCTGAAACTGCTATAGACTCGGGCTTCCTGGCCGCTGATGCGGCCTGCCCCGATTTGGGGCCTGGCGCCAACCCCCGCCAGGCCGTGAC
>CAIMOR010000002.1 GCA_903843125.1 uncultured Rhodospirillales bacterium
CCACCGTCTCGCTGCTGCCGCTGCCACGGGCGCAGCCGGTGCTGGCCGGGCCGGGCGGTGCCGTCGGGCCGGTGCTGGCGGAGTTCGTCGGCCGCGGGGCGGAAGCGATCTTCGGCAGCTTCGGGCTGTGGGTGGCCGATGCGCTGCTGGCGCTGACGGCGTTCTGCCTTTCCATCGCGGCCTTCGGGCTCTCGCCGGCGGAATGGTTGGGGTTGGGGCGCTTCACCCGGCGCGGCGCCGTGGGCGTGGCGCGTGCCGGCAGCCTGGGCGTGGCGCGCGGCACGCGGCTGCTGCAGGGCCGCAGGCTGGGGCTGTTCGCCCGGCTGGCGGGGCTGCTGCGCCGGCCGTCGCGGCCGCAGCAGGCCGGCGCCGACCTGACCACCGTGCTGGAGGCGGCCGAGTTGAAGGCCAGCGCCGGCGGGCGTCGCCGACTGCCGCCGCCGATTCCGGAGCCGCCGCGCGAGCCGGCGCCCGAACAGCGCAAGGTTGCCCGGGTGGTGGAGGCGATCCGCCCCGGCAAGCGCGCCGAACTGCGCCAGCCGGAATTGCCGCTGGCGGGCACCGGGCCGTTCCGCCTGCCGCCACTGGAATTGCTGGCGCCGGCGCCGGTACGGCGCGCCGGGCGGCCTTCCGACGAGGCGCTGCAGGCCAATGCCCGGCTGCTGGAGCAGGTGCTGGAGGATTACGGCGTGCGCGGCCATATCGGCGACGTGCGCCCCGGCCCGGTGGTGACGCTGTACGAGCTGGAGCCGGCGCCGGGCACCAAGTCGTCCCGCGTGATCGGCCTGGCGGACGATATCGCGCGCAGCATGAGCGTGCTGGCGGTGCGCATCGCCACGGTGCCGGGACGGAACGTGATCGGCATCGAGATGCCGAACGCCAACCGCGAGACGGTGTTCCTCTCCGAGATGTTCAGCGGCGAGGAATGGGCCAAGAACTCCGGCAAGCTGCCGCTGGCGCTGGGCAAGGATATCGGCGGCGGGCCGGTCATCGCCGACCTGGCGCGGATGCCGCATTTGCTGATCGCCGGCACCACCGGCTCGGGCAAGTCGGTCGCGATCAACACGATGATCCTCTCGCTGCTGTACCGCTTCAGCCCGGAGGAATGCCGCTTCATCATGATCGACCCGAAGATGCTGGAATTGTCGGTCTATGACCGCATTCCGCACCTGCTGGCGCCGGTGGTGACGGAGGCGCCGAAGGCGATCGGCGCGCTGAAGTGGACGGTGCGGGAGATGGAGCGGCGCTATCGCGCCATGTCCAACATCGGCGTGCGCAACATCGGCGGCTACAATGAAAAGGTGGCCGCGGCGCGCAGCCGGGGCGAGGTGCTGACGCGGCGCGTGCAGACCGGCTTCGACCCCGAGACCGGCAAGCCGGTGTTCGAGGAGCTGCCGCTGGCGCTGGAGCCGTTGCCGATGATCGTGGTGGTCATCGACGAGATGGCCGATTTGATGATCGTGGCGGGCAAGGAGATCGAGGCCGCGGTGCAGCGCCTGGCGCAGATGGCGCGGGCGGCGGGCATCCACGTGATCATGGCGACGCAGCGACCCTCGGTGGATGTGATCACCGGCGTCATCAAGGCCAACTTCCCGACGCGGATCAGCTTCTCGGTAACCTCCAAGATCGACAGCCGCACCATCCTCGGCGAGCAGGGCGCCGAGCAGCTGCTGGGCCAGGGCGACATGCTGCACATGGCCGGCGGCGGGCGGGTGGCGCGCGTCCACGGGCCGTTCGTCAGCGATATCGAGGTGGAGCGGGTGGTGGAGCACCTGCGCGAGCAGGGCGAGCCGGCCTATGTCGAGGAGGTCACCGAGGCGGCCGAGGATGCCGAGGCCGGCGGCGATGGCGGCGGGCTTTCGCTGTCGGGCATCGCCGGCGCCAGCGACGCCGACAAGAGCCTGTTCGACCGCGCGGTGGAGATTGCCAGCCGCGAGGGCAAGGCCACCACCAGCTACCTGCAGCGCCAGCTGCGCATCGGCTACAACCGCGCCGCCGACCTGATCGACCAGATGGAGAAGGAAGGCATCATCACCCCGGCCGACCACGCCGGCCGGCGCACTGTGCTGGCGCGGCGCAGCGGCGAGGACGAGGACTGAGCGGCCCGCCCCGACGCCGGATCGGCGGCCCGCACGGGCGGCGATCGTCTCCGGAAGGTAACATCGCCTGACCACGTTTTCATTCGCGGTGGCCTGTCCCGGTTACGTCCCAACTGGCACTGTCGGCGCCTTGCCACCATTCGGGTGAACCATGATGCGCCTTCGCCTTGCCCTGCTGCTGCTCGCGGCACCCCTTGCCACCGCCCAGGCCCAGGATCGCCCGCGGCTGGAACCCGCCCGCGACGTCGCGGTGACCTATCGCCTGGTGGGCACCGGCGCCCAGGGCCAGGTGGGCATGAGCTGGCGTGCCGGCGCCCGCCAGGCCCGGCTGGACAACCCGGATGGCAGCTTTCTGGTGGCCGACCTGGCCGCCGGCAGCGGCTTCATGGCGCACGACCAGGCGCGCGAGGTGATGGTGCTGCCGGCGCCGCCGACCGATGCCGGCATTCCCGGCCTGGTGCCGCCGGGCGGGCGCTTCGTGCGCGACGGCGCCGACAAGGTGGCCGGGCAGGATTGCCAGACCTGGCGGGTGGAAATGTCGGATGGCGGGCGCGGCCGTGCCTGCATCACGGCGGATGGCGTGGTGCTGCGCAGCGTCGGCGGCGCCGCGCCCGGGCAGCCCGAACAGGGGCTGGAGGCGACCGCGGTGAGCTATGGCCCGCAGGACGCGGCGCGCTTTGCCCGGCCTTCCGGCTATCGCGAAATTCCGGCGCCGCCGCCGGGCGCCCCGCCGCGCTGATCGGCTGGCGTTAACCGGGGGCGTGAACGCGCGGGGGGCTTCCCCCGGGGGCGCGGCCGGTCCACATGGGGGCCATGTTGCGACGCGCCCTGCTGACCCTGCTGCTTTCCCTGCTGGCCGAGCCGGTGCTGGGCG
>CAIMOR010000003.1 GCA_903843125.1 uncultured Rhodospirillales bacterium
CGCACGACGCGGCCGGCGACCTAGGGCACGATGCGCCCTGTTCGGCGCGCTTCGTTCTTCATGACTTACTGAGGCCAGGGCAAGAAATCCGTTCTGAGGATTCCATCAGAACGGATTTCGCTCTGGCGCGTGACCACGCGCCGGCGTGGCCGGTTGCTCCTGCGGGGCGGCTTGGGTGCTGACCCCGGCGGGGCCAGTTCCAGGCGCAATCGGCGCCGCAGCGCCGCGCCCCCGATGCCGCGTGGCAGGCGCTCCGCCTGACGCCAGGGGAAGGGGCCGCGGTGCCGGCGGCTACCGCCGGCGCTCGATGTTGTAGAGCAGTGGGATGCCGACCGGCAGTACGCCGGTGACGTCCGCGCGGTGGGCTGCCGGCAGGTAGAACTGGCCGTAGAAGGCCATCAGCCCGGCATCGTGGACGTGGCCCTGCATCTGCGCGGCCAACTCGCGGCGCTTGGCCGGGTCGGCCTCGCGCTCGAACGCCTCGATCACCGGCGTCAGCGTCGGGTCGCAGTAGCGGCCGGGGTAGTTGTTGGTGCAGTTGTACGCCACCGCGTAGTTGGCGATGGGGTTCACCATGTCGTAGCCGGTGAACACCACCGGCATCGCGCTCCAGCCGCCGCGTTCCACCGGTTCCACGCTGTTGCGGCGCTGCGCCTGGGTGGAATAGTCGGCCGAGGCGACCTGCACGTTGAATCCGGCCAGCCGTGCGCGTTCGGCGATGACCAGGCTGGTCGGGTTCAGGACGGTGCTGTCCATGCTGTGCAGCAGCACCAGCGGCTCGTTGTTGTAGCCGGAGGCGCGGAGCATCGCGCGGGCCTGTTCCAGCGTGGCGTCGCGCAGCGGGGCAACCCCGGCTTCGGAGGCATAGGGCCAGCCGCACATGAAGATGCTGGCGCAGAAGCCGTAGCGCATCTGCCGCGGCAGGCCGAGCGCGGCCTGCACCTCCTCATGGTCGATGGCCAGCTGGAAGGCGCGGCGGGCCTGCGGGTTGTTGAACGGCGGGTGCAGGTGGTTCAGCGAGATGGCGCCGAGCATGGACCCCAGCGGCGGCGGCTCGATCAGGCGGATGTTGCGGTTGCGGCGGAAGCTCTCGATGAAGTCGCCGGGGACCAGTTCCAGGTAGTCGGCCTCGCCGGCGGTGATGGCGGCGACCCGGGTGGCGATGTCCGGCATGGAGATGAAGTGGACCTGCTCCATCAACGGGCGCTTGCCGCCGGCGAAGCCATCGGGCGGCTCGGCGCGCGGCACGTAGCGCGGGTTGCGGCGGAAGATCGCCAGGCTGCCGCTGCGCCATTCCCCGCGATTGAAGCTGTAGGGGCCGCTGCCGATGCTCTCCGGCACCGCCTGGGTGATCGGCGTGGTGCTGGCCAGGCGGGCCGGCATCATGAAGGGGATCAGCGCGGCAGGCTTGCCGATGGCCTCGATGACCTGGCTGAACGGCCAGGTGAGTTCGAGCACGAAGGTGCGGGCATTCACCACGCGCATGCCCTTGCTGGCGGCCATCAGGCGGCTGCCGAGGCCGTCCTTGGCGCCCCAGCGGCGCAGGCTGGCGACGCAGTCCTCCGCGGTGACGGGCTGGCCGTCATGCCATTCCAGGCCTTCGCGCAGGGTGAAGGTCCAGGTCAGGCGGTCGTCGCTGACCTGCCAGCCCTGCAGCATCTGCGGCCGGTATTCGCCCTTGCTGTCGAGCGCGACCAGCGTGTCGTAGACCAGGTAGGCGTAGGCGCGGGTGACGTTGCTGTTGGTGACGATGGGGTCCAGCACCTGGAGTTCCAGGTTCAGCACCGCGCGCAGCACGTCGGGCTGGGCGCCGGCGGGCGCGGCCAGCCCGAGCAGGGCGACAAGGGCAAGCCAGAGGCGGCGCATCGGCGGTTCCTTCAGGTGGCTCTGGCCGGGGGCGGGGCGGGTACCCCGGCGTGGCGGCAGCGGTCAGGCGGCCAGTATCTCGGCTTCAGGCGCCGGGCGGCCACG
>CAIMOR010000004.1 GCA_903843125.1 uncultured Rhodospirillales bacterium
CCGCCGCGCAGCGCCACGGTGACCACGCCCGATGGCCGCCAGGTGGAGATAGCGGCCGGCGCCGCGGCGCCGATCAGCGGGGCCAGGGTGGTGATCGAACGCCCGACCGCCCGCGGCAGCGTGGTGACGTTGCAGAACGACGTGCTGTTCGATTTCGACCAGGTCGAGCTGCGCCCGGATGCCGCCGCCGCGCTCGGCCGGGTGGCGGAACTGGTGCGGCAGCGCAAGCCGCGCCGGCTGCGGGTGGTGGGCCATACCGACGGCATCGGCTCGGACGGCTACAACCAGGCGCTGTCGGACCGCCGGGCCAAGGCGGTGCAGGCCTGGCTGGCGGGGCAGCCGGGGCTGCCGCCGGTGCAGGCGGCGGAGGGCCGCGGCAAGCAGGACCCGGTGGCGCCCAATACCCAGGACGGCCACGACAATCCGGAGGGCCGGGCGCGCAATCGGCGGGTGGAGGTGTTCCTGGACCGTTAGCGCGGCAAGGTATCCGCGCGGCGCAGGCCGTGCTTGAAAGCGCCACCGCCGACCCCCCATGATGGCGGCCGAGACAACGAAAAACGGGGCGCCACCAGGCGCCGGGAGCACGTTCAAGATGTTTGGCCTGTTCAAGAACCGCCCGGCGGCTGCGCCGGAGGCTGCTGCCGCCGCGCCCGCCGCCCCTGCCGCGGCTGCGCCGGCCGGGCAGCCGGACGAGGCACAGGGCAGGCCCGAGCCGCTGCACGGGCTGATGATGGACCGCCCGCTGCTGATCTCGGATATCCTCAAGCACGCTGCGGCGAACCACCAGGGCGCCAAGATCGTCTCGGTGCGGCCGGATGGCAGCCGCGTGCGCCACAGCTGGCCGCTGGTGGCGGCGCGGGCCGCGCAGCTGGCGCATGCGCTGGGCAAGCGCGGCGTGCAGCAGGGCGAACGCATTGCCACCCTGGCCTGGAACGAGCATCGCCACCTGGAGGTGTACTACGGCGTCTCCTGCATGGGCGCGGTGATGCACACGGTGAACCCGCGGCTGTTCGCCGACCAGCTGGTGTTCATCCTGACCGATGCCGCCGACACCCACCTGTTCATCGACCCCACCCTGCTGCCGGCGCTGGAGGCGGTGGCGGACCGGCTGCCGCCGACACTGAAGGCGGTGGTGGTGATGGGCGAGGCCGCCAGCGTGCCGACCGAGGGCAAGCTGGTCGGCAAGGTGGAGTTGCTGAGCCAGGAAGCGCTGATCGCTGGCGAGCCGGAGAGCATCGACTGGCCGGTGTTCGATGAGCGCTGCGCCTCCTCGCTCTGCTACACCAGCGGCACCACGGGCGAGCCGAAGGGCGTGCTGTACAGCCATCGCTCCACCGTGCTGCATGCGCTGACCACGCTGCAGGTGGACTGCTTCTCCACCTCCGCCACCGACGTGCTGCTGCCGGTGGTGCCGATGTTCCATGTCAATGCCTGGGGCATTCCCTATGCCGCGGGCATGGCCGGGTCATCGCTGGTGCTGCCCGGGCCGCGGCTGGACCCGGCCAGCCTCTACGCGCTGTTCGAGGAAGAAGGCGTCACCGGCAGCGCCGGCGTGCCCACCATCTGGACCGCGCTGCTTGCGTGGCTGCGTGCCAACCCGGAGAAGCGCTTCACCAACCCGCCGCGCTTCACCGTGGGCGGCACCGCGCTGCCGAAGCCGATCAACGAGGGCTTCTTCCGCGAATACGGCGTCAAGATCATGCATGCCTGGGGCATGACCGAGACCAGCCCGCTCGGCGCCGTCAACGTCCGCAAGCCGGAGAACGCCGACTGGGATGACGACCGCTGGCTGGACTATTCCAAGAAGCAGGGCCGCCCGCTGTTCGGCATCGAACTCAAGGCGGTGGATGCCGAGGGCCGGGAGATCGCCCGCGACGGCGTCGCCTTCGGTGAGTTGCTGGTGCGCGGCAACTGGGTGGCGGCGCAGTACTTCAACCGCAGCGGCGACGACGTGTTCACCCCGGATGGCTGGTTCCGCACCGGGGACGTGGTGACCATCGACAGCCTGGGCTGCATGGAGATCGTCGATCGCGCCAAGGATGTCATCAAGTCCGGCGGCGAGTGGATTTCCAGCATCGAGCTGGAGAACACCATCATGGGGCACCCCAAGGTGGCGCTGGCCGCCGTCATTGCCATGCACCACCCGAAATGGGATGAGCGCCCGCTGCTGCTGGTGGTGCCGAAGCCCGGCAGCAACCCGACCGAGGCGGAGATCCTGGCCTATTACGAAGGCCGCGTCGCCAAGTGGTGGACACCGGATGCGGTGGAGTTCGTCGACAGCCTGCCGATGACCGCGACCGGCAAGGTGTGGAAGGCGGTACTGAAGAAGCAGTACGCCGACCGCGCCCCGCCGGCGATCAGCCAGGCGCAGACGCGCTGAGCGGCCGACGCCCGCGGCCCATAGCGCCGGGCCGCCGGCGCCAGGGCATGACGGGCTAGCACGCGCCTTGCATCGGCATGCCCCGTCTGGATGCACGGGGGTTGCCGACGTGAGAATGTTCCACCGCTTGGCCGGGCTGGCCCTTGCCGCCTTGCTGCTGCCGCAGGTACCGGCGCTGGCGCAGCCGAAGACGCTGCGCATCGCCATGACCGCGGCCGACGTGCCGATCACCAACGGCGTGCCGAACCAGGGCTATGAGGGCACCCGCTTCCTGGGCTACCCGGTGTTCGAGACGCTGATCCTGTGGGACCTGACCCGCACCGACCGGCTGGCGACGCTGCGCCCCGGCCTGGCGGAACGCTGGGAACAGGACGCCGCCGACCCGAAGACCTGGCGCTTCCACCTGCGCGCCGGGGTCAAGTTCCACGACAACACGGCCTTCACCGCCGAGAGCGTGATCTGGAGCCTGGACCGCTACTTCAAGAACGACAGCCCGCAATTCGATGCCGCCGGCGCCGCCGTGGTGCGCGGCCGGGTGCCCGGCATCACCGGCTACCGCAAGCTGGACGACCATACGGTGGAGATCACCACCGCGCGGCCGCTCTCCTACTTCCCGTACCTGGTCGTCTACATGCCGATGACCTCGCCGGCGGCCTGGGAAGCGGCGGGGCGCGACTACACCCGGCTGGCCACGGCGCCGGCCGGTACCGGGCCGTTCCGCATCACCCGCTTCACCCCGCGCCAGTCGGTGGAGCTGAGCCGCAACGACGGCTACTGGGACCACGGCCGGGTGGCCAAGCTGGATCGCATTGTCCTGCAGCCGATCCCGGATGCGAATACGCGGCTGGCGGCGCTGCGCGGCGGCCAGGTGGACTGGATCGAGGTGCCCCCGCCGGACGCCATCCCCAGCCTGCGCGCCGCCGGGTTCACCATTACCACCGGCAGCTACCCGCACGTATGGCCATGGGTGTTCGGCCCCGGCCGCGCCGGCAGCCCCACCGCGGATGTGCGGGTGCGCCAGGCGCTGAACTACTGCGTCGACCGCGCCGGCATGGTGGAGCTGCTGAACGGCACGGCCGAGCCGGCAGTGGGCTTCTTCAAGGCCTCGGACCCGAATTTCGGCAGCCCGGCCAACCACTATGCGCTGGACCCGGCGCGCGGCCGCGCGCTGCTGGCCGAGGCCGGCTACAACGCCGGGCACCCGCTGCGGCTGAAGGTGGGCATTTCCGCCTCCGGTTCCGGCCAGATGCTGCCGCTGCCGATGAACGAGTTCGTCCAGGCCAACCTGAAGGAGCATTGCGGCGTCGAGGTCACCTTCGACGTGGTGGACTGGAACACGCTGCTGGGCGCGCTGCGCGTGGCGCCGGACCAGCCGGCCTGGCTGGGGGCGGATGCGGTGAACATCAGCCTGGTGTCGTCCGACCCATCCCAGATGGCCCGCTGGTTCCTCTCGGCCAACTTCACCCCGGTCGGCTCCAACTCAGGCCATTGGCGCGACCCGCGGTTCGACACGGCCTTCGGCGCGCTGGAGACCGAGCGCGACCCGGCCCGCGCAGCGCAGTTGATCCGCGAGGCGCATGAGCGCCTGGTGGACGACGCGCCCTGGCTCTACATCGTGCACGACCTGAACCCGCGGGCGATGAGCCGGCGCGTGACCGGCTTCGTCAGCCCGCAGAGCTGGTTCGTCGACCTCAACACGGTGGACATGCAGTAGGCAAAATCTGCCTGTTCCTGCGGCAACGGGGGCGTTCGGCGGCAGTCGGGCGCCCTTGCCGTTGTTATGCAGGCCGGACGACGTTCCGACTTGCGGCCCGTGCCTTGCGGGCCGAGCCGCCGAATGGTGGCCGCCGCTGATGCGGCGTAGCCAAGGGCCACGGAGGCGGCCCGCCCGGCGATCGAGGGGCACGAACGTGAAACCTTCGTGCGCTGAGTATTAGCACGCCGCTTGCATCGGCCGCCCCAACAACGGGAGACCGGGACGATGAAGCTTCTCAACCGCGCGGCCGGGCTTGCCCTGGCGGCGATGATGGCGTGCCAGGCGCCGGCCCTGGCGCAGCAGAAGGTGCTGCGCATCGCCATGACGGCGTCCGACGTGCCGATCACGACCGGCGCGCCGAACAACGGCTTCGAGGGCATGCGCTTCCTCGGCTACCCGGTGTTCGAGGGCCTGGTGCTGTGGGACCTCAGCAGCACGGAGCACCTGGCCACGCTGCGTCCCGGCCTGGCCGAGCGTTGGGAGCAGGACCCGGCCGACCCGAAGACCTGGATCTTCCACCTGCGCCAGGGCGTGAAGTTCCATGACGGTACGGCGTTCAACGCGGACAGCGTGATCTGGAACCTGGACCGCCTGTTCAAGAACGACAGCCCGCAGTTCGAGCCGCAGGGCAGCGGCACCGCCCGCGCCCGCGTGACCCTGATGGAGAGCTACCGCAAGATCGACGACAACACGGTCGCGATCACCAGCACGCGGCCGGCCAGCTACTTCCCCTACATGGTCGTGTACCTGCTGATGACCAGCCCGCAGAGCTGGGAGGCCGCGGGCCGCGACTGGTCCCGCACCGCCGCGGCGCCGGCCGGCACCGGGCCGTTCCGGCTGACCCGCTTCGTGCCGCGGCAGAGTGCCGAGCTTTCGAAGAACGAAGGCTACTGGGACCACGCCCGGGTGCCGAAGCTGGACCGGATCCTGCTGCTGCCGATTCCCGATGCGAATGCCCGGCTGGCGGCGCTGCGCTCCGGCCAGGTGGACTGGGTGGAGGTGCCGCCGCCCGACAGCATTCCCAGCCTGCGCCAGGCCGGCTTCACGGTGACGACGGGCAGCTACCCGCATGTCTGGCCCTGGTTCCTGCAGCAGGCCGGCAACACCCCGTTCAGCGATGTGCGCACCCGCCAGGGGCTGAACTACTGCGTGGACCGCGCCGGCCTGGTGCAGCTGCTGAACGGCACGGCCGAGCCCAGCGTCGGCTGGCTGAAGGCCAGCGACCCCGCCTTCGGCACCCCGGTCAACCGCTACAGCTTCGACCCCGCCCGTGGCCGCGCCCTGCTGGCCGAAGCCGGCTACAACGCCCAGCATCCGCTGAGCTTCAAGGTGATGATCTCCACCAGCGGTTCCGGCCAGATGCTGCCGCTGCCGATGAACGAGTTCCTGCAGCAGAACCTCAAGGAAGCCTGCGGCGTGAACGTGGAGTTCGAGGTGGCGGAGTGGAACACGCTGCTGACCGCGACGCGCAGCGCGCCCGGGGCGCCGGTGCTGAACGGGTCGGTCTCGCTGAACCCGTCCTCGCCCTCGTCGGACCCTTCGATCATGGTGCGCTACTTCACCCGCGGCGCCTTCGCCCCCAACGGCTTCAACTGGCAGCAGTGGACCGACCCGGGGTTCGATACCGCGATCGCCGCGCTGGAAGCGGCGAAGACCCCGGCCGAGGCGCAGGCCGCCTATGCCGCCGCGCATACCCGCCTGGTGGACAACCCGCCCTGGCTCTTCATCGTGCACGACCTGAACCCGCGCGCGATGACCCGCCGGGTGCGTGGCTTCATCAGCCCGCAGAGCTGGTTCGTCGACCTGAACGTGGTCGACCTGCAGTAGCCCTGCCGCCGCGTCGCCGCCGCCGGCCTTCCGGCGCGCGGCGGCCGGCACCAACGCGGGCGACCGGCGCGATAAGCCCTGGGGCCAACCGCGCAGCTTCGCCCGCAGCGACATTCCCGCCAGCGACTGTGACCCGCTTCACAGCGCCGCGCCGGCCCAGCCGGCAAACTCCTGTTGCTCGACGCCGACCGCAAGGATGCAGCGGCCAGCGAGCCTGAGGTGCCTTGGCCCGGAACCGGCCGGAGGCCCCCAGCCAATGGCGCAGGAGATTGGAACATGATGGTTTTCCGCTTGATGTCCGCGGCGGCGGAGTCCGTGTCTGCTGCCCTGGGAAGCATCGACTACGGCCGGATCGACACCTTCTTCGCCGGCCTTTCGGCGCAGGGGATGCAGGCGGCCCTGGCGGTGCAGGCCTGGCTGGGCTCGCTGGGCTGGCTGTTCATCGAGTGGCGGACCGCGCTGCTGCTGGCGCATCTGGCCGGCCTGGTGGTCGGCCTGGGCGCGGCGCTGCTGATGGAGATCCGCCTGCTGCCGCATCTGAAGGCCCGCCCGCTGGAACGGCGGGACCTGGCCTGGCTGGAAACCGGCGGCACCTGCGTCAAGGTCGGGCTGGCGCTGCTCTGGCTCAGCGGCGCCGGGCTGGTGGCGCTGGGCTGGCTGAAGAACCCGGACATCCTGCTGAACCCCAAGCTGCACGCCAAGCTGGTCATCGTCGTGCTGCTCACCGCCAATGGCTGGGTGCTGCACCAGCTGGTCCTGCCCTACCTGCGGAGCCGGGTTGGCCACACCATCCTCGGCGGCGCCAGCCGCGCCCAGCTGGCCGGCCTGATGGGCAGCGCCGCACTCTCCCTGGTGAGCTGGCAGGCGGCCGCCTATCTCGGCATGGCGCGGGAGCTGAACTTCACCGTGGCCGCCGCCGATATCCTGGGGTTCTACGCGCTGCTGGTGGCGGCGGCCTGGGGCTTGGCGACGGTGACCAACTGGCTGGTCAGGCCGGCGGCCGAAGCGCGCATTGCCATGGCGCAGTCCGGCGCCTGATGCCGCCAGGGCGCCGCGGCACCGCCGAGGCGCCCACGTGCCCGCGGCGCCGGCGCGCTGCCGGTGCGCCGCAAGCCAGACAGCTGCGGCAGGCGATATCCGTTCCGAGGCGTGCTTCGGAGCGGATTTTGCGCCCATCGCGTTGCCGCCGGAGGGGCGCTGCCCACCCTAGCCGTCCAGCAGCGCCGCCAGCGCTGCCGGCCGCCGCAGCACCAGCCGGCCGCCGGCCAGGTCCAGCAGCCCCTCGCCCTGCCACTGGCGCAGCTGCTTGTTCACCGCCTCCCGCGTCGCCGCCACCATGGCGCCCAGTTCTTCCTGCGAAAGCCGCATCGGCAACTGCACCGCCCCGCCGGCGCTGGGACGGCCGAACTCGCGGCCCAGGCGCAGCAGCAGATGCGCCAGCCGTACCGGCAGCCGTTGCGTGGCCAGGCGTTCCAGCCCGTCGCTGGTGTCGCGCAGCCGGGAGCAGACCAGCCGCAGCATCGCCTCCGCCACCGCCGGAAAGGCGCGCACCGCGGCGCGGCACCCCGCCGCGGGCAGCAGCAGCAGGCGGCTCCGCAGCACGGCGCTGACATCGGCGCTGCGCAGGCCGCCATCAAGCACCGCCACCTCGCCCACCAGGTCGGGGGGTTCCACCAGGCGGAAGGTCATCAGCCGCCCCTCCACCGAGGCCGCGGAGACCTTCAGCCGGCCTTCCAGCAGCAGGGCCAGCCGGTCTGCCGCTTCCCCCTTGCGCATCAGCACGGTGCCGGGCGGTGCGACCACCTCCTTCGCCCCGGCCAGCAGCGCGGCGCGCTCGGCCGGGCCCAGGGTTGCGAAGGCGGGAAAGCGGGAGAGCGGGTCCGGGGTCATCGGGCTGGCACCTTGGCGCCGCCAGGCGAAGGCCGCGGTCCCCGATGCAGGTGACGTATGTTGCACTGCAACGTCAACCGGGAGCGGCACGCCGGGCGGGCGGCGGTGGCGGTTCAGGCGGGCCGGCGCAGATGCCGACCGCCATGCGCCGACATCCGCGTGCCGCGGCCCCGCCAAGCCTTCGCGCCCGAGATCGGGCGGCAGACGCCAGGCCTGCACCGCGCAGTATCAGAGCTTCAGGCTGCCGGCCTTGGCCGCGGCGTAGCGTTCGGCCACCTTGGCCCAGTCCACCACGTTCCACCAGGCTTCCAGGTAGGCCGGGCGGCGGTTCTGGTGCTTCAGGTAGTAGGCGTGCTCCCAGACGTCGTTGCCGAACAGCACGCGCTGGCCTTCCATCAGCGGCGTGTCCTGGTTCGGCCTGGCGACCAGCGCCAGCTTGCCGACGGCGTCGGTGGTGACGAAAACCCAGCCGGAGCCGAACACCCGCGTGCCGACGCCGTTGAAGTCCGCCTTCAGCTTGTCCAGCCCGCCCAGGTCGCGCGTCACCGCCGTGGCCAGGTCGCCGGTGGGGGCGCCGCCCTTGCCGCCCATGACCTGCCAGAACATCGTGTGGTTGGCATGGCCGCCGCCATTGTTGCGCAGCGCGGGGCGAATGCTCTCGGGCATTTCGCCGAGCTTGGCCAGAATCTGCTCAAGCGGCATGGCCGCCACCTGGCTGTGATCCTTCACCGCCGCATTGATGTTCGCGACATAGGCGGCGTGATGCCGGTCGTGATGGATCTCCATGGTCTGAGCGTCGATATGCGGTTCGTTGGCGCCGAACGCATAGGGCAGCGGCGGCAGGGTGAAAGGGCCGGTGGGCGCGGCGGCCTGGGCCAGCGCGCGGCGCGGCGTGGCAAACACGGTGGCCGCCAGGCTTGCGCCGGCCAGCAGCGCGGCACGGCGATTCATCGCAGACATGGCTTTGCTCCCTGATCGATGCGGGACAGATTGGGCGGCGGCAGCCGCCGCACCAGCCCCCGTCGCTCGGCTCAGGCGGGAAACACCAGGGCCTGGCCGGTGTCCCAGCCCACCGCGCAGGCCTCCCCCACCGCAGGCAGGCGCAACCCCGCCGGCCGGCGCGCGAGCAGCACCACCCCATCGGCCAGCGCCAGGGAGAGCCGCACCTGGGCGCCCTGGAACACCGCCTCGCGCAGGGTGGCGGCCAGGGCACCCTCGCCCATGGCTTCCGGCGCCACGGCGGCCACCGCCAGGCTTTCGGGCCGCAGCATCACGCGGCAACGCGCGCCTGCCGGCAGGTCGGCGCCCAGCATGGCCTCCACCACGGCGCCACCGTCCAGCGCCACGCGGGCCTCGTCGTCGAACACCTCGGCCAGGCGGCCGGGCAGGAAATTCGCCTCGCCGGTCAGCGTCGCCACCAGGGCATCGGCCGGGCGGCCGTGGACCTGGCGCGGCGTGCCGTGCTGCAGCAAGCGCCCCTGGTGCAGCACGGCGATGCGGTCCGCCGCGCCCAGCGCCGCGGTCGGCTCGCAGCTGGTAAGCACCACGGCGGGGCCGAGCCGGGCCAGCAGCAGCGCCAGCGCCTCCGCCTCGGCCGGCGGCAGGCCGGCGAAGGGTTCCTGCAGCAGCAGGACGGGCGGCTGCACCGCCAGCGCACGGGCGATGCCGACGCGCCTGGCCTGCGCCGGGGTCAGCGCTGCGGCGCGGCGTTCGGCCAGCGGCGCCAACTCCAGCGCCGCCAGCGCCGCCGTGATGCGTGCCGCTCGCCCCGCACGCCGCAGGCGCAGCGGCCAGCCGAGGTTTTCCGCCACGGTCAGGTCCGGCAGCAATCCGGGTGGGTCGAGCACCACGCCGAGGCCGCGCCGGTGCGGCGGCAGCCCGGCCAGCGGCTTGTCGCCGAGGAAGGCAGGGTGGATTGCCGCCCCGAAGCCCGCCAGGCCGAGCAGCACAGCCGGGCCGCCCTGGCCCAGCAGTGCCAGCACCTGGCCCGGGTGCAGCGCCGGCTCCAGCCCCACGATCCGCAGCACCTGTTCCATGTCCCGTCCATCGCCGCCGGCGGCGCACAAGTCAACGGCACCACCCCCGCGCGGCACCGGAACCCGCCAGCGGGGCCGGCGTTCGTCAGACCGACCATTTCCGGCTGGGAAGGAGAATACCATGAGCGCCGCCAACGACATCTCGAACGACGCCCGCAACCTGAAGGACCAGGCCGCCGCCGGTGCCGGCCGCGTGGCCGACGACGCGCGCGAGGAACTGGCGCGGCTGCGTGGCCAGGTGGAGAAGCTGATGTCCGAACGCGTCACCCCGGCGCTGGGCGATGCCGCCGACACGGTGCAGGACTACGCGCACCGCGCCCGCGAAAGCATCGAGGACCAGGCCGACAGCCTGGCCGACCAGGTGCGCGACCGGCCGCTGATCGCGGTGGGCATTGCTGCTGCGGCCGGCTACCTGCTGGGCCGGCTGATGGGCGGCAACACCTATGTCTACCCGCGCGACCGCCGCTGACGGGAGGCGGGCGGGATGCGCCTGATCAGCCTGCTGCGGCTGGCGGCCCAGGCGGAAAGCCTGCGCTGGCGCCGTACCGGGCGTGGCTATGCCATCCAGGGCGGGCTGGGCGCGGCCGCCGCGATGTTCGGCCTGATGCTGCTGATGATGCTGCATCTGGCCGGCTTCGCCGCGCTGTCGCGCAAGCAGGGGCCTGAGTTGGCGGCGCTGATCGTCGCCGGGGTGGACCTGGTGCTGATGGCGCTGCTGGGCTGGCTGGCCGCCCGGCACGCCAACGACCCGGTGGCGGTGGAGGCCGAGCGCGTGCGCGACGATGCGTTGCGCCAGGTGGGCGACACCGCGGCGCGGGGGTTCATGGTGTTGCCGCTGCTGCGCAGCCAGACCGCCAAGAAAGGCCTGGTCGGTGCCGCCCTGACCGCCGCCGTGGTGGGGCTGCTGACCAAGCGGTAGGCCCGGCTTCCGCGCCGCGGCGTTCTGGGCTAACGCGGCGTCTGCCAATCGGGAGACGCCGCGCATGTCCGAGACCGCCGAGCCCAGCATCATCGCCCGCGTCGAGGGCGCCGCCGGCACGCTGCTGATGAACCGCCCGAAGGCGTTGAACGCGCTGGACCTGGCGATGATCCGGGCATTCCAGGCCGCGCTCGATGCGTGGAAGGGCGACCCTGCGGTGAAACTGGTGCTGCTTGAGGGCGCGGGCGGCAAGGCGTTCTGCGCCGGTGGCGACGTGCGCGGCATCAGGCAGTTCGCCATCGATGGCGACCGTGCCGCGGTAGAGGCCTTCTTCGCCGAGGAATATGCGGTGAACGCCGGCATCGCCCGCTTCGGCAAGCCCTGGCTTTCGCTGATGGATGGCGTCTGCATGGGCGGGGGCATCGGCGTCTCCGTTCATAACGGGCCGCGCGTTGTGACGGAACACGCGCTGCTGGCCATGCCGGAGACGGCCATCGCGCTGTTCCCGGATGTTGGCACCAGCTACGTGCTGCCGCGCATCCCTGGCGAGATCGGCACCTGGCTGGCGCTGACCGGCGCGCGCCTGAAAGGCGCCGACGCGGTGCATGCCGGGCTGGCCAGCCACTACGTGTTGCGGGAAAGCCTGCCGGCGTTGCGCGAAGCCCTGCTGGGCGGCGATGCGACCGTGGTGGAGCAGTTCACCGCGCCGTTGCCGGAAGCCAGCTTCCACGCACATCGCGGCGCCATCGCTCGCTGCTTCGGCAAGGCGACGGTGTTGGAGGTAATCCAGGCGCTTGAGGCTGAGGGCACGGAATGGGCAGCCGAGCAGGTGAAGGTGCTGCGCCGGATGTCACCGACCAGCCTGTGCGTTTCGCTGGAGTTGATCCGCCGCGGCGCCGGCGCCACGCTGGACGCCTGCCTGGAGATGGAACTGGCGCTGACCCGCAGCGTGGTGCACGACCATCCGGACTTCCGCGAGGGTGTCCGCGCCGTGCTGGTGGACAAGGGCAACCCGCCGGCGCGGTGGACACCGGCGACGGTGGAGGACGTCGATGCCGGGGCGATCCGCGCGCTGTTCGGCTAGCGCCCCAGCACCACCAGCACCACGCCGGAGACCACGATCAGCGCGCCGACCACATCGGTCGGCTTCAGCTTCTCCTTCAGGTAGAAGCGGCTGAACAGCAGGGTGAACAGGATCTCCACCTGCCCCACCGCGCGCACCAGCCCGACCTGCGCGGTGGCGAAGCCGATGAACCAGCAGCTGCTGCCACTGGCCGAAAGCGCGCCGACCCAGGCGCTGTCGCGCCAGCTGGCGAAGACCTTGCGCACCTCCATCGGCTCGCGCCACAGCAGGTAGGCGCCCTGCAGCAGCGTCTGCATGCCGTTCATGATGAACAGCGTCACCAGCGCGCCCAGCACCGGGTGGGCCGCGTGCAGTTCCAGGTTGGCGCCCTTGATCAGCACGCTGGCCATGCCGAAGCCGAACCCCGCCGCCAAGCCGCACAGCGCCGCCGGCTGCACCGTGGCCACCAGCATTTCCCGCAGCGACCCGACCCGCCCGGCCAGCGAGAGATACAGCACGCCGACCACGCTCAGCGACACGCCCAGCCAGGCCAGCACCGAGACCTGTTCGTTCAGCAGCACCAGCGCCAGCACGGTGCTCTGCACCGCCTCGGTCTTGGAATAGGCGGTGCCGACCGCGAAGCCGCGGAAGCCGAAGGCCATGATCAGCAGGTTGGTGGCGATGATCTGGGCGACACCGCCGCCCAGCGTATAGGCCAGGAAGGTCCAGCCGAATGCGGGCACCTCGCCGCCGACCAGGCCGAACCACAGCGCCAGGTACAGCGCCGCCACCGGCACGCCGTACAGGTAGCGCACCACGCCGGCGCCGTTGACCGAAAGCTGGCCGCGCAGCTTCTGCTGCTTGGCGGTGCGCCAGCACTGGAACAATGCTGCCGAGAGCGTGGCCGCCAGCCATAGTTGCATTCAGCCCCGCCTCCCGGTAACGGCAGAGTGAGTTACCGGACCCCCGCCCATGGTCAACCCGTCGTCGCTGCGGCGCCTGGCGCTGCCGCTCGTGCTGCTGACCATCCTGGGCGCCAGCCTCGGGGTCAATGCCCGGCTGAAGGACCGCCCGCTGCTGGGAGGCGACCTGCCGGACTATCTGATGCAGGCGTGGAACCTGAACCACCACGGCCTGCTCTCGCAGGACATTTCGCAGCCGCCGCGCCCGGTGCTGGGGCGGGAGCCCGGCTACCCGCTGCTGCTGGCGGCGCTGATGCGCACCACGGCGCTGGGCGGTTTCCAACCCAGCTGCCTGACGCAACCCGGGCTATGCCCCCGGGCCATGTTCCGCCCGGCGCTGGCGCTCGGCATCGGCATGGCGCTGGCTGCAGCCGCGGCGCTGGGCTGGGCGGCGTTCCGGCTGACCGGGTGGCGTGGGGCCGGCGTGGTCGGCTTCGGTTACGTCGCGCTGAACGGCCAGATGTGGTCGTGGCGCCACTTTCCGCAGTCGGACTACCTCGGCCTGCTGCTGGCCTGCGGGCTGGCGGCACTGGCGGCGGAATGGGTGTTGCGCCAAGGCCTGCCACAGGGCCGGCGCTGGGCCGCGGCGACGGGGCTTTGCCTGGGCGCCTTGATCCTGGTGAAGGCGGCCTTCCTGTGGCTGTTGCCGCCGCTGCTGCTGGCCTGGGCCTGGATGCGCTGGCGCCGGGCGGTACTGCTGCCGCGCCATGCCGGGCTGGTGCTGGCGCTGGCCGCGCTGCCGCCGGCGCTGTGGATGTGGCGCAACGGGGTGCAGACCGGCAGTTTCGCGCTGACCGATGCGCGTTCGGGCATTGCGCTGAGCACGCGCGAGGTGTTCGACCACATGGGGTGGTGGGATTGGCTCTGCGCCTGGGTGTTCTGGACCCGCGGCTTCGGCGACGACCTGGCGCAGGCGGTATTCCCGGCGGCGGTGTGGCAGCCCTACCTGCTCGATGCCGCCGGCGGCTACTACGATGTGGGCCAGAACCGGTACCCCGTGCTGGTGCAGGCGGCGATGACGGCGCGCGGGCTGCCGCTGGCGGCGGCCCAGGCGGCGGTGGACCGGGAGATGCTGGGCGCGATCCTGGCGCATCCGCTGGGCTATCTGGCCAGCCTGCCGGCACTGTTCTGGCGTGGCATCTGGATCGACGAGTTCGTGCTGCTGGGCCTGCCTGCGCTGGCGCTGCTGGTGCGGCGAGCCTGGCGGCTGGGCGACGCGGCCTGGCTGCTGGCACTGCTGCCGGGGGTGTTCAACCTGGTCTTCTACCCCGCGGTCAGCCTGAACATCCCGCGCTATCAGATCACCGCGCTGCCGGCCCTGGGCCTGGGGGCGGCCTGGGCCGCGTGGCGGCTGTGGCCGCTGGCGGAGGCGCGGGCTCGCGCCGCCATGGCGCGGCGCCGGGCCGCAACGCCAACCCCGGCCGCCTGACCCGGCCACCACGGTGGCGCGACGCACCGCCGGAGTGGCTGCGCCTCAGTTCGGATCGATCTCCAGGCCTTCCTTCTGGATCACGCTGCGCCATTTCGCCGTCTCGGCACGGACGAATTCGGTGAAGGCCGCCGGGGTCTTGACCAGCGGCCGGCCGCCCAGCTCGGCAAAGCGGCGTTTGGTCTCGTCCAGGCCGAGCCATGCGTTGATGTCGGCGTTCAGGCCTTCGGTGATGGCGGCCGGCAGCCCGGCCGGGCCGAAGATGCCGAACCAGGTGTCCACTTCATAGCTGCGCAGCTCCGGCAGCGTCTCCCGCGCGGCCGGCACCTCCGGCAGGGCGGGGCTGCGCTCGGCGCTGGTGACGCAGAGCGCGCGCAGCTTGCCGGCGCGGATCTGCTCGATCACGCCGGTCAGGTTGTCGATCAGGAAGCCGGTCTCGCCGGACAGCATGGCGGTCTGCGCCGGGGCACTGCCGCGATAGGGCACGTGCACCGCCTCGGCGTTCAGCAGTTGCAGCATCCACACCGGGGAGAGGTGGGTGGACTGCCCGGCGCCGGTGCTGGCGAAGGTGACCTTGCCCTTCTCCGCGCGCAGCCAGGCGGCGAACTGCACCATGTCCCGCACCGGGCTGGCGGCGTTCACCACCAGCACGTTCGGCCCGGTGATGGTGCCGGCGATGTCGGTCAGCTGCTCCGGCCGGTAGCTCAGGTTGCGGTACAGCGAATAGGCGATGGCCTGCGAGCCGATATTGCCCGAGAGCAGGTTCAGCCCATCCGGCTTCTGGCGCACCACCTCGGCCGTGGCGATGGTGCCGCCGGCGCCGGTGCGGTTTTCCACCACCACCGGCGTGCCCCACTTCACCTGCAGGTGCTGGCCGACCATGCGGCCCATGATGTCCGTGGTGCCGCCGGCGGCGGAGCCGACCAGGATGCGCAGCGACTGGCCCGGCTGCCAGTTCTCGGCCCACGCGGTGCGCGCCAGCAGCAGGGCTGGCGCGGCAAGCGTCAGGCGGCGGGTGATCATGCTAGCCAATCTCCATCTGCAGGCCTTCCTTGCGGATGACGCTGCCCCATTTCTCGATTTCTTTGGTGGTGAAGGCGGCGAACTGCTCCAGCGAGCCGTAGAGCGAGGTGCCGCCCATTTCGGTCCACCGGGCCTTCACCGCTGCCGTCTGGTGCCATTCGTACATGGCGCGGTTCAGCGCTTCGGCAACATGGCGCGGCGTACCGGCCGGAGCGTAGATGCCGAACCAGGTGTTGACGTCGAAGCTGGCCAGCGCCGGCAGCGTCTCCCGCGCCGCCGGCACATCCGGCAATTGCGGGTTGCGCTCGGCGCTGCTGACCGCAAGGGCGCGTACCCGGCCGGCGCGGATCTGCTGGATGCCGCTGGTCAGGTTGTCCCACATGTACTGGATGTTGCCGGCCACCAGCTCGATGGCCGCTGGCCCGGCGCCGCGGAACGGCACGTGGATCGCCTCGGTGCCGGTGGCCTGGTTGAACCAGACGCCGGTGAGGTGCGGGCTCTGCCCGACACCGGGCGAGCCGAAGCTGAGCTTGCCGGGTTCGCGCTTCAGCAGCGCCACCAGCTCCGGCAGGGTGTTGGCGGGCACGCTGGGATGCACCACCAGCACGTTCGGCCCGCGCACGGTGCCGGCGATGGGCAGCAGGCTGGCCGGCGTGTACTGCAGGCCGCGGAACAGCGAGTAGGCGATGGCCTGCGGGCCGATATTGCCCAGCAGCAGGGTATGGCCGTCCGGCGCGGCGCGGGTGGCTTCCAGCGTGCCGATGGTGCCGCCGGCGCCGGACTTGTTCTCGGCCACGCAGTTCTGGCCGAAATGGGTCTGGAAGAACGGCGCCAGCAGCCGGGCGGAGATATCCGCAGTGCCGCCGGGCGCCGCCGGAATGATGATGCGGATGGGCTGGCTTGGCCGCCAGTCCTGGGCGCGGGCCAGCGAAGGGGCGGTCAAGGGGGCGAGCACTGGCAGGGCCAGCGCGGTGCGGCGCGTGATCATGGGCAGGTCCTCCCGGAAGGCTTGCCTGCCTTGTGGCGCAGTCGGGGCCGGGAGGGAAGCGAAACGCCGGCTGGGCGGCCGATGCGCCGCCCGGGCCGGTCGGGGGCTAGTCCTCGTAGACGTAGCGGAAGTCGCAATGGCTGGCGCCGCCCATGATGGTCTGGGTGCGGGTCAGCTTCAGCTTGGGGTCGTAGCCCTCGCAGAAGGCGCCGTCGCGGTTGCAGGACAGCACGGCGCCGAGTTCCTGGCCCAGGCCCATGCCCTTGTAGGTATCGGCATAGCGGCAGCGCTTGACGTTGAAGCCGTATTCGCGGCCGTCATGCTGCACCACCTCGATCTCCAGCGCGTCGTCCTTGGTCCAGCGCGGCTGCAGGCTGATGAAGTGCTCCAGGCTCGGCCCGTCCGGGCTTTCGGCGGCCATCTGCGCAGCGGCCTGCTTGGCCAGCTTCACCACGGCGCGGCTGAGGATGGCGCGGGCCTGCTCGGTGCCGAGCTCGGCCGCCATCTCCTCATAGATGCCCTTGGCGAAGGCGGCCTCGATGCGGCGCTGTTCCAGGATGGAGGTGGTCATCGCGGCGGTCTCCGGTTGTGGTGACGGCAGGATAGCGGCGGGGCCGGCGCGGCACACGCCCGGCCGGATGCCTCCGGTTTGGGCAGGGAACAAGCCCTATGCCTGCTGCATGGTTGATCTATATCATACCTCGGCCGGTCCCCTCGGGCTTGGTTGTCCCAATGGAAACGTCCTCGCCGCGGCACTGGGTTGCGGCCGTTTCATTGGCCAGAAATCGATATGCAGGCTTATGTCCGCCCCATGACGACCCGGACCGCCTTCCTCGCCCATTGCCGCACCACGCTGGCTGGCCTGCGTGACGAGGGCCGCTACCGTGAATTCGCCCACCTGGAGAAGCTGGCCGGGCGCTTCCCGGTGTATCGCTGGCATGGCGCGGGCGGCGGTCGTGAGGTCACGGTCTGGTCCTCCAACGACTACCTGGGCATGGGCAGTCACCCGGCGGTGCTGGAGGCGGCGCACAGCGCCATCGCGCAGCATGGCGCCGGCGCCGGCGGCACGCGCAACATCTCCGGCACCTCGCCGCTGCACGTGGCGCTTGAAGCAGAGCTGGCGGCGCTGCACGGCAAGGACAGCGCCCTGCTGTTCGGCAGCGGCTACATCGCCAATGTCGGCGCGCTGAGCGCGGTGCTGGAGGCGCTGCCGGGCTTCCACGTCTTCTCCGACGTGAAGAACCACGCCTCGATGATCGCGGGCATGCGCGGCGCAAAGGGTGTGTCGCGGCACATCTGGCAGCA
>CAIMOR010000005.1 GCA_903843125.1 uncultured Rhodospirillales bacterium
GCCGCCGCCTTCTCGGATTGGATATCGAGGGCGACCGTCAGAACCTCCAACTCGTCATCCCAGCGGTCGATGAGCGTGAATATCACCCTGGTCCAGCGGATATCGCCGCCGGGATGAGTGAACTGCCGTTCAATGTTCGCTTGGCCATGACGTTGCAGTTCCTCCATGGCAGCCGCTCTTTCCAGGCTGCTCAGCGTTTCACTGACGGCGCCCGGCGGGCGACCCAGCGCCTGCTGGACCTGCCGGTAGCGGCGATTGGCAAAAGTGACCCTGGGTTCCTCGGCCCCCCGCAGCCGAATGACGCAAACCGCCATGCCCAGGTTGTCCAGGATACGCGCCTGCTCGGCCGCGCCGGCCCGCTCCGCCAGCAGCGCCCGGGCCACCGCGGCGCGGCTGCGGGCGACGATCAGCCAGGCGGCCCCAGCCAACAACGCCAACAGCGCGCCGACCCGTGTCAGCACGAGGGTTTCGTGCAGATTTTCCGCGTCCTGCAACTCACTTGCAGCCGGGCTGCCGACCACGATGGCCAGCGGAAAATTGTCCAGCAGCCGCCGGGAGACGAAGTATGCGTCGCCACGCAACTCCAGCCGGACGTCAACATCGCCGCCTCGGATCGGATATCGCTGCTGGAGTTCGTCCCACAGCGAGGGAGTGTCGGCGGGCACTTGCCGAACCACCGGTTGTCCGGTTGCCTGCCGCACCAATGCGACATCCCACGCAGCGGGGCCGTTCAGGCGCATCAGGTCTTCCGTCAACACGGCAGGGTCAACCGAGAGTACGATAACCCCGCCGAAGCTGCCGTCCGGCCGGTTCAAACGACGGCTGAATTGGACGGAGACCTGGCCGGAGACCCGCCCAGTCAGCGGCGCGCTGACATAAACTCCGATGTTACGTTCAACATGTGCACGGAAATGCGGCCGATCGCTCAGGTCCACATGGACCTGCCCGCCCAGGCTGCTCCAACGGTTCACCCCATCGGCGTCGATCACGCCCACCTGGAACACGCCGAAGCTCCGCCGTGCCGCCAGCCTGGCCAGCCGATCCTCAATGGCCTGGTGGGAGCCATTGCCGTTCAGCAATAGCCGATTGCGATCCTGGGCAAGGTCGAACAGCGCCTCCATGTATTGCTGGCCGGCTGCCACCAATTGGCGGGCGGCGTCGGCCCGGAGCCCAACCCGTGTCACGGCTGCTGACGTCGCCAAGGTGACCGCCCGGTCTTCGACCCGCCTGATGACGGCTTCGCCGGCCGCGGCGCAACCCAGCACCAGGATGATCAGGACCAGCAGAAATCGCGTCCGGCCGTTGTCCTTCGTCAGCGCCAATCCCGGCGGTCTCATGCGGCGGGCCAGGTCAGGCTGGCCAGCGCGCCCCCGCCATCCGGGTTCTGCAACAGCAGGGTGCCGCCATGCAGCCTTGCCACACGGCGGACCAGGCTGAGGCTCAACCCCAGGCTGTTGTGGCTACCCATCGGCGCGGTCAGTTCCACCGCGGCAAGGACGGCCTGGGACCAGGCCTTGCCCTGGCGCCGCACCGACAGGAAACTGCCAGCTACGTCTTGGCGGACCACAACCACAACAGCATCGCCATTGGAACTCTCAGCGATGGCGTTGTCTAGCAACTCGCCGAGGGCGGATAGCAGCATCCTGCCGTCACAGTCCCATTCGCAGCCTGGCGCACTCTCTAATCGCAGGCTCACCTGCATGCCCGCCGACTTGTCCAACGCCGCCTGCCAGGCCTGCTCGACCAGTGCGGTGGCAAGCTGGCGCTGCCGGTTCGGCTTCAGCGCCGGGTCCGATAGCCGCTGGAATACCTCCAGGCGCTCTACCGCGGACAAAACGCCATGCGCCCCGCGGGTAATTTCGCCGATGCAAAAGCGGGCCGCGGCTTCGTCGGCCGGAGAGTCGCGCAACAGCTCGCAATAGCCCAGAACCGGCACCAGCGGCGTCCGCAGTTCGTGGGACAGCAGGTTCATCATACCAGACCAGGCGGCAGCGGCGCCGCTGTCCTGCAAAGCCGCAGTCAACAGCGCGTCCCAGGCTTCCATGGTCGCCTGGGAGGCGGACAGTTTCAGGTTCAGCGCAGCATCGCGCCGCGCCCGGTCCCGCCGCGCTGCCGCCCGCTTTAGGGCGCGCCGTGCCGCTGCCGCTGCATCCTGCAGTCTGAGCGGCTTCGCCAGGAAGTCCACCGCGCCATGGCGCATCGCCGCCGCGACCTGGTCGAGCGAGCCATGGCCGCTGATCACGACCACCTCCAGCGCCATCGGGTCAGTCCGTTCGGTGGTGATATCGGCCAGCAGGTCTATGCCGCTGCGGCCGGGCATGCGGATGTCCGTCATCACCGCCCCGATGTCGGGATTTGCGCGGACCAAATCCAACGCCGCATCGGCGGTGCCGGCCACCATCACACTCAGCCCACAGGCCTGCAGGCCAAGCCGCAACACCTCGCGCACGGCCGGCTCGTCATCCACAATCAACAGCTTGAGTGGAGGCTCGGCGGACGCCGGCCCAGCGGAAGGTACTGTTGGGGACATCCCGCTATCGCTCATCACGTGGATGCTCCCGCGTCTTGGTGATCATTGCCGTGGCATGGCGGCAAACACCATGCGCACCAGCGAAGCAGGGTTGGCCGCCCCTGCCTTGGCCATCAAATTTCCACGGTGGATCTCCGCCGTCCTTGGACTTATGCTAAGGTTTCGGGCGATTGCCTTGGTTGAAAGCCCCTCGACCACGCCGTCCAGGACCTCTCTCTCGCGCTTGGTCAGCCGTTCCAGCCAGGGCGGCGGGGAAGCTTCCCTGGGTTGGATATGCGCGGCTTCGCAGGCCTGCACGGCGGCCAACAATTGTGACGGCACATACGGCTTCTCGATGAAGTCCAGCGCCCCCGCCTGCAGCGCGCGCACCGCCTGGCGAATATTGCCTACCGCGCTGACGAGCAGTGCCGGGACGGTGCAGCCTTGCTGGCGCAGTCTTGTCAACAACTCGACGCCATCCAACCCGGGCAGGGAGAGGTCCAGCAACAGGCAGCAGGCATTCTCTGGCACGCCGGCTGCCAAAAGCGCTTCGGCTGAGAGAAAGACCCGCGTTTCGTAACTGAAGGCGTGTAACAGGTCGCTGATGGCGACAGCGATCTCCGGATAATCGTCCACCACGACAACCAAGCGGCCTGATTCTGGCATCACCATCTGCATAGGCTACATCGGACCAGCATCTCTTCACACCGGACGGACGATATCGGCTTGAGCGCCACTTGTCCCAGAAAAAGCTGAATTGTTTCGAATTCGAACACTATTTTTGCAACGGATTCTGCGAGACGCAGCGCATAAGTATTAACTCGTACCTTGTTGGCAATGAAATTTTTGATCGGACGAATGCTATCTGGAATTTCAGACAAAAAGAACTCCGTAATTGCCCGGATGGAAGGCTCCGCATCAATCTGCGACTTTAGGTCATGCGAAATGTGATAAAATATGTTCTCGGACCCCAGGCAATGGAGATAAGTCTTGGCCGGCGTATACGCGCCATCCGTCGCCATGCGAACCTCACGCAAAGCGCCGTCGCTGCGCGACTCGGACTGGCTGTGCCGACCCTGTCGCGGTATGAAACCGGTCGTTGCGAAATCCCGTCGAGCTTCGTTGAGAAATTCGTCCAGCTTTTTGGCGGAACAGTCGAGGAACTGGTGGCTGGTCCGGTCGCCAGCCCGGTCACGGATGACACTTCGCTCAACGCCACAGCCATGACGATGGCCTCGCTGCTGCACGATATTGAAGAGCCGGAAACCAGGGGCGCCGTACTGCGGCAGTTACGCGACCTGGTGGCGCCCCACATCCGAGAGCGGGTCGTCGCGGCCGAGCGAAGCGAGGCGCTGCGTCCCTCAGCCAGGGCGGGAGCGGCAACGGAGACCGAGACGTCGTTGGTGTTGTTCGATAGCCAACTTCAGGAGACATTGGTCGCCCAACTGCGCCAGGACATGGTCCGGTCCGAGGGTAACCTCAGGCTGCACTACCAACCCATTGTAGACGCGATGACCGGCGCGCTGCTCGGGTTCGAAGCCTTGCTGCGTTGGCAGACTCTCTGCGGCGAACAGGTGCCGCCACGCCAAGTCTTCGGTATTGCTGCCCAGGCAGGGCTGGTCCAAGCGTTGGATTTCTGGGTGCTACAAGAGGCTAGTATCGATACCGCCATGTGGGTCCGTACACGGCCGAACTTGATTATCAACGTCAATATCTCCGGCGGGTTGCTTAGCAGCCCCGACTGCGTCAGTGCGGTGCGCGACGTCCTGCAGGAATGCGGCACCGCTCCGCACAGTCTCTGCATCGAGGTGCTGGAGGAGTTGATCCTGGATCAACCAACGTCCGACAATCTTTTCGCCTTGCGCGGCTTAGGGGTGCGTCTGGCAATCGACGACTTCGGCACAGGCCGGTCCAACTTGGCGCGGGTGCTGGAACTCAAGTTTGACTCGATCAAGCTGGATCAGAGTTTCTTTGCCGGGCGCGCGCTGGACGAAGCCGCAGTCGATTTTCTGTGTTCCGTGGTTCGAATGGCGCATCAGCGCGGTGCGACTGTGATCGCGGAGGGTGTCACCAACGAGTTCGATGCAGCACTAGCCAAGCAACTTGGCTGCGATGCCTGCCAGGGCGTCTGCTTCTCTGAGGCACTGACTGCCGAAATGGCGTGGCCCCTCGTGATCCAAGGTGGGCTCCTCCCCCGCCCCCGCGGCGAGCCACGACTCATACCAACTCCCACAGCGGGTGACTCACGCGGGGGATTCCCCGACGCGGCGTTGA
>CAIMOR010000006.1 GCA_903843125.1 uncultured Rhodospirillales bacterium
GCGCCAGCGGGCCAGCACCGGGGCCTCGGCATGGGCGCGCAGGAATTCGGCGCGGCCGGCGGCGGCCAGGCCGGCGGCGCGGGCGGGGTCGGCCAGCAGGCCGGCGATGGCGGCGGCCATCGGCTCCGGCGCGTCCTTCGGCACCAGCAGGCCGGTCAATCCATCCTCGATCAGTTCGCTCGGCCCCTGGCTGGCGGCGGCCACCACGGGACGGGCGGCGCTCCAGGCTTCAAGTACCACATTGCCCAGGGGTTCGTGGCGGGACGGACAAATGAAGATATCGGCCGCCGCCAGCAGCGCCGCGGTGTCGGTGCGCCAGCCGAGCAGCGTGAGCCGGTCGGCCACCCCCAGCTCGCGCGCCAGGCGTTCCAGCGGCTCGCGTTCCGGGCCCTCGCCGGCCAGGGCCAGGGTGGCGCCGGGCAGCAGCGCCAGGGCGCGCAGCAGCGTGTCGAACCCCTTGTTCGGGTGCAGCCGGCCGAGCGCGACCAGCCGACTGCCGGGCCGGCCGGGCAGCGCGGCGGGGGCGGCGCCGGCCAGGTCGTGGGCGAAGTTGGGCACATGGTGGGCGCGCTCGGCCGGCCAGCCCTGGTCCTCGACGAACCAGCGGCGCAGGTCGCGCGTGTTGCCGACGATGTGGTCGCAGTGCCGGTAGTAGCGCAGGTCGTAGTAGCCGCCGAGCCGGCCGACCAGCGGCCAGGGCGCGCCGCGGCGCTTGACCGCGCCGGCGTAGTCCGCGGCGCGGTTCTGCCAGGCCACCACCACCTGCGGGCGGAAATGGCTGAGCGTGCGGGCCAGGCGCGGGCGGGTGGTGAAGTCGAAGTAGTTGCCGAACGGCAGTTCCACCGGCCGCACATCCGCTTCGCGCAGTCGGCCACCACGGCCGGCATCGGCGCGGATGAGCGGCAGCACCTCGTCGCCGGCGCGGGCCAGGGCGGGGATCAGGCGCTCGTAGAAGGCCTCGGCGCCGCCGAGCGCCGCGCTGCCGAGGATATGCGCCAGCCTCATGCGGCCAGCCGTTCGAAGGCGGCGGCCACCGCGTGCCAGCCGGGGCCGGGCCCGCGCGCCAGGGCGGCGTGGTGCTGGGCGGTCCAGGCCGCGTCGTCGCTGAGCAGGCGGATGGCGGCGGCGGCGAAGGCGTCGTCGTCCGGCGCCACCACGCCATCCGGCAGGCGCTCGGCCACGGCGCCGAGCGGGGTGACGACGCAGGGCAGGCCCGCGGCCTGGGCTTCCGCAAGCGCCAGGCAGAAGGTCTCGCCGGCATCGCCGCGATAGAGCATGCAGCGGGCGGCGAGCAGCTTGTCGCGCAGCGCGGCGCGGGGCAGCGGGGCCAGCAGGCGCACCCCGGGGGTGGCGCGGGCCTGGTCCAGCACGGGCGCGATGCGGGCGGCCAGGCGCGGGTCGTCGCCGTAGGTGGCCGCGCTGGCGTAGAGGTGCAGTTCGGCGCCCGGCACCGCGGGGGCGATGCGCTCCGCCCAGAGCCGCAGCAGCCAGCCCAGCCCACGCTGCGGGTTGGAGGTGAAGACCGCGACCGGCGGCGGCGGCGCGCGCGGCGGCGTGGGGGCGTCGAAGGGCGGGGCCACGGCCAGCGGGATCTGCACGCGGCGGCCGGGCAGCCACCACGGCAGCGTGGCGGCGTGGCTGGGGCCGAGGGTGACCAGCCATGGGCGAGCCAGCAGCAGCGGCCAGGCGTGGCGCGGCTTGCGCAGGTAGCCGGCCGGGTTGTGCAGCCACAGCACGCGGCGGCCGCGCTTCGGCAGGCGCGCGAACAGGCGCGGCACGCGGTTGGCGATGACCAGGTCGGCCGGCGCCGTCTCGCCGCCCTGGGTCTGGCGCACCACGTGGCCGCGTTGGGTGAAGGCTTCGGCCAGCAGCGCGAAGGCGGTCTCGACGCCGCCCAGCGGGCGCTCCGCCAGCCTTGCCGCCAGGTGGGGGGCGTGTTCGTCGGCCATCAGGATGTTCACGCCGGGTGGTGCCCGAGGGGAGGCGCGTCGGGCGGCAGCCCGGCCGGCGGGTGCGCCGAGGGGGGCGCCGCTTCCCGCGGCGGCATGAGCGGCGCCGCTTCCCGCGGCGGCATGAGCGGCGCCGC
>CAIMOR010000007.1 GCA_903843125.1 uncultured Rhodospirillales bacterium
AGGCCGGCGCGGGAGAGCTTGATGGCGGCGGCCAGAGCGTCGATCGCCTTGTCCTGGCCGAAGACCATCGACTTCAGATCGCGCTCGAGGTTGCGCAGCGTCTCCTTGTCGTCCGCCGACACCGACTTGGGGGGGATGCGGGCGATCTTGGCCACGATCTCCTCGACATCCCGCAGCGTGACGGTCTTGCGGCGCTTGCCTTCGGGCTGGAGCATGCGGCTGGCGCCGACCTCGTCGATCACGTCGATCGCCTTGTCCGGCAGCTTGCGGTCATGGATGTACTTGGCCGAAAGCTCCACCGCAGCGCGGATCGCCTCCGGCGTGTAGCGCACCTTGTGGTGCTTCTCGTAGTTGGTCTTCAGGCCCTGCAGGATCTTGACCGCGTCCTCCAGGCTCGGCTCGTTCACGTCGATCTTCTGGAAGCGGCGGACCAGGGCGCGGTCCTTCTCGAAGTGCTGGCGGTATTCCTTGTAGGTGGTGCTGCCGATGCAGCGCAGCGTGCCCTGCGCCAGCGCCGGCTTAAGCAGGTTGGAGGCATCCATCGCGCCGCCGCTGGTGGCGCCGGCACCGATGACGGTGTGGATCTCGTCGATGAACAGGATGCTGCCGGGCTGCTGCTCCAGCTCGTTCACCACCGCCTTCAGCCGCTCCTCGAAGTCGCCGCGGTAGCGGGTGCCGGCCAGCAGGCTGCCCATGTCCAGCGCGTAGATGGTGGACTTGTGCAGCACCTCCGGCACGTCGCCTTCGATGATGCGCTTGGCCAGCCCCTCGGCGATGGCGGTCTTGCCCACGCCGGGATCACCGACATAGAGCGGATTGTTCTTGGTGCGGCGGCACAGGATCTGGATGGTGCGCTCGATCTCGCTGTCGCGGCCGATCAGCGGGTCGATCTTTCCCGCCTGCGCCTTCTTGTTCAGGTTGACGCAGTAGTTGGTCAGCGCGTCCTGGCTGCGGTTGCCGCGGGACGGCTTCTCCTCCTTCTCGCCGCTCTCCTCGTTGTCCTTGGAGGCGCTGGTGGAAGGCGTGCCCTGCACCGGGCGGTTCTGCGTGCGGCCGGGTGCCTTGGCGATGCCGTGGCTGATGAAGTTGACCGCATCCAGCCGGGTCATGTCCTGCAACTGCAGGAAGTACACCGCGTGCGATTCGCGTTCGCTGAACAGCGCCACCAGCACGTTGGCGCCGGAGACCTCGTCCCGCCCGCTGGACTGCACATGGATGGCGGCGCGCTGCACCACGCGCTGGAAGCCGGCGGTCGGCTTCGGGTCGCCGCTGCGCTCGGTCACCAGGCCGGCCAGGTCCTTGTCGAGGAACTCGGTCAGGTCGCGCTTCAGCTTGTCGCCGTCGACACCGCAGGCGCGCAGCACGCCGGCGGCGTCGGTGTCATCGGTCAGCGCCAGCAGCAGGTGTTCCAGCGTGGCGTATTCGTGGCGCCGCTCATTGGCCAGGCCAAGGGCGCGGTGGAGCGTCTGCTCGAGATTGCGTGACAACATGGTACGACGCTCCCTAGGTGAAACTCCGGGTCCGCCAGCCTAAGCAAACCAAGTGGGTCTGCGTCAGCAAAAAAGCGGCTTCCGGATGGGGGTTGCCCGATCCAGCAAACTTGGCATTGCCCTCCCTTCCGACGAGACCCCCAATCGGCGGGGGTTGCACTTTGTTGCATCCGCCCGGAATGGCGGAATCAAGCCGACGTGCGACGCTTCGCCGCCAGCCCTATTCCTTCTCGATGGTACATTGCAGCGGGTGCTGGTTCTGCCGTGCCAGGTCCATCACCTGGGTCACCTTGGTCTCGGCGACCTCGTAGGTATAGACCCCGCAGACCCCGACGCCGCGCCGATGCACGTGCAGCATGATCCGCGTCGCTTCCTCGCGGTTCTTCTGGAAGAAGCGTTCCAGCACGTGCACCACGAACTCCATCGGCGTGTAGTCGTCGTTCAGCATCAACACCTTGTACATCGAAGGCTTCTTGGTGCGCGGACGCGCCTTCACCACCACGCCGGTATTCGGGTTGGTGTCGCCCGGCGTATTGCCTCCGTTCTGGCGCTTGTCTGGGTCGCTCATGGTCGTCCTGGTGGCGGGGGGATGGCGCCCGCGAGGCGTTCGGGGGCCGGAGTGTCGCCGGCCCGAAGGAAAGCAGAGGATAACGGCGGGAAGGCCGTCGCGTGAAGGGCCGGCATACAGGGTGACGGCGGAATCATCGCCGGGCCAGATGGGGCGCCGACGGCCCGACCGCAACCGGCGGCCAGCAACTTCGTGGCATCGGGTGGGGTGGGGCGCCAGGCGCGGAACGCAAAAGGCCCGGTCCAACCGCCCGAAGGCGACCGGAACCGGGCCAGGTGCCCAGCCCAGGCGGTGGCGCACGCGGCGCCGCCGCCGGAGGCTGCGAAATCAGGCCGCCAGCGGGCGGGTGATCTTCTCGACGGCAACCGTGACGCGGGCGCCGAGCGGGGCGAAGGCGGTCTCGGCCAGCTTCAGCGCCGCTTCCTGCAGCTTCGCCGACTCGGAGAAGGTCTTCTCCATGGCGGTGCGGGTGAAGCTGGTCTGCAGCTCGGCCGCTTCCTTCAGGCTCTTCACCGCGGCCAGGGCCTTGGCGTTCTCCAGCGCCTGGTCGGTCAGGCCCTGGAACAGGGCGAAGGTCTGGCGACCCAGGTCCTGCGCGCCGACGACATAGGCCTGGGCGGCCTTGGCGAAGGCCTCCGCGTTGCCGCGACCGAACTCGGAAGCCTCTTCGGCCGCCTTCATCAGGCCTTCGGTGGCCTTGTTCACATGTTCCACGCTCTTCTCCATGGTTGCACGGGCCTGGGCGGCGCCGTCGTCGATGATCTTGCGGGCCTGGACGGCGCCGTTGGTGGTGGCATCCGTCACCAGCTTCTGCACTTCGGCGGTCTTCAGTTCGGGCTTCAGCGCCATGGTCTACGCTCCTGTCTGGGCAAAGGTTTGCGGTGGGTTCGTGCCGCAACCCCGGCCGACCCGAGGGTCAACCCGTTTTGCTGCACTGCAACATGACCGCGTCATTAGCGGAGGCCGGACGGGTTATGCAAGAAGATTTTGCACTGCACCATGCTTTGCCGCGAGCCGTGTGTTCACGTTGGCCGGCGCGCCCAACCATTGCTGATTCGTGATCCCAACGCTGTAACCGGAATGGCGCTTAAGCCTTTGGACAAACGGCCTGTTCCAGCTTAGTTCCCGTAGACGCGACGCGCGCTGCCGCTTTAGCTTCGGCTACCGCGTGCGTGCCGGGGGGGCAGGCCACGTGGCGGGGTTGATCATGCAGACACTGATGGCCGCGCCGCGGCAGAATCGGCTTTTGGCCCGGCGGCCGCTGGTGCTGGTGGCGACGCTGCTGCTGTGGGCGACCGGCGCGCTGCCGGCCCGCGCCCAGATCGGCAGCGAGCGCTACGCCGCCATCGTGACCAATGCCGAGACCGGCGACGTGCTGATGGCGGCCAGCCCGGACGAGCTGCGCCACCCGGCGTCCCTGACCAAGATGATGACGCTGTACATGGCGTTCGAGGCGCTGCGCGAGGGCCGCCTGCAGCTGGGCGCCGCCGTCCCGGTCTCGGAGAACGCGGCGGAGATGCCGCCGTCGCGCATCGGGCTGCTGGCGGGCATGCACCTGACGGTCGAGGAAGCCATCCTTGCCCTGGTAACCAAGTCCGCCAACGACGCCGCCGCCGCGCTGGGCGAATACCTCGGCAACGGCAGCGAGGACCGCTTCGCCCAGATGATGACGCTGAAGGCGCGCAGCCTGGGCATGAGCCGCACCGTGTTCCGCAACGCCTCCGGCCTGCCGGATGCCGAGCAGGTCTCCACCGCGCGCGACATGGCGCTGCTGGGCCGCCGGCTGATGCGGGACTTCCCGGACCGCTTCGCCTATTTCTCCACGCCGTATTTCCGCTTCCGCGGCCGGGTGGCGTTCAACCACAACCGGCTGCTGCAGGAATACGAGGGCACCGACGGCATCAAGACCGGCTACGTCAACGACAGCGGCTTCAACCTGGTGGCCTCCGCCCGGCGCGAGGGCGTGCGCCTGGTGGCCGCGGTGTTCGGCGGCCGCACCAGCCGCGAGCGCGACCGCCACATGATGGCGCTGCTGGACCAGGGCTTCACCCAGATGGGCGTCACCGCCCGGCCGCAGGCCGTGGCCGCCCGCCGCACCCTGCCGCCGATGCTGGCCGGCGCCCAGGCCCATACGCTCGGCGCCGGCCGCGTCGCCCGGCTGAACCACGGCCCCGCCACAGCCGCGCTGCCGGTGCCGCCCAGCCACGCGCCGACGCTGCACCTGGCCACCAGCAAGCCGGCGCGCAGCGCCGCCCGGGTGGAGCAGGGCGACACCGACCGCAACGTGCTGCGCGCCCCGCCGCACCACGCCTCGCCGCTGCGGGCCGCCGCCGCGCCGAAGCCGGCGAAGCCCGGCAAGGGCCGCCGGGGCTGACGCCCTTGCCTGCGGTGATCCGCCCGGCGCGCCCGGCGGATTTCGCCGCCTGGCTGCCGCTGTGGCAGGGCTACAACGCCTTCTATGGCCGCAGCGGCGCCACCGCCCTGGCCGACGACATCACCGCCGCCACCTGGGCGCGGTTTCACGACCCGGCCGAGCCGATGCATTGCCTGGTGGCGGAACGGGATGGCGCGCTGCTGGGGCTGGTGCACTTCCTCTATCACCGCAGCACCACCGCGCTGGCGCCGACCTGCTACCTGGCGGACCTGTTCACCAGCGCAGCCGCGCGCGGCCAGGGCCTCGGCCGCGCCTTGATCGAGGCGGTCTGCGCCGCGGCCCACAGCGCCGGTGCTTCGCGCGTGTACTGGCAAACCCATGAGGGCAACGCCACGGCGCAGGCGCTGTACGACAAGCTGGTCGCGCGCTCCGGCTTCATCGTCTACCGCATCGCGGTCTAGAGCCTGATCCGTGAAGGCGGAATCGCCGAAGCGGTGAATCAGTCTCTCAAATATAGCTGGAGCGTGATCCACCAAAGTGGATCGCGGTCTAGGCCCGCGCCCGCTCCCAGGCGTCCAGCAGGCGGTACCAGTTGCCGACCATGGGCATGAACCACGGGCTGCCGCGATAGCCCGGCAGGGTCGGGAACGGCAGGCCGTCCAGGGCGAAGCGCTGGTTCGCCGCGCCGGCGATCTTCAGCCCCACCTGATGGCCGAGCCAACTTGCCATGGCCACGCCGCTGCCCTGGCAGCCCGCGGCGTAGTGGATGCCGTCCTGCTCGCCGATATGCGGCAGGAAGTCGAAGGTGAAGGCGACGTTGCCGAGCCAGCAATGGGTGATGCGCGTGCCCTTCAGCTCGGGGAACACCTCGGTCATGCGCTGGTACAGCACCGGCGCCGCCTGTTCCGGCGTGGCGTGGCCGAAGCTGGCGCGGCCGCCCCACAGCACGCGCCGGCCGTCCGGGCTGGGGCGGAAGTAGTTCAGCACGCGGCGGCTTTCGCCGACCATGCGGCGGCCGGGAAACAGCCGGTCCATCAGCGCGGGGTCGATCTCCTGCGTGGCGATGATCATGCTGGCCAGCGGCACCATCCGGCGTGCCAGCCAGGGCATGGCGGTGCCGCGCGGGTCCAGCGAATAGCCGTTGGTCGCCACCAGCACCGCGTCGGCGGCCAGCTCGCCCCGGTCGGTCGCCAGCCGGAAGCCGCTGCCCTGGCGGCGGATGCCCTGCACCCGCACGCTGTCCACGAGGCGCGCGCCGGCGGCCTCCGCGGCCGCAGCCAGGCCGCGGGCGTACTTGCCCGGGTGCAGGCTGCCGGTCGCGGCCAGCTTCAGGCCGCCATGGTAGAAGTCGGTGCCGACGGCTTCACGTTGGCGCGCGGGTGGCAGCATCTCGGCGGCCATGCCGGTGATGCGCGCCATCGCCTCCACCCGCGCCGCCTGCGCCTGGTAGTGGGCCGGCGTCCAGGCGCCGGTGAAGCGGCCGCAGCGCACGTAGTCGCAGTCGATCCGCTCGCGCTCGATCAGTTCCTCGATGAAGGGCAGGCTGGCGGCGGCCGCGGCGACGACCTCGGCGGCATTGGCGCCCTTGGCCACCTTCAGCCCGCCCGAGACCATGCCGCCATTGCGCGAGGAGGCACCCCAGCCGATGCGCTCGGCGTCCAGCACCACCGGGCGGCGGCCAAGCCTGGCGAGGGTCAGCGCCGCCGACAGCCCGGCATAGCCGCCGCCGACGATGGCGACCTCCGCCCGGTCCGGCAGCGTGGCGTCGCGGCGCAGCGGCTCTGCCGCCTCCCACCACCAGGGGCTGGTCTTGAAACCGGGAGCGTAGAGCGCTGCGTCCATGGCGCCAGCATGCCCGGCCGATGCGTGGCCGGTCTAGTCCAGCGTCACCAGCTCGGCGCCATCCTCCACCAGGTCGCCGGCGGCGCAGCGCAGGCTGGCGACGGTGCCATCGGCCGGCGCGGTGATGCGCATCTGCACCTTCATCGCCTCCAGCATCAGCAGCACCTGGCCGCGGGAGACGGCCTCGCCCTCGCGCACCAGCACGTCCAGCACACGGCCGGGCATCGGCGCCAGGATCCGCCCGCCGCCGGCCGGCACGGCGTCGCGCGGCGCCAGCGGGTCGATATGCGTCAGCGCGTAGCCGACGCCGTCCAGGAACACCGTCAGCGCCGGGCCGCGGCGCAGCACGCGCAGCCTGTGGCTGGCGTTGCCGAGCCGCAGCGTGGTGACGCCATCGGCTTCCGTGGCCTCCACCATCTCGCTGCCCAGCCGGAAGCCCCCGGGCAGCAGGTGTGCCCGCACGCCGAGCCGGGTCTCGCCTTCGGCCAGCGTGAAGTCCTGGTAGCCCTCGCCGTTCAGCCGCCAGGCGTTGGCCAGCGCCCAGGGTGAATGCGGGTCGCCTGGCGCCGCCGGCGGCGCCTCGTCGCGCAGCAAGCGGTGTATGGCGGCAGCCAGCACGCAGCGCGGCGCGGCGGGTGGCGGCGCCAACACCTCCGGGTGGTTGGCGATGAAGCCGGTGTCCAGCGCCGCCGCGGCGAAGGCCGGATGCGCCGCGATGGCGCGCAGCAGGCCGAGGTTGGTGGCCACGCCGGCAATTTCGTACTGCGCCAGTGCGCGGTTCAGCCGGCGCAGCGCCTCGGCGCGGTCGGCGCCGTGGACGATCAGCTTGGCAATCATCGGGTCGTAGTGGATCGGGATCGCGTCGCCCTGGCGGACGCCGGTGTCGATCCGCACGCCCGCCGGCTCGCGCAGGTGGTGCAGCGTGCCGATGCTGGGGGCGAAGTCGCGCGCGGGGTCCTCGGCGTAGACGCGCACCTCGATGGCGTGGCCCTGGATGCGGAGCTGCTGCTGGGTGCAGGGCAGCGGCTGGCCGGCGGCGACGCGGAGCTGCCATTCCACCAGGTCCTGGCCGGTGATCGCCTCGGTCACCGGGTGTTCCACCTGCAGGCGCGTGTTCATCTCCATGAAGAAGAAGTCGTCGGCTTCCGAGATGAATTCGACGGTGCCGGCGCCGACGTAGCCGATGGCGCGCGCGGCGGCGCAGGCGGCCTCGCCCATCGCGGCGCGGCGGGCGTCGGTCATGCCCGGCGCGGGCGCTTCCTCGACCACCTTCTGGTGGCGGCGCTGAATGGAGCAATCACGCTCGAACAGGTGCAGCGTGTTGCCCTGGCCGTCGGCGAAGACCTGCACCTCGATGTGGCGTGGCTTCTGCAGGTAGCGTTCCACCAGCACCTGGTCGTCGCCGAAGCTGGCGCGCGCCTCGCCCTTGGCCAGCGCCAGCGCCTGGTCGAACTCGGCGGCGGCGCGCACGATGCGCATGCCCTTGCCGCCACCGCCGGCGCTGGCCTTGATCAGCACCGGGAAGCCGATGCGCGCCGCCTCGGCGGCGAGCAGCGCCGGCGATTGGTCGGCGCCGTGGTAGCCCGGCACCAGCGGCACGCCGGAGCGTTCCATCAACGCCTTGGCGGCGGATTTGCTGCCCATGGCGCGAATGGCGGCAGCCGGCGGCCCGATGAACACCAGCCCGGCCGCGGCGCAGGCCTCGGCGAACTCGGCGTTCTCGGAGAGGAAGCCGTAGCCCGGATGCACCGCCTGCGCGCCGCTGGCCAGCGCGGCGGCGATGATGGCCTCGCCGCGCAGGTAGCTGTCGCGCGCCGGTGCCGGGCCGATGCCATGCGCTGCGTCGGCCATGGCCACGTGCCGCGCGTTCGCGTCGGCGTCCGAATAGACCGCGACGGTGCGGATGCCCATGGCGCGGGCGGTGCGGATGATGCGGCAGGCGATCTCGCCGCGATTGGCGATCAGGATGGTCTTGAACATGGCCGTCACATCCGGAACAGCGGGGCGCGCAACGGCGCCACCGGCGCGTTCAGCGCGGCCGAGAGCGACAGGCCCAGCACCATGCGGGTATCGGCGGGGTCGATGATGCCGTCGTCCCACAGCCTGGCGCTGGCGTAGTAGGGGTGGCCCTGGGCTTCGTACTGCGCCTCGATCGGGGCGCGGAACGCGGCTTCCTCCGCGGCCGGCCAGGTGCCGCCCTTGGCCTCGATGCCGTCGCGCCGCACCGTGGCCAGCACGGCGGCGGCCTGGATGCCGCCCATCACGCTGATGCGCGCATTCGGCCACATGAACAGGAAGCGCGGCGAATAGGCCCGCCCGCACATGCCGTAATTGCCGGCGCCGAAGCTGCCGCCGATGATGACGGTGAACTTCGGCACGCTGGCGGTGGCCACCGCGGTGACCAGCTTGGCGCCGTCCTTGGCGATGCCGCCGCTCTCGTATTTCCGCCCGACCATGAAGCCGGTGATGTTCTGCAGGAACACCAGCGGAATGCCGCGCTGGTTGCACAGCTCGATGAAGTGGGCGCCCTTCTGCGCGCTCTCGCTGAACAGCACGCCGTTGTTGGCCAGGATGCCGACGGGGTAGCCGAAGATGCGGGCGAAGCCGCAGACCAGGGTTGGCCCGTACAGCTGCTTGAACTCGTCGAACTCGGAGCCGTCCACCACGCGGGCAATCACGTCGCGCACGTCGTAGGGCTCGCGGATATCGGCCGGCACCACGCCGTGCAGCTCGGCGGCGTCGTACAGCGGCGGGCGCGGCGGCTGCACGTCCAGCCCCACCTGCTTGACCCGGTTCAGGTTGCCGATGATGCGTCGCGCCAGGCCGAGCGCCTCGGCGTCGTTCCCGGCCATGTGGTCGGTGACGCCGCTGATGCGCGAATGCACCTCGGCGCCACCGAGATCCTCGGCGGAAACCACCTCGCCGGTCGCGGCCTTGACCAGCGGCGGGCCGGCCAGGAAGATGGTGCCCTGGTTGCGCACGATGATCGCCTCGTCGCTCATCGCCGGCACATAGGCTCCGCCCGCCGTGCAACTGCCCATCACCACCGCCACCTGCGGAATGCCGGCGGCCGACATGTTGGCCTGGTTGTAGAAGATGCGGCCGAAATGCTCGCGATCCGGGAAGACCTCGTCCTGGTTCGGCAGGTTGGCGCCACCGCTGTCCACCAGGTAGATGCAGGGCAGGTTGTTCTGCTGGGCAATCTCCTGCGCGCGCAGGTGCTTCTTCACCGTCATCGGGAAGTAGGTGCCGCCCTTCACCGTCGCGTCGTTGGCCACCAC
>CAIMOR010000008.1 GCA_903843125.1 uncultured Rhodospirillales bacterium
AAGCTGGCGCTGCGCGGCGCGGCGGTGGAACGGGTGGAACGCTGGCGCCGGCGCGGGTTGCGCGTGGGCTTCCTTTCGGGCAACGCGCTGCACCTGGCCAGCCCGGCCGGCCAGCCGCTGCTGGAACAGGCGCGCGGCTGGTGCGACCGGCTGGTGGTGGGCATTCCCGGCAGCGCCGAGGACCCCGACGCCGCCGCGCTGGCGGTTCTGCCGCTGGTGGACCTGGTGACCGGCTGGGGCAGCGAGAGCGCGGTCGACAGCATCCGCGCGCTGCGCCCCGACGTACTGGTGCAGTCCGGCGGCGGCGCGGCCGAGAGCATCCCAGGCGGCGACATGTTGCAGGAATGGGGCGGCGAACTGCGCTTCGCCATGCCGGAAGAGGTGGCTTAAGGCCGGGCGCAGATCGCCAGTAGCGCGCGCGCCTGGGCGTCCCAGTCACTCAGCGCGCGTCCGGATTCGGCCGCTCCCTGCGCCAGCCGGGCGTGTTCCGCAGGCTCGGCCAGCGCGGCCATGGCATCGGCCAGCGCAGCGGGGGTTGCCGCCGCCGCCACCAGCCCATCCACGCCGTGCCGCACCTGCTCGGCCAGCCCACCCACCGGCGTGACCACCGCCGGCACGCCGAGCGCCTGGGCCAGCGCCACCACGCCGCTTTGGCTGGCCTCGCGGTAGGGCAGCACCAGCGCGTCGGCGGCGGCCAGCAGGGCGGGGATCTCGGCCTCGGCCAGCCAGCGCGGCTCCAGCGTCACGCCCGGCAGGGCGCCAAGGCCGGGCGCCAGCGCCTCGGGATCGCCCTCGCCCACCACCCGCAGCGTGGCGCCCGGGCAGCGCGCCAACAGCAGCGGCCAGGCGTCGCGCAGCAGGTCCAACCCCTTGTAGGCGCGCAGCCGGCCGAATAGCAGGAAGCGCGGCGCCGCGCCGGAAGCCGCCCGGGCCGGGGCGTGCAGCAGCGCCGCTGGCAGATGCGCGCCCAGCGCCATCCGGTGCACCGCCAAACCTGGCCGCCGGGCCCGCAGCGCCTCCGCCACCGGCGCCGAGAGCGCGATCGCCGCCGCCGCGGCATCCAGCTCGCGGTTCAGGCGCCAGTCCCACAGCCAGGCGGGGTCGCCGGGATGCGGCAGGGCATCATGCACGAAGGGAATGTAGCGCAGCCCGGCGCGCTTCAGCCCCGGCGCCAGCAGTGGCGTCCACAGATGCGTCATGACCGAAACCACCGCCTCGGCGCGGAACGCCTGCGCTTGGCGGCGCAGCCGCCGCCCCAGCCCCGGCAGCCGCGCGAAGCCGGCCAGGAAGCCGGCGGCGGAGGCATAGGTCGGCACCGCGTCGGTCGGAAGCGCCAGCGCCTCCAGCTCAGCGCGTAGCTCGGCCTGGGCCGAGATCGCCAGCGCCACCCGCACGCCGGGCTGGCGGCGCAGCGCCTCGGCCAGGCAGAGCGTCATCTGCCCGCCCGCGCCGCGCCGGCCCCAGTACCAGAGCAGGATGCGCATCGGCGCCTTCAGCCGCCCTGGCGCACCAGCAGGGTGAACTCCCACAGCCCGTAGTCCTGCAACAGCGCCGCATGCCGGCCGAACCGGCTCAGGCACATCTCCAGCATGCCGCTGGGCGAGGCATAGTGCAGGTCGGGCCGGCGCTTGTCGGGGTCGGACGACAGCGAGAGCATGTTGAAGCCGAAGCCGCGCGTGCCGCAGCGCGCCAGCGTGGCGATGATGCCCTCGACATAGGCCGCCCAGGCCGCCGCATCGGCGCCGCGCCGCACGTTCAGGATGCCGCTGGCAATGGCGTAGTCGCAGGGCTCGGGCGGCTCGGCCCCCAGGTGCCAGGCGTGGTCCGGGCCCTCGCCGTGCAGTTCGCGCGCCTTGGCAACCATCCCCGGCGCCAGGTCCACCCCCACATAACGGCCGCGATGCCCGGCAGCGCGCAGCACCGCCAGGAAATCGCCATAGCCGCAGCCGAGGTCGAGCACCGAGGCATCCGGCGCGTCCTCGACCAGCCGCAGGAATTGGCGGTGGCGCAGCCGGTGCCCGGCCTCGTCCTTCCAGTCCACGCCGCGCGCGGTGGCGCCGTGCTGGGCCAGGGCGGCGTCGTAATAGGCGGCCACCGCCTGGTGGATGCTCTCGGTCATTCGCCCACCACCCGCTGCCAGCGGGCCTCGCGCCAGGCATCGGCGCTGGGC
>CAIMOR010000009.1 GCA_903843125.1 uncultured Rhodospirillales bacterium
AAGTCGTTGCCCTGGTGGCACATCGCGTCGATGCCGGCGAGGTCGCGGGCATATTCGGCCAGGCGGCGGGCGCTGTTGGTGCCGATGGTCTCGTCCGATTGGCCGTGCATGTCGCACCAGAACGGCAGGTGCTCGGCCTGCTCCACGATGCGGAGCGGGTTGCTGTGGGCCAGCGTCTCGCCAGCGGCGTCGAGCAGCGTGACGCAGAGGTCGCCGGGAGTGGCGGTCAGTCCTTCGATCCGCTGGCCGCGGGCGCCTTCGTGCCAGGTGAAGTCGGCCGGTAGGCCGGCGATGGCGGCGGTGCTGGCCAGGCGGAACCGGCCGCTGACCAGGTGGGACGGGTTGCCCCAGCGGTCATCGGCCCGCAGTGCCAGGGCGAAGGGCTCGCCGGTGCGGCGCAGCGTCGGCAGGATGGCGCGGAAGCGCTCCGGCGCGCCGGGGACGATGCTGATCCAGGGCTGTTCAGGCAGCAGCGCCCAGTTGAAGCAGGCGAAGACGTCGGCGAGCACGCGGAACTCGAAGCGGTCCTCGCAGAAGGTCTGCAGCCGGATGCCGGGGCTGCCGCCGCTGGTGTCGCCCAGGGTGACGGTGATGGTGTCGCCGGGCGAGAGATAGCCGCGACCGACCGCGACGGTGAGGCACTTGCCCCAGGGCCGCATGTTCAGGCGCGGATTGTAGTTGAGTTCCAGCCTGGCGCCGTTGCTGGCAATGGCGGTGACGTAGTTCGGTGCCTTCGGGTCGCTGAACTGCGGCGCGCCCATGTCGGAGGCGAAGCGGTGGACGATACGGATGCTGCCGGTGTCGTCGACGCCGAAGCGGCCGGCGGTGAACACCAGGGTGAAGGACTGGTAGCTGCCGGCCTCGAAATCCGCGCCCTGGCCAGCGGTGAGCGTGGCGGTGCCGATCTCGTTGGCCATGTAGTCGGTGTGGCGGGCGACATGCGGCATCAGGGCGGCTCCGGGCAGTGGCGCGGCAGCATGGCGGAAACCGCCGCCGCTGCAAGCCGTGGCGTCAGCGGTAGCGGTTGGCCGGCACGGGAATGCCAAGGTTCTCGCGCAGCGTGCGGCCCTCATAGGCGGTGCGGAAGATGCCGCGGCGCTGCAACTCCGGCACCGCGTAGGTGACGAAATCCTCCAGCGGCCTGGAGTAGAACGGGAACATCAGGGTGAAGCCGTCGCAGGCGCCGGCCTCCAGCCATTCCTGCATGACGTCGGCGATGCGGGTCGCGTCTCCCACCACCAGCTGGTGGCCGAGCGAGGTGCCCATGTAGCGGGCGACCTGGCGGATGCTGAGGTTCTCCCGCTTGGCCTTGGCCACCAGGTGCGCTTGGCGCGCCTTGGCGGCGTTGCTGACGGGCAGCGGCGGCAGCGGGCCGTCGATGGGGTATTGGTAGATGTCCAACTCGCCGCAGAGCCGCGCCAACAGGCGGAGCGCGGTGGCGTCGTCGATCAACTCGGCCAGTTCGTCGTAGGTGCGCTGGGCGCTGGCCTGGTCCGGCCCGGTGATGGCCATGAAGCCGGGCATGATCTTGACGTCGTCCGGCTGGCGGCCGTGTGCGGCGGCGCGAGCCTTGACGTTGCGGTAGAAGGCCTGGCCCTCGGCGAGGTCGCTCTGCGCGGTGAAGATCATGTCGGCGCAGCGCGACGCCAGCTGCATGCCGGCCTCGGACGAGCCGGCCTGCGAGATGACCGGCCGGCCCTGTGGCGCGCGCGGCAGGTTCAGGGGCCCACGGACGCGGAAGAACTCGCCGTGGTGGTCGAGGATGTGGGCCTTTGAGGGGTCCAGGTACTGGCCGGTGGCCTTGTTGCGCGGGAAGGCACCATCCTCGAAACTGTCCCAGAGGCCGGCGCAGACGTCGAAGAACTCCTCGGCGCGGCGGTAGCGTTCGTCGTGGTCGGGGTGGCGGTCCAGGCCGAAGTTGAACGCTTCGTCCTCGATCTGCGAGGTGACCAGGTTCCAGCCGGCGCGGCCGCCGCTGATGTGGTCCACGCTGCCGAAGCGCCGGGCGATCGTGTAGGGGTCGCCATAGGTGGTGGTGGCCGTGGCGACCAGGCCGAGATGGGTCGTGACAGGCGCCAGCGCCGCTATCAGCGTGGCGGGCTCCGGGAAGACCTGGCGGCCGAGCGCCGGGCGCCAGGGGCTGGGCGCGCCGTCCAGCATGGCGGTGCCGTTCACCGCCGCGGTGTCCTGGAAGAAGATGCAGTCCAGCTTGCCGGCCTCCGCCACCTGCGCCATGCGGACGTAGTGGGCGAAGGACATGTCGGTTTCCGGAATGGCGTCCGGGTGGCGCCAGCCGGCGGAATGGCTGCCGGGTGTGAAGAAGAACGCGCCCAGCTTCAGCTGCCGGCTGGCCATGCCGGCTTAGCCCCGGCCGGCGCGCTTGGCCACGGCATCCGCCAGCGCGCGGTCCAGCACCTCGATCAGCGTGTCGCATTCGCCGCGGGTGATGACGAGCGGCGGCGACAGCACGATGGTGTTGCTGTGGCGCGCGCCGCCGCCGGAGCGGCCGACGATGACGCCATTGGCCTTGCAGAACTCGACCACGCCGCCGATCAGGTTGGCTTCCAGCTGGGTCTTGCTCTCGCGGTCGGTCACCAGCTCGATACCGATCAGCAGGCCCTTGCCGCGGACGTCGCCGCAGATGGCGTGCTTGAACAGCGTGGCCTTCAGCCCGTCCATTAGGTAGGCGCCCATGGTGGCGGCGCGCTGCGGCAGTTCTTCTTCGAGCATGATCTCGATGTTGCGGACCGCCACGGCGGCGGCGACGGGGTGGCCGCCATAGGTGTTGACCTGCATGACCTGGCGGGATTCCGAGACCTCGCCGAGGAAGCTTTCGAACACGTGGTTCTTCACCACGGTGGCGGCGATGGGCAGGTAGGCGCTGACGATGCCCTTGGCCACGGCCATGATATCGGGGCTGATGCCCCAATGCTGATGGCCGAACATCTTGCCGGTGCGGCCGAAGCCGTTGATCACCTCGTCCACGTGCAGCAGCACGTCGTACTTGCGGCAGATGGCCTCGACCATCGGCAGGTATTCATCCGGCGGCACGGCGATGCCGACACCGGACATGATCGGTTCCACGATGACCTCGGCCACGCTCTGCGGGCCTTCGCCGAGGATGGAGTTCTCGATGGCCTGGGCGCAGGCGACCTTGCAGCTGGGGTATTCCAGGCCCAGCGGGCAGCGGTAGCAGGTGGGCGCCGGCACATGGACGAACTCACCGGCATAGGGCTCGAACTTGCCCTTGCGGTCGCCCATGCCGCCGGCCGCCAAGGTGGCCAACGTAGTGCCGTGGTAGGCGTAATAGCGAGAAATGGTCTTGAAGCGGAAATCGCCGGGGTATTCGTGCTTGACGTATTGCCGGGCGATCTTGAAGCCGGCCTCGTTCGCCTCGCTGCCCGAGTTGACGAAGTAGCTGTGGTAGCCGCCGCCCATCAGCGTGTTGAGCTGCTCGGCCAGCTGCGCCGCCGGCAGGTTCATGCCGGTGTGCGGGTAGTAGGCGATCTGCTGCATCTGCTCGGCCGCCACCTGGGCCAGCTCGGTGCGGCCATAGCCGATGTTGACGCACCAGAGGCCGGCCATGGCGTCCAGGTAGGTGGTGCCGTCGGCGTCGACGATGGTGCTGCCCTGGCCGCCGGTGACGACCATCTGCTTCTGTTCGAGCGCCCTGTGCTGCAGCAGGGGGTGCAGGACGTTGGCCAGGTCCTGCTCGACCACCTTGCGGCGGATTTCGGGGTCGGGCTGGTTGGTCTGGGACATCGGGGCCTCGGCTGCTGCGGATGCGAAACCGGAACCCTAGGGCCGATGCGCCGGGCTTGTCACGCCGCGCAGATGGCCGGCGATGCCATCAGCGCGCCGGCGGTAAGTGGCAGGCGTCTCGGCCGGCGCCGAACCATGGTGGAGTGGAAAGGGGCCCCCAACACGGCCGGCAACTCGTCCTGTCAAATGCTGCCTCGATTGCCCGGTCCCGGAGGGCCTGGGCTTCGGCACCGGCGGTCCGGTTGGCATGCAATGTGAATGGCAAGGGGTGCCCTGAGGGATTCCGCCGCATGACCCGTATCGATCGTCGCTCGCTGTTCAGCCTCGCCGCTGCCACGGCGCTGCCCTGGGACCTGGCGCTGGCCCAGGCACCGGGCGGCGGCGGCACGCTGCGCGTGGGCATGACCGCAGCCGCCGTGCCGCTGACCAATGGCGTGCCGGACCAGGGGGCGGAGGGGCACCGCTTCATGGGCATCACGCTGTACGACCACCTGGTGACCTGGGACCTCAGCCATGCCGACCGGCCGGCAACGCTGCGCCCGGGGCTGGCAACCGAATGGACCGTCGACCCTGCGAACCCGAAGCGCTGGACCTTCAAGCTGCGCGAGGGCGTCACCTTCCATGACGGCCACAAGCTGACCGCCGCGGACATCGTCTTCAGCTTCGACCGTGCCTTGAAGAGCGACCACCCCGCCTTCGACAGCCGCGCCAGCGCCTTCGCCCGGCCGCGCGTGCCGACGGTGGTGGCCTGGTCGGCGCCGGATGCGATGACCTTCGTGCTGGAAACCCGCACGGTGGACAGCACCATCCCCTACGGCGTGGCCTGGATAGGCATTGTCCACCAGGGCGCCTGGGAAGCGGCAGGCAGAAGCTGGGACAACTACCTGGCCAAGGCGGTCGGCACCGGGCCGTGGAAGCTGGAGACCTTTGCGCTGCGCGAGCGCGCCGTGCTGGTGCGCAACGCGGCGTACTGGGACGCGGCGCGCATCCCCAAGGCCGAGAAGCTGCTGCTGCTGCCGCTGAGCGAGCCGAATACGCGGGTGGCCGCGCTGCGCTCCGGCCAGGTGGACTTCATCGAGGCGCCGCCCAGCGACGCGGTGCCGCCGCTGCGCCAGGCTGGGTTCGAGATTGTCACCAACCAGTACCCGCACAACTGGACCTGGCAGTTCGCCACCGCCGAGGGCACCAGCTGGCACGACGTGCGGGTGCGCCGCGCCGCCAACCTGGCGATCGACCGGGCGGCGATGAAGGACATGCTCGGCGGCCTGATGGATGAGGGCGCCGGGCTGCTGCCGCTGGGCGACAAATGGAACCCGGGTTCCAGCTTCAAGTGGGCCTTCAACCCGGCCGAGGCGAAGCGGCTGCTGGCCGAGGCCGGTTATTCCCCGCGCAATCCGCTGCGCACCAAGGTGGGTATCTCCACCAGCGGCTCCGGCCAGATGCAGCCGATGGCGATGAACGAGGCGGTGCAGCAGATGCTGAAGGAGGTCGGCATCGAGGTGACCTTCGAGGTGTTCGAGTGGAACACGCTGCTGACCATCTGGCGCGACGGCTTCCGCGCGCCGAGCAACCGCGGCATCAACGCCATCAACATCAGCTTCACCGCGATCGACCCGTTCACCGCGATGATCCGCTTCCTGCGCAGCGACCTGGTGCCGCCGGCGGGCAATAACTGGGGCTACCTGAACCGGCCGGACTACGATGCCGCCATCGAGAAGATACTGACGAAGTTCGACCCGGCGAAGCAGGACCAGGCGGCGGCGGCGCTGCATGCCAAGCTGGTGGACGACGCGCTGTTCCTGTTCGTGGCGCACGACCTGAATCCACGGGCGATGACGAAGAAGGTGAAGGGCTTCGTGCAGGCCCGATCCTGGTTCCAGGACCTGACGCCGATTCGGCTGGAATAGGCGGTCGGCTGGGCGGATTGCCTATGGATTGAGCGGTCTCGGTCCCATGGCTGGCGCCGCGGCTGGCATATGGCTTGCTGCGACCTCACCGCTTCGGGAGGACCGCGCATGACCCATATCGCCCTCAATCGCCGTGCCCTGCTGGGGGCCGGCCTGGCCGCCGGCCTGTTGCCGCGGGTCGCGGGTGCCACCACGCTGGCCGAGCTGAAGGCGGCCGGCAAGCTGCGCATCGGCGTCGAGGCGACCTACCCGCCCTTCACCATGCGCGAGAGCGGCGTGATCACCGGGCATGACGTGGAACTGGGCACGCTGATGTGCCGCAGCCTGGGCGTGACGCCGGAGTTCGTCGATGTCGTGTGGTCCGGCGTGATTCCGGCGCTGTATGCCGGGCGCTTCGACATGATCATGTCCGGCATGAGCTATACCAAGGCGCGGATGGAGCGGGTGGCCTTCTCGATCCCCTATGCCGAAGCCGGACAGGCCTTGCTTATCCGGTCGCGCGACGCGGCGACGATCAAGGGTATCGAGGATATGGCCGGCAAGGTGCTGGGCATCAAGTTGGGCAGCCCGGGCGAGTCGCTGCACCCGCGGCTGGCGGCGCGGCTGCAGGCGGCGAAGGGCCGCGGCTTCAGCGATGTGAAGACCTATGACGACCACCCCGCTGCCTACCTGGCGCTGCTGCAGGGCACGGTGGACGGCGTGCTGAACACGCTGCCGACCCTGGCCTATGTGATGAAGAGCCAGCCCGGCCGCTTCGGCGTGATCCGCGAGGTAGGCGCCGCCAATTGGGCCGGGTTCGCCTGCCGCAAGGAGGACACGGAGATTCAGGGCTGGATGGACGGCGAACTGCGGCGGCTGAAGGCGGACGGCACGCTGAAGGCGCTGCAGCTGAAGTATTTCGGGTTGGAGTTCAACCTGCCTGACACGATACCCGAGCCGGTGGCGTGAGCCTGCCGCCCGACGACCTGCGGGCATTTTTGCCTGGCATGAATGGGCCCGCCACAAGCACATGATCTTTGACTGGAACGTGGTGTGGTACGCCGTGCCGCTGCTGGCGCATGGCGTGGTGATGACGCTGCAGGTCAGCGTGGTCGCCGGGCTGCTCGGGCTGGCCATCGGGCTGGTGGCGGGGCTGGCCTCCCTGAGCAGCTTCCGCCTGTTGCGCGGTGTGGTGCGGGGCTATGTCGATTTCATCCGCGGCACGCCGCTGCTGATCCAGATATTCCTGGTGTTCTTCGCGCTGCCGGTGGTGGGTGTGCGGCTGCCGGAATACTGGGCCGGGGTGGTGGCGCTGGCGGTTAACTCGGGCGCCTACATCAGCGAGATCGTCCGCGGCTCGGTCGGCAGCGTGGAGAAGGGCCAGGCCGAGGCGGCCTTGTCCATCGGCATGACGCGGTCCGGCGTGCTGTGGTGGGTGCTGCTGCCGCAGGCCTGGCGGCCGATGGTGCCGCCGCTGACCAACGACCTGATCACGCTGACCAAGAACAGCAGCCTGCTGTCGGCGATCTCGGTCTATGAGCTGACGCGGGCAGGGCAGGCGATCATCGCCACGCATTTCGCGCCGTTCGAGATCTACCTGCTGCTGGCGCTGTACTATTACCTGCTGATCAGCGTGCTCAGCTGGGCGTCGCGCCGGCTGGAGCGGAGTTTGCCGCAATGGTGAAGCTGCCGGCGATCCTCTCCGCGCGCGGCGTGCGCAAGGCGTTTGGCGGCAAGGTGGTGTTGGACGGCATCGACCTGGACGTGCAGCAGGGCGAGGCGGTGACGATCATCGGCGCCAGCGGCAGCGGCAAGACCACCTTCCTGCGCTGCCTCAACTGGCTGGAACGGCCGGATGCCGGCGACATCCGCATCGACGCCCAGGTGATGGGCCGCAGCGGCAGCGCGATGGCGACGGAGCGGGAGCTGGCGACGCAACGGCGGCTGTTCGGCTTCGTGTTCCAGCGCTTCAACCTGTTCCCGCACCTGACCGCGCTGCAGAACGTGGCGCTGGGGCCGCGGCGCGTGCTGGGCCAGCGGCGCGAGGCGGCGGAGGCATTGGCCGAGCGCGAGCTGCGCCGGGTGCAGCTTGGCGAGCACCTGCACAAGCGGCCGAGCCAGCTTTCGGGCGGCCAGCAGCAGCGCGTGGCAATTGCCCGAGCCCTGGCCATGGCGCCGAAGGTGATGCTGTTCGACGAGCCGACCAGCGCCCTGGACCCCGAGCTGGTGCAGGAGGTGCTGGACACCATGCGCGCCTTGGCCAGCGAAGGCATGACCATGCTGGTGGTGACGCATGAGATGCGCTTCGCCAGGCATGTGGCGGACCGCGTGGTGTTCATGGCCGACGGCGCCGTGGCCGAACAGGGCACGCCGGAGGCGCTGTTCGGCGCGCCCAGGGACCCGCGGTTGCAACGCTTCCTGCGGCATCTGGAGCCGAGCGCATGACGTACGACCTGCTGATCACGGGCTGCACGCTGATCGCCGAGGCCTTCGCCGTGCCGGTCGAAGACGCCGCGATCGGCATCGGCGGCGGGTGCTTCCTTTTCGTCGGACCGCGCAGCGCGCTGCCGGCGGACGCCACGGCGCGGGAGACGCTGGACGCGCGGGGAAAGCTCTGCCTGCCGGGCCTGGTGAACGTGCACACCCACACCATCCTGTGCATGGTGCGCGGCGTGGCCGAGGATATGGGCTTCGCGCCGGCCTACACGCCTGGCGTGCCCCAAGGGCAGATGGTGACCGAGGAAGAAGCCATTGCGCTGGCGCGGCTGGGTGCGCTGGAAGCGATGCTGTTCGGCAGCACGCTGATCAACGACACCTATGTGCATACCGCGCTGACGCTGCCGGCAATGGCGGAACTGGGGTTACGGGTATTCTCCTGCAATCGGCTGCACGACGTCAGCTTCTCCGGCATCGCGCATGGCCGGTGGGAGGCGGATCCGAGGGGCGGTGAGGCTCGGCTGGCCGAGGCTGAGGCGCTGGTGCAGCGTTTCCATGGCGGTGCGGATGCGCGCACCGGCGTGCAACTGGCGGCGCATGCGCCGGATACCTGCACGCCGGCATTCCTACGCCGCATCGGCGAAACCTCGCGCCGGCTGGACGTGCCGGTGCAGATCCATCTGTCGCAATCCAAGGTGGAGGTCGCGCATATCCGCGAGCGCGATGGCGTGACGCCGCCGGAACTGCTGGACAGCGTCGGCCTGTTGGACAGCCGGCTGGTGGCGGCGCACTGCATCCACCTGACCGAGAGCGACATTGCTCGCGTGGGCGCGGCCGGCGTGCATGTCGCGCATATCCCCAAGGGCAACGCCACCGGCGGCACCTTCGCGCCGACGCGGGCGCTGGTGCGGGCCGGCGCCAAGCTATGCCTGGCCACCGACAACATGCATGCCGACATGGTGGAGGTGATGCGCTGGGGTCTGAACATGGGGCGCATCCAGCATGGGAAGGTCGAGGATGACTGGCAGCCGGAACACATGCTCGCCGCCGCCACGCTGAACGGCGCTGCGGCCATGGGCATGGCCGGCGAGTTGGGTGCCATACGCGAGGGTTATCGTGCCGACCTGGTGCTGCTGGGGCTGCAGCGGGCGCACCTGGTGCCGCATCCGGACCCGCTCGGCACCGTGGTGCACAACGCGCATGGCCGCGACGTGGTGCATGTGGTGGTGGAAGGCGAGGTGGTGGTGCGGGACGGCCGCCCAACGCGCTGCGACATGGAACAGGTTTGCGCTGAAGGCGCCAAGGCCGCCGCGGCGCTGTGGGCCCGAGGGCGAGCCGACTAGGGTTTGAGCGGCTGATCCACGTCGCCGGTGATGCCACCGGCGACGACCAGACGCTAGCCGCGCCAGCCCGGCGCTTCGCGGTCGAGCTTGCGCAAGAGCGCGACCCATTCGCGCTCGCCGTGCGCCATCGGCTGGTCCTCGAACTGGCGCGCCGTGGTCTCGCATACGTCCGGTGGCGGCAGCGGCAGGGCGCGACCATCGGCCATGGCCTGAAGTTGGATCTTGGCAGCTTGCTCGAAGTAGTAGGCCACGAAGGCTTCCGGAATGGTGCGGCCGCAGGTCAACACGCCGTGGTAGCGCAGCAGCAGCGTGTGGTGGTTGCCCAGGTCGGCCACCAGCCGGTCGCGCTCGCCTAGGTTCAGCGCCAGGCCCTCATAGTCGTGCGTGGCCACGCGGTTGAAGAAGCGCATGGCGAATTGGGACAGCGGCAGCAGCCCCTCCGGCCGCGCGGCGATGGCGACCGAGGACGGCGCGTGCGTATGCATCACGCAGTCGACCTCCGGTCTGCCCATATGAATGGCAGAATGGATGACGAAGCCAGCAGCGTTGGCGTCGTAGACGTTCGGTTCCAGTTTACGGCCTTCATGGTCGATCTTGACCAGGCTGGCGGGGGTGACTTCGTCGAAGCCGAGGCCGAAGGGGTTGATCAGGAAGTGGTGCGGCTCGCCGGGGACGCGGGCGGAGATGTGGGTGAAGATCAGGTCGTCCATGCCGAACAGGGCGAGCAGCCGATAGGCCGCGGCCAGGTGCAGCCTTGCTTCGGCCTCGGTGGTTGCGGCCTGGCTTGCGGTGCCGGCCAGGCTGTCGCGGATATGGCCTGCTGCGTCGGGCGTGAACATGCGTGAATCCTGTGGCGTCGGCATGGTGCTTGCTAACCTTGTGCCAGCGGCTGTTACGTGGCTGCGACCGCGTGAACGCGCCAACCCCGGAGGCCCTGCGATGGCGCTGGAGATGATCCCCCTGCACCCCGGCTTTGGGCTGGAGGTGCGTGGCCTGAACCCGCGTGACGAGGCGCACTGGGCGGCGGTGGTCGCCGCGTTCCATCGCGCCGGGGTGCTGGTGCTGCGTGGCTTGGAGTTGGACGAGGCTGGGCATGTCGCGCTCAGCCGGCGCTTCGGCGCACTGCAGGTGCATGTGCTGACGCAGTTCCTGACGACGCCGTTTCCGGAGATCTACGTGCTCTCCAACGTGGTGCGCCACGGCAAGCCTATCGGCAACCACAAGGAAGGACTGAACTGGCATTCCGACTGGTCCTACAAGGCCGAGCCGGCGGTAGGCTCCATCCTGCATGCGCGGGTCTGCCCGGATGAAGGCGCCGATACGCTGTTCGCCTGCATGCACCAGGCCTATGACGCGCTGGATGCCAGGACGCAGGCCCGCATCGACGGGCTGTTCGCGGTGCACAGCTACGCCACCTACTATGGCCGGGCCTTCGCCGACCGCACGCCGCTGAACGACGCGCAGCGCGCGGCAACACCCGACGTGGTGCATCCGCTGGTGCGGCTGCATCCGAATGGGCGCAAGGCGTTGTATGTCGGCCGCGAGGTGGTGAAGGAAGTGCTGGGCCTGCCGCCTGAGGAAGGCGCCGCGCTGATTGACCTGCTGAACACGCATGCGGTCAGCGCGCCGTTTGTCTATCGGCACAAATGGCAGGCCGGCGACATCGTGGCGTGGGACAACCGCAATACCATGCACCAGGCCACCGACTACGACGATACGAAGTACAGCCGGATCATGCACCGCACCACGCTGGCCGGCGAAAGGCCAGTGCCGGTGCGGCCGCTTTCGGTCGCGGCGTAACGGATATGGAGACGAAGACCATGATGCACCGCCGTACCCTGCTGGCCTCCGGTGCGGCGCTGCTCGCCGCCCCGCGCATCGGCGCCGCGCAGGCGCTGACCAAGGCGACGCTGCGGCTGAAGTGGCTGCCGCAGACCCAGTTTGCCGGCTTCTACCTGGCGCTGGAGCGCGGCTACTACCGCGAGGCCGGGCTGGACCTGACGATCAACCCCGGCGGGCCGAACCTGCTGACCGAGAATCTGGTCGCTTCCGGCGGCGAGCAGTTCGGCGTCTCTGGCGGCACGGACAGCGTGTTCTCCGCGCGGGAAAAGGGCTTGCCGATCGTCTGCGTCGGCGTGACGCACCAGGTGACGCCCTTCGTCTTCGCCGCCAAGGCGGATGGCCCGGTGAAGACGCTGGAGGATCTGCGCGGCCGCAAGGCGACGGCCTGGTTCACCGGTGCGCACCTGGTGCTGTACGGCATGCTGGCCAGCCGCGGCATTGCCAAGGAGGCGGTAAACATCAGCCCGCAGCAGGTCTCGGTGACGCCCTTCGTCAATGGCGAGGTCGATGTCGTCGCCGCCACCTGGTACAACGAACTGAACGTGCTGAAGGCGCGGCTGGGCGGGGTGGAGAAGATGAAGCTCTTCGTCGCCGAGGATTACGGCATCACCGTGCCGCGCGACACCGTGATTGCGAACGAGGCCTTCGCGGCGGCGAATCCGGGCGCGGTGCAGGCCTTCCTGCACGCCAGCATCCGCGGCTGGAAGGCGGCGCAGGCGACGCCGGCGGCCGGTGTCGAGGCGGTGATGAAGATCGCGCCGACCATCGACCGCGCCCATCAGGAAGCCATGCTGCCGGAATGCCTGCGGCTGATGAAGGCCGGTGCGGCGGCAAGCCAGGGGCTGTTCGCCATTGATCCGGTGGCGGTGAAGAAGGCGCATGACTTCTTCGTCGCGCAGAAGGTGCTGGCGGCGCCGATTGACCTGGCCGCGGCGTACCAGGACAAGTATCTGCAGGCGATTCCGCTGGCCGAGCGCATGGCTTGACCGAGGCGGCCGACCAGCTCGACCAGTTGCTGACCATCGGCGCCGCGCCGGCGGCGCGGGCCAAGCTGCAGTTGCGCGGCGTGTCGCGCCGGTTCGGGCAGGTGCAGGCGTTGGCGAAGGTGGACCTTGGCATTGCCGAAGGCGAGTTCGTCACGCTGATCGGGCCTTCCGGCTGCGGCAAGTCCACGCTGTTCAACATCGTCGCCGGCCTGCTGGAGGCCGACAAGGGCGGTGAGGTGCT
>CAIMOR010000010.1 GCA_903843125.1 uncultured Rhodospirillales bacterium
ACGACCAGGGCGAAGTTCCGCGCGTCAAAGAGGGGTCCCTTTTGGACGCCGATAGGGGGTCCCTTTTGCGTGCCGATTGACAGTCAGCTCGCAGGCATGGCCGGACAGGCGGGTGAGGTGATGGGCGATCTCGGCCAGGGTCGGCTCCTCCGAGGTCGCCTCCACCGCACCAAGCTGGCCGGCCGCCTCGGCGGCGCCGGGGGCAACAGCGCTGTCGGGCAGCGAGATGAAGATGCGCACGACGTCGTCGGGGAACTCGATCACCATCATGTAGCCGTCAGCGGTAAGGAACAGGTAGGACCGCCCCTTGGGCAGCGCCCACCTGATGCGGCAATCCGCCTGGATGAACTGCTCGCCGCTGTAGCGCTCGCCCTCGAAGGTGAAGTTGAGCGTGCGCCGGACCAGGCTGTTGGAGCCTTCGCAGCCGACCACGTAGCGGCAGCGCACGGCCTCCTCCACGTCTCCCTGGCGCAGCCGCACCGTGGCCCCCGCCTCCGAAACCTCCAGCGCCGTCGCCTCGGTATTCCACTCTACCGCCACCTGCTGCCCAGCCAGGTGATCCAGTAGGGTATGCTGGGTGCGGTTCTGACCAAGGATCATCGGGTGTGGCCACGGGCTGTCGATGCCGTCCAGGTCCCAGGCGCCGATGTGCTTGCCATAGGCATGCACCACCACCTCACGCAGCGGCTGGGCCTGCTGCGCCAGCCTGCTGGCGACGCCGACCTTGTCCAGCACTTCTTGCGTGCGGACATGCAGGATCATTGCCTTGGAAACTTCCCGAATGCCCGGTGACTTGTCGACGATGCGCGGCACCACGCCGTGGCGCGCAAGCTCATTGGCAAGGGTCAGGCCGACCGGCCCGGCACCGACGATCAGAACATCCGTATCGTAGTCCAAGGTGTGCCTCCGGCTCTTTGACGCCGGACCGATGCTGCCCGATTGGCGGTCAGCGTGCGTGGCATGGCTTGCGGCGCGCAAACCGCCCTTGCTACTTCGGGCCCCCTATTGAGGTCCTCGCCTACGGGGCGAAGAATGTATCCGCGCCAACTGTGCAAACGCGCCGTGATAACGTCGCACCGAGCTCGCGATCGGCACTCCGAACGTCCTGGCAGCCCATTACTGCACAGTCAGTCCGAAAATGCGCCATCGGGTGCGCTGGTAGTCGCCCTCAGGGTCGTAATAGGGCACCGCCAGGTTCAGGGTACGGGCGGTCAGGCCGCCGACGCTGTTGAGCACAGCGAAATCAGCAAGGATTCGGTCATGGTCGGCCGTGGCCTTGTTGACCTGAGCGTCAACCAGGTCCTGGTACCCGTTGAGGATTTCCAGGATGGTCAGTTCGCCCGCTTCCGACTGGCGACGATACTGCTCACTCAGGCGCTGGTTGGCGGCGAGCGAGGCGTCGAACCCAAGCCGCGTGGCTTCGGCCGCTTCCCGTTGGCGCCAAGCCGTCGCCGCACCACTGGCGGCGCGCAGCCGTGCCAGTGAAAGGTCCTCCTCACGCTGCAACGCGGTTTTGCGCGCGGCGCGCACCACGGCGTACTCGGCGCCGCCCTGGAAGACCGGTACCGTCAGGACGAAGCCGACCGTGGTGCCGGTAACGGCGCCGTTGGGCTGGAATGGATAGCCGACATAGCGCTGCCGGCTGCGCAGATCGCTGACCTGGAGGCTCACGCTGGGCAGCAGCGCAGCCAACTGCACCTCGGCGTCACTGCGGGCGGCCAGCAGTTGAAAATGCGCTGCGACGACGTCTGGGCTGCCGCTCAGGGCCAGATCCCGGGTCTGTTCCAGGCTTGGCGGCAGCATGGTGAGCGGGCGCGGCATCGCCAGCCGGTCGGGTGGTTGCCCCATCGCTTGGCGATAGGCCACCTTGGCCACCGCCAGCCCGCCGCGCGCCTGGGCCAGCGTCGCTTGCGCGTTGGCTACCCTTGCCTCGGCCAGCCCTGCATCGACCGCGGTACGGTCGCCGACGCGCATCTGGCGCTCGATGAGCCCCAGGGTCCGCTTCAGCACCTCCAGGTTTTCCCGCCGGAACCGGACGGTCGCCTGGTTCAGCAGCACGTCCATGTAGGCCTGCGCCGCCTGGGCGAGGATCACCTGTTCAGTGGCCAGCAGCAGCGCGCGTTGGGCGCGTATCGCATGCTCCGCCCCGCGCAGCGCAGCGTATTCGCCACCGCCACGGGTGATCGGCAGGGTCAGGTTGCTGGCCAGGCCGAGCGTGCCCGTGCGATAGGCGTTGCTGACCGGGTCGGCAGGGCTGTTTGTCTGGGTCCGGGCGGCGGTGCCGCCCAGCGTGATGGTCGGCGCCCAGTTCGCCAGCGCCTGCGGTCGGCGTTCGTTCACGACGTTCAGCCCTTGCCGGGCCGAACGCAGTTCCGGGCTGAAAAGGTAGGCGGCACCCAGTGCTTCCGGCAGCGAAACTTCCGCGGCGCGGGTACCCCTTGCCCCGCCGAGACCGAGCAACAACATCAGCACCAGACGCAGGGTATACGCAGTACTCATAAGCTCTGGTCTGCCAGGGACTTCATCCGTCGATACCGCCGAAAAGCACTATTGGCTCAAGGCGCTATGAGATAACCATAACCCCATGCCGTCAGCAATGGTTACTGCCATGGCGGCGCTTTGGCCGTCAGCGCCACCCTGGACGCCGGCTGGGATGGCGGTGGTCGATTTAGGAGATTTGGCTTGGCCCTGGACCATGCAGACCGCCTGACGCGAAAGCTGGCAATGGACCGGCTGTCCTCGCCGGATCAGCTGACCGATCTGATCGCGGTGACGGATATCAAGGGCTGGGCGGCCGGGTTGGGCTTGTGTGTGGTCGCTTTGGCGGCGCTGGCCTGGGGCCTGCTCGGCAGCATCGATACCGAGGTCAGCGCCCGCGGCATCCTGGTGCGCGAAGGTGGTCGGCTGGTTGGCGCCATGAGCCCTTCCGCCGGCATCGTGCTGGAGATCGCGGTCAAGACCGGTGACACGGTGGAGCGCGGGCAGGTGCTGGCCACGCTGCGCCAGGTGGGCGGTGAACTGCGGCTGGCCGCCGCCGAGCAGGTGCTGGCCGAGAACCAGGAAGACCTGGATAGCCGTACCGAAGCGCTGCGCAAGCAGGGCGAGGCGCTGGAGGCCAATGCGGTGCTGCGGCGGGCGGCCTACAACCAGGTCCTGAGCATCGCCGAGCAGCGCGTCAGGCGGCTTACCGAACAGTTGCGAATCCGCAGCGAGCTGCGCACCCAGAACCTGACCCTGGAGGAACGGGTCGAGCAGGCCCGCACCGACCTGGGCCAGGCGCAGCAGGACGCCAGCGAGGCCCGTGCCCGACTGGTCGAGATCGAGACCGACCTGCTGCGGTCGCAGTTGGATGCCGACAAGGAACTGAACGACCTGCAGAGCAAGGTGGCCGACGCCCGCCGCGCCGTGGCTTCGGCGCAGAGCGAGCTGACCGAGACCCGCGGCGTGATCGCCCCCGCCAATGGCCGGGTAACGGAACTGACCATCAGCGAAGGCCAGCTGATCACGGCCAACCAGCTGGTGCTGAACCTGGAAACCGAGGGCGCCCGGCTCCAGGCAGTGGTCTATGTGCCCACCGAGCACGGCAAGAAGGTGGCCCCGGGCATGCCGGTGCGCATCGCCCTGGCCACGGTGAAGCGGGAGGAATGGGGCACCCTGCTGGGTGAGGTCAGCTCGATCTCGGCCTTTCCGTCATCGCCCCAGGGCATGGCGGCGGTGTTGCAGAACCCGCTGCTGGTGCAGAACTTCGGCGGCCAGACACCGCCCTTCGAGGCGCGCATCGAACTGAATCGGGCCGAGACGCCGAGCGGCTACGCGTGGAGTTCGGGCCCCGGGCCGGAACTGGCGCTGACCAGCGGCACCACGCTGCGCGCCGATATCGCGGTGCGCCGGGATGCGCCGATCGATCTGGTGCTGCCGGCGCTGCGCCGCGCCCTGGGCTTCGCGCGGTGAGGCTGCCGCGGCTGCCCGGGCCGCGCCGCACCCCGGACATACGCCAACTGGAAGCCGCCGAATGCGGCGCCGCTTGCCTCGGCATCGTGCTGGCCTATCACGGCCGCTGGGTGCCGCTGGAGGAACTGCGCGTCGCCTGCGGGGTGAACCGCAACGGCAGCAAGGCGTCCAACATCCTCAAGGCGGCCCGCGCCTTCGGCCTGGCGGCCAAGGGGTTCGGCAAGCCGCCGGAAGGCTTGAAGGACCTGCCACGCCCCAGCATCATCCAGTGGAATTTCAACCAATTCGTGGTGTTCGAGGGCATGGGCGGCGGGCGCGCATGGCTCAACGACCCCGCCACTGGCCGACGCAGCTGCAGCTTCGAGGAGTTGGAGGACCGCTACAACGGCGTGGTCCTGGCCATGGAGCCGCGACCCGGATTCAGGACCGGCGGCCCGCGGCCGCGGGCGCTGCGGGCGCTGTTTCAGCTGCTGGGCGGCTCGCGCGGCGGGTTGCTGCTGATCGCGCTGTTCAGCCTGTTGCTGGTGCTGCCGGGGATATTGCTGCCTGGGCTGGCCGGATTGTTCGTCGACCGGGTGCTGGCATACCAGCTCGACACCTGGCTGGTGCCGCTCTGCCTCACGCTGCTGGCGGCGGGCGGCTTCCAGGCCCTGGTCACCTGGCTGCAATCGCACTACCTGCTGCGGCTGCAGGCCAAGCTTTCGGCAGTGCTGTCGGCCCGGGTGATGGCGCGGATGCTGGCGCTGCCGCTGGCCTTCATCACCCAACGTTCCCCGGCGGAGCTGGCCGGGCGCGTTGGCAGTGCCGATGCGGTGGCGGCCGTGCTGTCCGGCCAGGTTGCCGGCACCGCCTTCAATCTGATGGCGGTGGTGGCCTATGGCCTGGCCATGGCGATGTACGACCCGCTGGTGGCCGCGGTGGGCCTGCTGGTACCGGTGGTGAACGTGCTGGTGCTGCGCCGCATCGGCTGGCGCCTGCAGCGGCTCGGTCAGGTGGTGCAGCAGCAGCAGGGGATGCTCGGCAGCATCACCGCCAGTACCATCCAGGGCATCGAGACACTGAAGGTGGCGGGCGGGGAGGCCGAGGCCTTCGCCCGTTGGGCCGGCCACCATGCGCAGTCCGCCGGGGCGGAACGCAGCATCGGCGCCATCAATACCGCGGCCGCCATGACGCCGGTCTTCCTCCAGGCGCTGGGGGCTGCGGCCGTGCTGGTGGTGGGCGGGCTGCGGGTGATGGAAGGCGCGCTGACCATCGGTTCCCTGCTGGCGTTGCAGATGTTGCTGGCCAGCCTGAACGCGCCCTTCCTGAAGTTGCTGGCCATGCTGGAGCGGCTGCGCCAGGTGCGCGGCGACCTGGCGCGGGTCAGCAACCTGCTGAACCAGCCGACCGTCGCGCCGGCGCCGCCATTGCCCGCCGCGTCCGCGGGCAGTGGCCGGCTGGAACTGCGCGACGTGACCTTCGGCTACAGCCGCACCGACCCGCCGCTGATCCAGGGCTTCAGCCTGACCCTGGAGCCCGGCCGGCGCGTGGCGCTGGTCGGTGCTTCCGGCAGCGGCAAGAGCACGCTGGGCCGGCTGGTGGCAGGCCTGGTGGAGCCGTGGTCCGGCGACATCCTGTTCGATGGCCGCCCGCTGGCGGCGCTGCCACCGGCGGAACGGGCGACCGCCCTGTCGTACGTCGACCAGGATGTGTTCCTGTTCGCCGGCAGTGTGCGCGACAACCTGACCCTATGGGATGAAACGGTGCCCGAGGCGGTGCTGGTGGCGGCTTTGAAGGATGCCGGGCTGCATGCGGACATCGCCAGCCGCCCCGGCGGGCTGGATACCGAGGTGATGGAAGGCGGCGCAAATTTCTCCGGCGGCCAGCGTCAGCGGCTGGAGATTGCCCGGGCGCTGGTGGCCAACCCCGCAGCCCTGGTGCTGGACGAAGCCACCGCCGCACTGGACCCCATCGTGGAGTTGCAGATCGACGCGGCGCTGCGGCGGCGCGGCTGCAGTTGCATCATCATAGCGCACCGGCTTTCCACCATCCGCGATGCGGATGAGATCCTGGTGATGGAGCAGGGTCGCGTCGCCGAACGCGGCCCGCATGCCGCCCTGCTGGCCGGGGGCGGGCTGTACAGCCGGCTGCTGGAGGCCGTGGCATGAGCAGCGCGACGCAGCCGATCGCGCTGGCGGCGGACAACCCGATGCTGCTGGAAGCGCTGGCCGGGCATTGGCAGGTGAGCGGCGGCTTCGTTGATGTGTTCGCGGTGCGCCGGGTGGGCGGCCAGTTGCTCGGCCGCCGTGAATTCCTGCTGCGGGTGGATGGCGGCGGCAGCCTGTGCGGCACTCCGCCGGCGGCGGCGGAGCCGGACGTCGCGCTGCTGGCGGTGGGAGATCTTGACAGCCAGCTGGTGCCCGCGCCCGACCCTGCGGCGGCGGCCGAAGCCTGGGTGCTCGCGGTCGACGAAACCATGCGGGACCCCGCGCGCGGCTGGACCGAACACCTGGCCGTGCCGGGCGAGGCCGAGTGGCCCGCCGGCGCGCAGTTGGGCTGCGCGGGCTGGCAGGTGCTGTGGGCTACCGTGCTGGCAGGCGGCGTCACGGCGGCGGATGGCGAGGAGGTCGGCCCGGAAGCGCCGCCGCAGCCGCTTACGGCAGTGACTCCGTTGCACTTCCAGCTGCCCAGCCGGCTATTGCTGCGCGAGGCGAGCCAGCTGACCGCGGCCGAATTGGCGGCGGCGCTGGCCGGGCATCGCGCCATGCTGCTCCGCCATGCCGCCAAGGTGCTGGAGGCGCGCGCGACGGAACGTGCAGCCCGCATCGCCCAGCGCGCCAGGGCAGCCGAGGCGAGCATGGCCCAGGGCCTGGCTGGTCTCTCCGGTTTGGCCGCCGGCACCCCGCTGGGAGAGGCCGCGGCCGAGCCGGTATGGCAGGCGCTGGTGCTGGTGGCAGCCGCGGCGGGACAGCCCCTGCCGCCCAGGCCCGCCGGCATGGCCGCCGAGGTTCCGGTGGCGGAGCGCTTGGCTGGCTACGCCATCGCGGCCGAGTTGCGGCTGCGCCGGGTGCTGCTGCGGGATGGCTGGTGGCGCCGTGACAGCGGGGCGCTGCTGGCCTTGTGCAACCCTGGCGCCAGGCCGGTGGCCCTGCTGCCAGGCCGGGGCGGCTATCGCATGGTGGATGCCGCCACCCATCGCGCGCGTCCGCTGAGCCGGGCGCAGGCGGAACATCTGGAGCCAGAGGCGTGGATGCTCTACCGCGCCTTCCCCGCCGGCCCGGTCGGCCTGGGCGGGCTGCTGCGATTCATCGCCGGCGGGCTGCGGCAGGACAGCGCCCGGTTGCTGCTGCTCTCGCTTGCCACGGCCGTGCTTGGCATCGCCGCGCCGGTGGCGGCGGGGCTGCTGGGCGGCAGCCTCATTCCACGTAGCGACCAGACGGCGCTGCTGGTGCTGGGGGGCGGGCTGCTGGCGGCGGCCGTCGGTGCCGCCAGCCTGGAGCTGACCCGCAGCCTGCTGCTGCAACGGATCGAGGGCCGCTTCTCGCTGGATACGCAGGCCGCGTTGTTCGACCGGCTGCTGCGCCTGCCCGTGGGCTTCTTCCGGCGCTACGGCGCCGCCGACCTGGCGGACCGGGTGCTGGCCGTGGAGCGGTTCAGGCGCAGCCTGGCGGGTGCCGGGCTCGGCGGGCTGCTCACCGGCATCCTGGCGCTGGCCAATGTGGCGGTGATGCTGGTCTGCAACGTGCGGCTTGGGGTGCTGGGCGTCGCGGTGGCCCCGCTGGCCGCCGCGGTCAGCCTATGGCTGTGCCTGTTGCAGGTCCGCCGGGAGCGCAGCCTAGCCGAACACCGCGGCCGCGCCCAGAACCTGGTGCTGGAGGCGATTGGCGGGCTGGCCAAGCTGAAGGCCGCCGGGGCGGTCGAGCGCGCCTTTGCGGTTTGGGCCCGGCTGTATGGGCGCCAGCATCGCGATGCCATGGCGGCCCAGCGGCTCAACAACTGGCAAGCGGTGTTCGGCGCGGGCTTCCTGCCGCTGGCAACGGCGGCGCTCTTCGTGGTGGCCGCCTCGTTGAGCGAAAGCCTGCGGCTGGAAGCGGCCCAGGCCGCCGCGCTAGCCCTGGCCGCGGCCGAGCCACCGCCGCCGCCCGGCGCGTTCGGCCTAGGGGCCTGGCTGGCCTTCGCCACTGCCTTCGGCCAGTTGATGATCGGCGGCGACCGCTTTGTCCAGGCAGTCGGCAGCGTGCTGACGGCGGTGCCGCTTTACGCCCGGGCCAAGCCGATCCTGGCGACGCCAACCGAAACCGGGCGCGGCAGCCATGATCCGGGGCTGTTATCCGGCGCGCTGGAGTTCAGCCGTGTCAGCTTCGGCTACGCCGCGGGCGCGCCGCCGGTGCTGCACGAACTCTCCTTCGCGGTGCAGCCGGGCGAATATGTTGCGGTGGTCGGCCCCTCCGGCAGCGGCAAGAGCACCATCCTGCGCCTGCTGCTGGGCTTCGAGACGCCGCTATCCGGCGCCCTGCTGTATGATGGTCGTCCGCTGGCGACGCTGGACGCCGCGGCCGTGCGTCGGCAGGTGGGCGTGGTGCTGCAGAACAGCCGGCTGCAGGCGGGCAGCATCCTGGACAATATCGGCGGCGGCCGGCCGATAGAACTGGAGGAGGCCTGGCAGGCGGCGCAGTTGGCCGGGTTGGCACGAGAAATCCGTGCGCTGCCCATGGGCATGTACACCATGCTGCAGGAAGGCGGCACTACGCTGTCCGGCGGCCAGCGGCAGCGGCTGCTGATCGCGCGAGCCCTGGCCCGCCGGCCGCGCCTGCTGCTGCTGGACGAAGCTACCAGCGCGCTGGACAACCGCACCCAGTCCGTGGTGGCCGAAGCCGTTTCGGGGCTGGGGCTGACCAGGCTGGTGGTGGCGCATCGGCTTTCCACCATCGCCATGGTGGACCGCGTGCTGGTGCTGGACCGAGGCCGTCTGGTGCAGACTGGTCGGTTCGACCAACTGATGGCCGAGCCGGGTCTGTTCCGCGACCTGGCCCGGCGACAACTGACCTGAGGGAGACACCACCTTGCGCAAGGTACTCTACATCCTCGGCCAGCTGGACGACCTGGACGTGCACTGGCTGGCCCGCGCAGGCCGGCGCCGGGCGGTGGCCGATGGCGAGGCGATCATTCGCCAGAACGAGCCCAGCCCCGCTGTCTTCCTGCTGATCGAGGGCAAGCTGGCGGTGGAGGTGGCCGGGATCGGCCGCGTGGCCCTGCTGCAGTCCGGCGAGATACTTGGCGAGATGAGCTTCATCGACAACTCGCCGCCTTCCGCCACCGTGCTGGGCACCGGCCCAGCCCTGGTGCTGGAGATTGCCAAGCCGGTGCTGTTGACGAAGATCGAGGCCGATGCCGGCTTCGGCCTGCGCTTCTACCGGGCCATGGCCTTCTTCCTGTCGGACCGGCTGCGGATTGCCCAAACGCGCAAGGCCAGCGGCGGCAAGGTCTCCCTGCAGGACGAGGCGATGCAGGTGGACGAGTTGGAAGAAGGTGTGCTGGACAACGTCGCGCTGGCCGGGGACCGCTTTGGCCGCATGCTGCGCATTCTGGCGACCGCGCCGGGGTAGCTGGCTGCACCAAGCAGACCCGGACGCGGCACAGCCTGGTGGACGCGCTTGGCAGGCAGTTGATGCAGCCGAAGCTGGTGGCGTTCTTCGTGGCGGAGTTCACCGCTGACGGGATCAAGCACCCGCCGCTGGCCTCCTCGGAGTTGGACGGCGAGCGGCGCGGGTCGGCAGCGGTGGAGCCGCAACCGGCCGGACAGCTGGCGATGCGGTCGATGCCGATCTCGACGCTGCTGTATGGCACGCGGAGGGGAGCCAGGGCGTCGACGTCGGCATCGACCGTATCCGAAACCTTCATCGGTTCCGTCGACGACGTACGAGCGAGGCACGGTGGCGCACGCCTGCATGTAAAGCGAGCCGAAGCCCCTTTCCACGCCGCTTCACATGACGACCGTTTGCGTGAGCCCTACAGGAACCAGTGACCGGTCGCGGCAAAGTTGGCTTCGACCTGCTGGCCGATTGACCACCAATCCACGGCCTGCCCGGTACCAGCATTGTCGATCACGCCGAGGGCGGCCACAACATCTGCGTTGTATAACAGGGAATCGGTCGCATCCGGGACGTGCGGCAGGCCGGGGCCGGCCACGGTTCCGCCGCCGGCGGCACCTCCGGGCGTGTTCGCGTCATAGTTGGCCAGAACGGAAACGACGTCCGCGTTGTACAACGTCGCATCGGCGCTCCCCAAAGCGGTCGCATCCAGCGTTCCGGAACCTGTCTGCAGGACGTCGGGCATAAGGCGTTCTCCTGTTGAAATCGCGGATCCCAGCAGCGGTACGTGCGACGATGTTCATCGGACGCACGGCTCGCGGAGCTGTTATGCGTGACCGATGCAGAAGCTCGAATCCACGAATGATACCTGCACGCCCAATCGGTAACGGCTCGCAGCTTCGTCATCGCCGCAACGACGGTCGCTTCGCATCCGGTCTGCGCGACGGGGCGTAACTCGGGTGCGGCAAAAGCCGTCACCGGGCGACGCAGCCGCGGCCAGAACGGCCAGGTCCAGCCCCGGTGCATACGGGAGTTCTTTCATGCATCGTCCGACACTAATCCCGGCCGGCACCGACCGGCGATCCATGCTCGCCCGTGCCGGTGTCGGCGCGGCCGCCCTTGGCGCCTTGGCCAGTGGCATGCGCAGCGTACCAGCCTCGGCGCAGAGTGCGGTCGCCGACGCCGACGTGCTGAACTTCGCGCTCAACCTCGAATATCTCGAAGCCGAGTTCTACCTGCGCGCGGTATTCGGCTCCGGCCTGCCGGCCTCAGCCACCACCGGTACCGGCACGCAAGGCACGGTCACCGGCGGCAGCAGGGTGCCCTGGGCGACGCGCGCAGCGCAGGAGTATGCCGAGGAGATCGCCAAGGACGAGCTTGCGCACGTGCTGTTCCTGCGCAAGGCGCTTGGGCCTTATGCGGTCGCCGAGCCGACCATCAACCTGGCCACCAGCTTTACCCTGGCGGCACAGGCAGCGGGGGTCATCGGTGCAGGCGAAACCTTCAACCCCTTTGCCGACGAGAACAGCTTCCTGCTGGGCGCCTTCATCTTCGAGGATGTCGGCGTAACCGCATACTCCGGTGCCGCCCCGCTGATCCAGGACAAGGGCTACCTGGCCGCGGCTGCCGGGATCCTGTCGGTCGAGGCCTATCACGCCGGCAGCATCCGCACCCGTATCCGCAACCACGGCGCTGGTCTCATCGCCGCTGCCGGGAAGATCTCCGCGCTGCGGGCCGCGGCTTCGGGCAAGCCGGATGATCAGGGCGTGGTGGTGGGCACCGAGTTCAACATCATCCCGACGGACCAGAACGGCCTGGCCTTCGCCCGGACCACGACGCAGGTGCTGAACATCGTCTACCTCGGCGGCGCCGCGGCCAATAACGGCTTCTTCCCGAACAAGCTGAACGGCAACATCGCCTGAGCCTGGCGCGGCAGAGCGCTGCGGGGATGGGGCCGCCGGCTTCGGCCAGCGGCCCCAGGGCAGCGCATATCCTTCACCTTGCCGCGCGCTGACGCGGTTACGCACTCGCCTGGGTTCGCGCCGGTGGTTAGCTCGATACCGGTGGCGGGAACCAGGGGTGCGGCTTGCGCTCGTCGTTGCCGAGCATGACGTCTGCAGGTAGTCCACGGGAACCGTCCACGCATGAGCCGTCGTCACCAGTGCCTGCTGCTGCCCTTCGTGTTGCCGATGGTCCTGGCCGCCTGCGACGCGCCGGTTCGACCGACACTTGCGCCGCTGCCATTGCCGCAATACCCCACCGCCATCGCCACGCCGCGGATAAATGGCGGCATCGGCTCGTCGCAGCTCCCGGCCGGCGTGCAGTCCAGCATCGCCGCACCGCCGGTGGCTGGTACCATCGGCCCGCAGTCAAGCGGGACGGGCGGCGGCAACATCTCGCTGGACTTTGCCGACACCGACATCCGCGAGGTGGTGGCCCAGGTGCTCGGCAACTGGCTGAAGCTGAACTACACCATCGACCCTGCGGTGCGTGGCGCCGTCACGCTGCATACCGCTACCCCGATCAATCGCGCCCAACTTCTGCCGACCTTGCAGACGCTGCTGGCGCAGAATGGCGCTGCGCTGGTGCAGGCCGGGGATCTGTACCGGGTCGTCCCCGCCGCCAGTGCCGCAGCCTCGCCGGGTCTGGCGACGGATGGTGGGGCCGGCGGCAACCGGTTGGTTCCGCTGCGCTACGCCGCAGCCGAGGACCTGGCGAAAGTCCTGCAGCCATTCGCCGGGAATGGTGGCCGGGTGGTCGCCGATGCCGGTCGCAACGCGCTGCTGGTGGGCGGCGACCCGACGACGCGGGAGGCGCTGGTGCAGCTCATCGCCAGCTTCGATGTGGATGTGCTGGCAAGCCAGTCCTACGTGCTGCTGCCGGTGGGTGCCGGCGATGCCCGCGACATGGCGCAGGGCCTGCAGGAGGCGCTGCGTGCCCAGCAGGGCGCCGCGCTGGCCGGCGTGGTGCGGGTGGTGCCGATGCAGCGGATCAATGCCGTGCTGGTGGTGGCACCGCAGCCGCGGCTCATCGACGACGCGCGCCGGCTCTTCGGCCTGGTTGAAAGCACGCGGCGGCGGGGACTGCGCGGCTGGAATGTCTTCTACCTGCAGAACGGCAAGAGCGACGACGTCGCCTTCGTGCTGCAGCAGGCCTTCACGCCCGAAAACATCACCGCTCAGCCCAGCCTGCCGGGTGGCGCCAACCCCTACGGCACGCGGCAGCGCTACGGCATGGGCGCCGGGCGTGGCGGTACCGGCGGCAGTGGCATCGGCGTGGGCGGCATCGGGCTTGGGCGGGGCGGGCTGGTACAGGGCGGTCAGGCCGGTGGCTTTGGGCAGCAGGGCCAGGGCCAGGGGCAGCCAGGCGTGCCCCCGGGGGCGCCTCCGATTGGGCAGCAAAGCCTCGGCAGCAGCGGCAATCCGTTGCTGGGTGGCCTGGGCGGCCCCGGCGGCAGTGGTGCCGAGCCCGTGGTCGAGACCATGCGGATCATCCCCAATCCGCAGAACAATGCTGTTCTGGTCTTCGGCACCCCGACCGAGGCTTCGACCGTGCAGGCGATGCTGCGCCGGATCGATATCCTGCCGCTGCAGGTCCGCATCGACGCCACCATTGCCGAGGTGACGCTGAACGACAACCTGCGCTACGGCACGCAGTTCTTCTTCCGCTCCGGCGGCCTGAACGGCGCACTCAGCTTCGGCAATGGCATCGCCAACGGTATGGTCAGTGCCGCTGCGGCCGGCGCCGCGGCCTTCGCCGCCGGAACGCCCGCGGGCTTCGTGCTGAGCGACCGCAACGGCAGCCAATACGCCATCGACCTGCTCCAGCAGGTCACCCAGGTACAGGTGCTGTCCTCGCCACAGTTGATGGTGCTGGACAACGAGCCGGCGCGGCTTCAGGTCGGCAGCCTGGTGCCGTTCCTGACCCAGAGCGCGCAGAGCACCCTGACCACCGGCGCGCCGATCGTGAACTCGGTGGACTACCGCGAGACCGGCGTCATCATGGAAGTCACGCCACGGGTCAACAGCGGCGGCCTCGTCACGCTCGACATCATGCAGGAAGTCAGCGACGTGGACCCCGCGGCGCCGGCCACCGGCATCGCCTCGCCCACGTTCCTGGAACGCGCCGTGCGGTCCCGCGTGGTGGTGCAGGACGGCCAGACCATCGGCCTTGCCGGGCTGATCCGGGACACGACCTCACGCGGCAACCAGGGCATTCCCTTCATCAAGGACATCCCGCTGCTCGGCGCGCTGTTCGGCACCCAATCCAACACCCGCCAACGCACGGAGCTGATCGTGCTGATCACGCCCCGCGTGGTGCACGACCAGCGCGACGCCCGCGCGCTGACGGAGGATCTGCGCGACAACCTGATCAACGCGGCGGCGGTGCCGGGCGAATTGCGCGCGCTTCGGCCGAGCGGCTCGATCGACCCGAACGCCCGCATCCGGCGCCGCGTGCGCGAGGAGCTGGAGCGCGATTGAGCGGCCATGGCGGTACCCTTCCTCGCCTGCATGAGCCTGGTCGCCGCCTACTACGGCTTGCCGCCTCGCGTGCTGCCGGCGATCCAGCGCGTGGAGGGCGGCCAGGTCGGCCTTGCCGTGCGCAACACCGACGGTAGCGAGGATCTCGGCCTCATGCAGGTCAACACCCGCTGGGTTGCGCCGATCGCTGAGGTCACCGGCCTGCCGGCGGCCGAAATCCGGCAGCGATTGATCCACGAGGGCTGCTTCAACATCGCCGCCGCCGGCGCCATCCTGCGCGCAGCGCTGCACGATGCCGGCGGCGACCTGATGCGGGCAGTGGGCAACTACCATTCCCATACGCCGCACAGGCACGACGCCTATCGGATGAAAGTGGTTGGAGCGGCGGTACGGTTATTCGGCCAATCCACTACTATTTTTCCCCCATGAGTGGAATTTTTCGACCATAAATCCTGTACTATTGCATATTAAGAGGAATTGAGGCGGACAGAACTGAAACGTCCGCGCCCTTTTGATTGACCGGCAGCCGTTGCGGCACGCAGCATCCCAGCGCGGTCGACCATCGCCGCGCTGAGGAGAAAACTGGCCAAAGCCAGTAGAGGGAGGAAACATGAGCACCATCAAGGCACCCGGCCTGCGCCGAGGGCTTGCCCGCAGCGTCGCCTTCGCCGCCGTCCTGCTCGCCGGCAGTGCCGGCCTGTCGCGGGCCGAAAGCGATGCGGCGAGGGACGCGGTCGAGACCCCGGCTTACGGCCTGATCACCACCATCGCCGTGCCTGGCCAGCCGCTCACCGGCTTCGACATCAGCTACGTCGACCATCGCCTGCCGCTGTATTACCTCGCCGACCGGGCCAACGCCGCATTGGACATCTTCGATGCCGCGGGCAACCGGTTCCTGACGCGAGTCGGCGGCTTCGCCGGCATCGCCCATAACCCGAACGGCACCGCGAACAACGACATCTCCGGCCCGGATGGCGTTGTCCCGGTAGGCGTCGGCGAGGTCTGGGTCGGCGATGGCGACAGCAGCGTGAAGGTCATCAACATCTTCACCCAGAGCATCGTCGCCACCATCTCCACGGTTCGCCCGGGCAGCACGGCCGCGGCCGACAAGCGCGCCGACGAGATGGCATATGACCCGCGCGACCACATCCTGGTGGTGGCGAACAATGCGGCGACACCGCCCTTCATCAGCTTCATCAGCACCGACCCGGCCAATCGCCGCGTGCTCGGCCGCATCGAGTTCGCCGACTACGCCGGTGTCGAGCAGTCCGTCTACAACCCCGGCACCGGGCTGTTCTACGTCAACCTGACCGCACGCAACGACAACGCCAATCTCGGCGGCGTCGCCGTGGTCGACCCGCGGACGATGAGCGTTCGCCAGGTCTTCCCGCTGACCGGCTGCAACCCGGCCGGTGCAGCACTCGGGCCGCGGCAGGAGTTGCTCATCGGCTGCTCGCTGACCGCGAACTCGCAGATCATCAGCGCGCGCGATGGCACGCTGCTGGCCACCCTGCCGCAGGTCTCCGGCTCGGACGAGGTCTGGTACAATCCCGGCGACGGTAACTACTACCTGGCCGCCCGCAACAACCCTGCCGCTGCCGGCGGACCGTCGCTCGGGATCGTCAATGCCCGCACCCGCCGCTTTGTGATCAACGTGGCATCTGATGCCAGCGCCCACTCGGTGGCAGCGGATGCGCGCAGCAACCATGTCTTCGTTCCGCTGGGACCGAACACCACGGTGCCCAACTGCTCGACAGGATGCATCGGTGTCTACGGCAACACGGATTCCGACGCCGCGTCGGACCTGCGCGAGTCCCGCGCCAGCTGGTGGTCCGAAGCCGGACGGCGCGACGCCGACTGACCTCGGGTGAGGCCCCGGCCAGCTCCGGCCGAAGCCGCGCGCTTCGGCCGGGACCGCGGCTTCGCGCTGCTGATCGTGCTGTGGTCGCTGGCGCTGCTGGCGATGTTAGGCACGCAGGTCACGGCGCTCGGCCGGGGCGAGACGCTGCTGGCCAGCAACCTGCGCGCCGGCGCACGCGCCGAGGCCGCGGCGGATGGCGCCTTTCATGAGGCGCTGTTCCATGTGCTCGACAGTTCCCCGCGCCGCTGGCTGGCCGATGGCGTGCCGCGCAGCCTGCCGATCAGCGGCGGCATCGCCCGCATCCGGGTTGCCAATGAACAGGCGAAGGTCAACCCGAACAGCGCATCCGCCGCGCTCCTGCAGTCGCTGATGGTCGTGGTCGGTGCCGAGCCGGCGCAGGCCGCGGCGATCGCGGCAGCCATGCTGGCATGGCGCGCCGGCAGTCTGGTCGCAGGCCAGGGAGCGGCGGGGGAAGCGCAGTATCGCGCCGCCGGGCGAGCGTATGGACCGCCCGCGACGCCCTTCGAAAGCCTGGACGAACTTGGCCTGGTCCTTGGCATGACACCGGACCTGCTGGCCCGGTTGCGCCCGGAACTCTCGCTTTACGCTGGCGGTACGCCAGACCGGACCTATGCCAGCGCCACCGTGCTGCGTGCCCTGGCTGAACCGACCGCAGTCGGCGACATCGGCGACGAACCCAGCGAGTTGGATGCTGCCGGTGTGGTGAGCATCAGCGTTGCGGTCGATCTGGCGGAAGGCGCGCGCTTTGTGCGGCAGGGGGTGGTGCGGCTGGGCGGCGGCCCGGGCGGCCGGCCCTGGCTGGTGCTGGACTGGACGGCGCCGGAGCCATAGGCCTCAGTTGCAGATCATGCGGTCCTGCGGCGCATCACCGGCCTCAGCCGCCTCCCCGCGCGAACAGAGGTCGTAGCTGCGGCCGCTGCGGGTTGATGGGCTGCGGTAAAGGTAGGGTCGGTTCCAAGGATCCTGCGGCACCTCGCCGCCCTGCACGTAGGGGCCGTTCCAGCCGCTCGCCCCGCTCGGCGGCGAGACCAGCGCCTGCAGCCCCTGGTCGGTGCTCGGATAGCTGCCGATGTCGAGCCGGTAGATGTCCAGTACCGCGGCGATACGCTGAATCGACTGCCGTGCCACCGAGTTGCGGGCACCACCAAGCTGGCGCAATGCCGCCGGCGCCACCAGCCCGATCAGCAATCCCAGTATGGCGATGACCACCAGGATCTCGAGCAGGGTGAAGCCGGCATCGCGCCGTCGGTCGTCGTTCGCGGTCATGCAGCAATGAACGTGGGCAGCGTCGTCCATGCTGCAACATTGCCATGCGGGTTGTCAGAAGCTTGATGCGGTGGCGTCGAGCCAGACCAACCAAAGGGCCACCGCCATGCACGGGCCGAAAGGCAGCACCAGGCTGCCGCGCAGCCGCCCGCCCCGCGCAAACGCAACGCCGATGCCCAGCAGCGCCGCCAGCAGCACCACCATCGGCAGGTTCGGCCATCCCACCCAGGCACCGGCCACGGCCAGCAGCTTGGCATCGCCCTCGCCGAGGCCTTCGCGCCCTCGCAGCCAGCGGTACAGCAGCGAGATTCCGCGGAAGGCCGCCCAACCCACCATCGCACCAATGGCATGGTCGGGCAGCGCCGCGGGCAGCAGCAGCGCCGTTGCGACGAGACCCAGGATGACGAGCGGCAGTGTCAGGGCATCCGGCAGGCGCCAGTGCTGCCAGTCGATCCATCCCAGCGCCAGCAGCCCCCACCCAAGCCCACAGCCGGCCCAGGCCAGGCCCGGCTCAGGCGCCGCCAGCACGGCGGTCAGGGCCACCGCGAAGGCGGCCAGTTCCACGGCCGGATGGAAGGGCCCGATCGGCGCGTTGCAGTGGCGGCAGTGCCCGCGCAGGAGCAGGTAGCTTGCCACCGGAATCAGGTCGGCCGGGCCAAGCCGGCAGCCGCAGGTTTCACATTCGGACCGCGCCCACATCACCGCCCTGCCCGCGGGCAGGCGACGGATCAGCACGCCCACGAGGCTGCCGGCGAAGGGCGCGAATATCAGGGGCAACAACCAGGCAAGCATGGCGTTCCATCGCATGCGCGCACGCCCATGTCGCTTGCTTCCGCCGGTGCGCCGAACAAACTGAAGTCGATGAACAACATGGCGCAACCGGCGCGCGGCAACGCCGCTGAGGCTTCCGCCCAGGAGGCGACCGTCGCGCTGCTGATGGCGCAGGGCCAGTGCGACCTGCGCACCATCGAACGCGCGCGGCGCGTGGCAACGGAGAGCGGCCAGCGGGTCGAAGCCGTGCTCGTGCAGCTTGGAATGGTCACCGAACGCGACCTCGCCCAGGTTTATGCCACCACATTGGCGCTGCCACTGGCCAGTCCGCGGCGCTATCCCGCCGAACCGCTGCATGCCGGGCGCCTGAACCCCCGCTTCCTGCGCCAGGTCCGCGCGCTGCCGCTGGAGCAGCAGGGAGCGACGCTGGTGCTGGCGCTGGCCGACCCCTTCGACAGCTTCACCCCTGCCGCAATCGCGGCCGCGACGGGGTGCACCATAAGGCTTGAGGTCGCGGTCCCGATCGAGCTTGAGGCCGCGCTGGATCGCCTGTTCCCCGAGGGCGCCACCGCCGCGGAGGCGGAGAGCGCCGCGCAGCCGCTGGAGGAGGATGCCGAACGCCTTAAGGACCTGGCCAGCGAGGCACCGGTCATCCGCCTGGTCAACCAACTCATCGCCCGCGCGGTGGAGACCCAGGCCTCCGATATCCATGTGGAGCCCTTCGAGGACCGCATCCGCGTGCGCTACCGCTACGACGGCGTGCTGCACGAGGCGGACAGTCCGCCGGCACGGCTGACCGCGGCCATCGTCTCGCGGCTGAAGATCATGGCGCGGCTGGATATCGCCGAACGCCGCCTGCCGCAGGACGGGCGCATAAAGCTGGCCGTGCGCGGGCAGGAAATCGACTTCCGCATCTCCACCATCCCGTCCCTGCATGGCGAGAATGTGGTGCTGCGGGTGCTCGACCGCAGCGCGGTTGCATTGGACTACGCCAGGCTTGGCTTGCCAGCGCCGGTTGTCAGCCGCCTCGGCAAGGCGCTGGAACTGCCCAACGGCATCGTGCTGGTCACCGGCCCGACCGGCAGCGGCAAGACCACCACGCTTTATACCGGCCTGCTTGGGCTGAACTCGGTAGCGCGCAAGATCGTCACCATCGAAGACCCGGTGGAGTACCAGCTCGCCGGCATCAGCCAGATCCAGGTCAAGCCGCAGATCGGGCTGAGCTTCGCGGCCCTGCTGCGGTCGATTTTGCGGCAGGACCCCGATGTCATCATGGTCGGCGAGATCCGTGACCTGGAAACGGCGGAGATCGCGGTGCAGGCGGCGTTGACCGGGCATCTCGTGCTCTCCACGCTGCACACCAACTCGGCGGCAGCCACCATCACCCGGCTGCGCGACATGGGGCTGGAGGACTACCTTTTGGCCGCGGTGCTGCGCGGCGTACTGGCGCAGCGTCTGGTGCGGCGGCTATGCCCGCACTGTTGCCGCGAGGGTGCGGCGCCGGCGCCCCTGGTGCAACGCTTCGGCCTGGCGGCGCGGGCGGCCGCGCTCGGCCAGGCGGAGCCGCGGCTATGGCACGCGGTCGGCTGCGACCAGTGCCGCAACACAGGCTTCCGCGGCCGTCAGGCCATCGCCGAATTCCTGGTGCCGGATGCCGAGGTGGAACGCCTGGTGTTCAGTCGCGCCGATCACGCAACCATCGAACGCGCCGCCGTCGCCGGCGGCATGGTGCCTATGTTCGACGCCGGCCTGGACGCCGCTCTCACCGGCGTCACCACGCTGGAGGAAGTGGTGCGCAGCATAAGGACGGAAGGTTGAGCCATGCCGACCTTCCGCTACCAGGCGATCTCGGCCAAGGGCGAGGCGACGCAGGGCGTGATGGAAGCGAGCGACGAAGCCAGCGTCGTCGCCGCGCTCCGCCACAGCGGCAGCTTGCCGGTCAGCATCGGCGCCGCCAAGGCGGGCGCGACCGGTCTGTTGCCTGGCCTCGGCCTGCGTCGCGGCGCGGTGCTGCGCCGGGCCGAGATGACGGCGTTCACACGCGAGCTGGCCATGATGCTCGGAGCCGGCCAGGACCTGGACCATGCGCTGCGCTTCCTGGTGGAGACAGCACCGAACGGCCGGGTGCGGCGGATAACGGCGGAGTTGCGCGACGCCGTGCGAGGCGGGGCGGCACTGGCGACGGCGCTGTCCGCGCAGGGCACCAGCTTCGCGCCGCTCTATGTCGGCCTGGTCCGTGCCGGGGAAGCCGGCGGCAGCCTGGCGATCACGTTGGAACGGCTGGCGACGCTGCTGGAACGCGAACGCGCCCTGATGGCCTCCGTCACCTCGGCGATGGTCTATCCCGCGCTGCTGCTGGTTGCGGCCTGCGGCGCCATCGCATTGCTGCTGACCCAGGTGCTGCCGCAATTCGTGCCGCTGTTTCGCCAGAACGGCGCCAGCCTGCCGCGCTCGACGGAACTGCTGCTGGCGGCGGGCGAATTCGTTGGCGCCTGGTGGATGTGGGGCCTGCTGCTGCTGGTGCTGGTCCTGCTGACGCTGCGTCAGGCGCTGCAAAGGCCTGCGGTGCGGTTGCTGGCCGACCGGCTGCTGCTGCGCCTGCCAGTGGCCGGCGGACTGGCGCGGGAAGCGATGGCCGCGCGGATGACGCGCACGCTCGGCACGCTGGTGCAGAACGGCGTGGCACTGGTACCGGCGCTGGGCATCACCCGCGACGCCCTGGGCAACCTGGCCGGCGTGGCGGCGCTGGACCGCGCCACGCTGGGCGCCAAGGGCGGCGCCGGGCTGGCAGCCTCGCTGGAAGCCACCGCCACCTTCCCGCCGCGGACCATCCACCTGCTGCGCCTGGGGGAGGAGACCGCGCAGCTCGGGCCCATGGCGCTGCGCGCCGCCGAGATCCACGAGGCCCAGGTGCAGCAGGGCCTGCAGCGCCTGGTGACGCTGCTGACCCCGGCCATCACCATCATCATGGGCGCCGCCGTCGCCGGCATCGTCGCCTCGCTGCTGACCGCCATGCTCAGCCTGAACGACCTGGCCCAGTGACGCGGCGCGACGCGGGCTTCACCCTCATCGAGATGCTCGCGGTGCTGGCGGTGCTGGCGCTGGTCGCCGGCATCGTCGTCGCCCACGGCCCGGCCCGCAGCCAGGCACTGGAGGCGCGTGGCGCCGCCAGCCAGATGGCCAGCGCTTTGCGACAGGCGCGCGGGCTCGCCATCGGCAGCGGCCAGGCCGTGCTGATGGTGATGGACGTGGCCAGGGGCGGCTACGGACTGCAGGGCGGCCCGATGCAGATGCTGCCGGCTGGGCTGGTCATGGCGGCGC
>CAIMOR010000011.1 GCA_903843125.1 uncultured Rhodospirillales bacterium
GAGAAGGAGCGCTGGGTGCTGACGACGCGGCCGGTGGTGGACAACTGGCTGAAGAGCGCCGCCGAGAAGGGGCTGGACAGCCAGGCCCTGCTGGCCGACGCGCGCAGCCTGGTGGCGCGCCACAGCGACGCGGCGTAGTGCCCCATGGCCGAGCCCGCGCCGAACGGGGCCCTGGCGAGCCTGGCGCGCGTGCTGGCGGTGCTCGGCGGGCTGCTGATGCTGCTGGTGGCGCTGGTCTCCTCCTACAGCGTGGTGCAGCGCTGGATCACCACCAACCCGGTGCAGGGCGACTTCGAGATCGTCAGCATCGGCGGCGGGCTGGCGGTGTTCCTGTGCCTGCCCTGGGCGCAGCAGCGCGGCGCCAACATTCTGGTCGACAGCTTCACCACCCATGCGCCGGCCTGGCTGAACCGCGGGCTGGATGCGCTGTGGAGCCTGGTCTACGCGCTGTTCTGCGCGGTGCTGGCCTGGCGGATGACGCTGGGGGCGCAGGATGCGGTGACCAGCAACACCACCTCCATGGTGCTGGCGATACCCTTCGGCTGGGCCATGGCGCTGGCCGCCGGCTGCTTTGCCGTGACCGCCGTGGTGGCGCTGGCCACCGCCTTCAAACCCGCGCCGCAGAACCAGGAATAAGCCCCGATGTCCGAGCCGATCATGGCCGCCTTCGGGTTCGGCTGCATGCTGGTGCTGATTGCGCTGCGGATGCCGGTGGGGCTGGCCATGCTGGTGGTGGGCGCGGTGGGCTACTACGAGCTGGCCGGGCTGGACGTGCTGCTGAACTGGGCGCGGGCAACGCCGTGGCACCTGTTCGCCAACTACACGCTGACCACGATACCGCTGTTCATCCTGATGGGCGCGCTGATGGAACGCGGCGGCCTGGCGCGGGACCTGTTCGAGGCGGCGAATGCCTTCCTCGGGCACCGGCGCGGCGGGCTGGCGCAGGGGGCGATGGTGGGCTGCACCGTGTTCGGCGCGGTGTGCGGCAGCAGCGTCGCGACCACCGCGACCATGGGGCGGGCCTGCCTGCCGGAGCTGACCTCGCGCGGGTATCCGGTGGGGACCAGCGCGGGGATGCTGGCGGTGGGCGGGACGCTGGGGATATTGATCCCGCCCTCGACGATCCTCGTCATCTACGCGATCACGACCGAGCAGAACATCGCCAAGCTGTTCGCCGCCAGCATGATCCCGGGCTGCATCGCCGCTGCCTTCTACATGCTGGTGATCTGGCTGCTGGCGCGGCGCAACCCGGCGCAGTGGCCTTCCGCCGAGAAGGTGGCCTGGCCGGCGCGGTGGAAGGCGCTGCGGGGCGTGTGGGCGATTGTCGCCATCACCGTCATCGTGGTGCTGGGGCTGTACCTCGGCATCTTCACCCCGACCGAGAGCGCGGCGGTGGGCAGCGCGCTGACCCTGGCCATGGGGGTGGGGCGCGGCGACCTGAAGGCGGGCGACATCGCGCAGGCGCTGCGGGCCACGGCCGAGACCACGGGGATGATCTTCGCCATCCTGCTGGGGGCCGAGATGTTCAACGGCTTCCTGGCGCTGTCGGGGCTGCCGGACCTGGCCGCCGAGTGGGTGGCGAACAGCGGGCTGCCGCCCTACGGCGTGCTGGTGGCGCTGCTGCTGTTCTACGTGCTGCTGGGCGCGGTGATGGACGAGCTGGCGATGATATTGCTGACGCTGCCGGTGTTCTTCCCGGTGGTGGTCGCGCTGGATTTCGGGCTGGGCGGCACCGAGGACATCGCCATCTGGTTCGGCGTGCTGGTGCTGACGGTGGTGGGGATAGGGCTGACGGCGCCGCCGATCGGGCTGAACGTGTTCGTCATCGCCTCCATGGCGCGGGGGGCGCCGATCAGCGCGATCTACAAGGGCGTGCTGCCGTTCCTGGCGACCGACTTCATCCGGCTGGCGCTGTGCGTGGCGTTCCCGGGGCTGAGCCTGTGGCTGGTGCACCTGATGGCGCAATAGCGCGGTCCGGGTTTTGCGCAGGATCAACGACGCGCCAGCATTGACCGGGGACTGCTTGCGCGCGAGGGTCCGCCAAGAAACACCCTTGGGAGAGCGCCGCCATGGCCGAAGCCTTCATCTGTGATGCCGTCCGCACCGCCATCGGCCGTTACGCCGGCGGGCTTTCCCCGATGCGGACCGACGACCTGGGCGCCGTGCCGCTGCAGGCGCTGATGGCGCGCAACCCCGGGGTGGACTGGGCGGCGGTGGAGGACGTGATCTACGGCTGCGCCAACCAGGCCGGCGAGGACAACCGCAACGTGGCGCGCATGGCGCTGCTGCTGGCGGGGCTGCCGGGCAGCATCGGCGGCAGCACGGTGAACCGGCTGTGCGGCAGCGGCATGGATGCCGTCGGCATTGCCGGGCGCGCGATCAAGGCCGGCGAGTGCGACTTCATGATCGCCGGCGGCGTGGAGAGCATGACCCGGGCGCCCTATGTGCAGGGCAAACAGGCAGAAGCCTTCGGCCGGGCGCCGGAGATCTACGACACCACGATCGGCTGGCGCTTCGTCAACCCGAAGATGAAGAAGGAGCACGGCGTCGATTCCATGCCGGAGACGGCGGAGAACGTGGCGCAGGACTTCCAGGTGAACCGGGCGGACCAGGACGCCTTCGCCTGGCGCAGCCAGCAGCGCGCCGGGCGGGCGCAGCGCGAGGGCCGCTTCGCGCAGGAGATCGTCGACGTGGTGATCCCGAAGCGCCGGGGCGACCCGGCGGTGGTGAACCAGGACGAGCACCTGCGCCCCGACACCACGCTGGAGGCACTGGCCAAGCTGCCGGCGCCGTTCCGCAAGGAAGGCGGCAGCGTGACCGCGGGCAATGCCAGCGGCGTCAATGACGGCGCGGCGGCGATCCTGGTGGCCAGCGAACGCGCGGCGAAGCAGCACGGGCTGACGCCGCGGGCGCGCATCCTGGGGACGGTGTCGGCCGGCGTGGCACCGCGGATCATGGGGTTCGGGCCGGCGCCGGCGACGCGCCGCGTGCTGGAGAAGGCCGGGCTGAAGCTGGCCGACATGGACGTGATCGAGCTGAACGAGGCCTTCGCCGCGCAGGCGCTGGCGGTGACGCGCGACCTGGGGCTGCCGGATGACGCGGAGTTCGTGAACCCGAATGGCGGCGCGATCGCGCTCGGGCATCCGCTGGGGATGAGCGGCGCGCGGCTGGTGCTGACGGCGGTGCAGGAGCTGCACAATCGCGGCGGGCGCTATGCGCTGTGCACCATGTGCATCGGCGTCGGCCAGGGCATCGCCATGATCGTCGAGCGCGTCTGATGTTCGTCCGGCTCGGGGATGTCGTGGTGCATGCGCAGGTGTCGGGGCCCGAGCGGGCGCCGGCGGTGCTGCTGCTGCACTCGCTCAGCACCAACCTGCACATGTGGGACCCGCAGGCGGCGGCGCTGGCGCAGCGGTATCGGGTGGTGGCCGTGGACATGCGCGGCCATGGCCTGAGCACGGCGCCGGCCGGCGATTATTCGATGCGCGCGCTGGCGGCGGATTGCTTCGAGCTGCTGGATGCGCTGGGCATCCATGCCGCGCACGTGGCGGGGGTTTCCATCGGCGGGCGGATTGCGCTGCAGATGGCGGCCGACCAGCCCGCGCGCGTGCTCTCCCTGATGCCGTGCGATACCGCGCTGGAGTTCCAGCCGGCGTCGATGTGGCAGGAACGCATGGACGGCGCGCGGGCCAATGGGCTGGCGGCCGGCGCCGACGGCACCCTGGAGCGCTGGGTGATGGACCGCTCGCTGGCGTCCTCGCAGGCGTTGAAGCGGATGATCTGCTCGACCGACCTGGTGGGCTATCTCGGCTGTGCGGCGGCGTTGCGTGATTGCCGTGCGGGCGATGTGACCGGCATTGCCTGCCCGACGACGGTGGTGGTGGGGGAACAGGACCCCTCGACGCCCGTGGCCGCGGCCAGGGCGGTGCAGGCGGCCATTCCCGGCGCCACGCTGGTGGTGATCCCGGAGGCGAAGCACATCCCGAATTTCGAGCAGGAAGGCGCGATGACGCGCGCGCTGCTGCACCACATGGCCAGCGTGACGGCGCTGCCGGGCGACCGGCAGGCGGCGGGCATGGTGGTGCGGCGCCAGGTGCTGGGCGACGCGCATGTGGACCGCAGCGAGGCGGCGCTGACGCCGATGGACAAGCCGTTCCGCGACTTCATCCTGGAAGGCGCCTGGGGCAGCGTGTGGACCCGGCCGGGGCTTTCGCATCGCGACCGCAGCCTGCTGTGCCTGGGCATGCTGGCGGCGCTGGGCCACCACGACGAGTTCAGGCTGCATGTGCGCGCCACGCGCAACACCGGCGTGACGCCGGACGAGATTGCCGAGGTGCTGCTGCAGGTGGCGGTGTATGGCGGCGTGCCGGCGGCGAATACCGCGTTGAAGCTCGCCAAGGATATCCTGAAGGAGGAAGCATGAGCGACCCCGTTGGCTACCTTCCGGTAGCGCCCGGTTCCCAGCCGCCGCTGGACAGCCCGGGCTATGGCAGCACGCACAAGCGCCACCCGAAGCAGGCGCCGATCCGCATTGCGCCGACGCTGACCGAGAGCCTGGCGCCGAAGCTGACCGAGCGCGACTACCCCGCCTTCGCCGACCTGTCGGTGCATGAGGGGCATCAGGCGCAGGGCGAACGGATCATCGTCGGCGGCCGCGTGCTGGACGAGAACGGCCGGCCGGTGCCGCATTGCATGATCGAGATCTGGCAGGCCTGCTCGACCGGGCGCTACCATCATCCGCTGGACACGCACGACGCGCCGATGGACCCGAACTTCAAGGGCGAGGGCCGCGTGTTCACCGACGAGAACGGCGCCTACCGCTTCGTCAGCATCAAGCCGGGCGCCTATCCGTGGCGCAACCACAGGAACGCCTGGCGGCCGAACCACATCCACTACAGCCTGTTCGGTACCGGCTTCGCGCAGCGCCTGGTGACGCAGATGTACTTCCCGGGCGACCCGCTGCTGCCGCTGGACCCGGTGTTCAACGCCGTGGCCGATGCCGGCGCACGGGACCGGCTGATCTGCGGGCTGGACATGGATGTCGGCCGCGAGGAATGGGCGCTGGGCTATCGCTTCGACTTCGTGCTGCGCGGGCGGGATGCGACGCCGATGGAGAACCCGCAATGAGCAAGCTCGTCGCCACCGCCGCGCAGACCATCGGGCCGTACTGGGCGCTGATCGAACACCCGGAATGGGCCGACCTGCTGCGCGCCGGCGGGCCGAACGAAGGCTATGCCAAGGGCGAGCGGATTGCGCTTTCCGGCCAGATCACCGATGGCGACGGCGCGCCCTGCGTCGATGCCGTGGTGGAGTTGTGGCAGGCCGACCCCGAGGGCGACTACGAGGCCGGCTTCCATGGCTATGGCCGCAGCCGCTGCGACGCCGAGGGGCGGTTCCACTTCACCACGGTGAAGCCGGGGCCGGTGAAGGGTCGCGGCAATGCGACGCAGGCGCCGCATGTCACGCTCAGCATCTTCGCGCGCGGGTTGATGAACCATGTGAGCACGCGGCTGTACTTCGCCGGGGAGCCGCTGAACGAGACCGACCCGGTGCTGGCGCAGGTGCCGGCGGCGCGGCGCGGGACGCTGGTGGCGCGGCCAACGGCGCCGGGGGCGTGGACGCTTGACATCCGGCTGCAAGGTGACAACGAGACGGTGTTCCTGGAGGTGTAGCCTCGGCGCTGCGTCCGGCGGCCTACAGCGGCAGGGCGACGCGGAAGCCGATCTTCGGGTTGGCGACCGTCGGCGCGTCGCCGTTGCGGTAGGCGGAGCGGGAATAGGACGGCCGGTTGTACCAGGAACCGCCGCGCATGACCCGGCGGCGAGGGTCACCGTCGGTGAGCCAGATGGAGCCATCGGCCGGGGCGCCCTGGTAGCTGGCGTGCCAGGGGTCGGCGACCCATTGCGTCAGGTTGCCGGCCATGTCGTACAGGCCGAAGGCGTTGGCCCGGAACGAGCCGACCGGCGCGGTCTGCCGGTCGTCGAAGGGGCTGCCGCAGCTGGCGCAGTTGGCCACGCCGGCGATGACGTCGTCGCCCCACCAGAAGGTTGTCGTGGAGCCGGCGCGGGCGGCGTATTCCCACTCGGCCTCGGACGGCAGGCGGTAGGGCCGGCCGGACTTGCGGGCCAGCCAGGTGGCGAAGGAGCTGGCCTGGTCCCAGTTGACGTTGATGACCGGGCGGCGGCCGCGGCCCCAGCCCTGGTCGGACAGCCGCAGCAGGCCGCAGCCGCCATCGGCGACGCAGGCGTCCCATTCGTCGAAGGTGACCAGGTTGACGCCGATCGCAACCGGCCGCGCCAGGGTGACCGGATGCGGCGGCGAGGTGCGCGAGGTTCCCGCCTCTCCCATGGTGAAGCTGCCGGGCGGCAGCACCATCATTTCCGGGCAATTGGCGCAGTCCCGGAAGCGGGTGCCGGGCGGCGGGCTGCCCTGCGCCCAGGCGGCGGGCGCGGCGAGCAGGAGCAGGAGGAGCCAACGGATCATCATGCGTTCCACTCCGGCGGCGAGGGGCTTGCCCTGCTGGCGCCAGCCCGGGCGGCCGGTGCCGTAACAGTATCGCTCGGCAACAAGGCGGCAGGCAATACCGAATGCATGTGCCGCGGGCCGATGGCGGCGGGGGGAAGGGGGGGAGCCTTGACATCCGCCGGCAGTCTGACAACCAGACGCTGTTCCAGGAGGGTCCAAGAACGTGAGCGTCAACCCAGCTGATTCGCCGGTTCTCGGCGCCCTCTACGGCACCGACGCGATGCGCGCCGCGATGGGCGAGCGCGCCTTCCTGCAGCGCATGCTGGACGTGGAGGCGGCGTTGGCCCGGGCGCAGGCGCGGCTGGGGATCGTGCCGCCGGAGGCGGCCGCCGCGATCACCCAGGCGGCGATGGTGGACCGGCTGGATTTTGCCGAGCTGGCGGCGGCGACGCGCAATACCGGCTACCCGGTGGTGGGGCTGGTGCGGCAGCTTTCGATGCTGGCGGGGCCGGAGGCGGGCAAGTGGACGCATTGGGGCGCCACCACGCAGGACATCATGGATACCGCCGTGGTGCTGCAGGTGCGCCAGGCGCTGTCGCTGATCCGCGCGGATTTGATGGGGCTGAACGCGGCGCTGGGCAAGTTGGCCTATGCGCAGCGGCATACGGTGATGGCCGGGCGCACTCACTTGCAGCAGGCGCTGCCGGTGACGTTCGGCTACAAGGTGGCGGTGTGGCTCAGCCCGCTGATCACCATGCAGGAACGGCTGGAGCAGCTGCGGCCGCGGGTGGAGAAGCTGCAGTTCGGCGGCGCGGCGGGCACGCTGGCCAGCCTGGGCGATGCCGGCATCGCGGTGCAGCGGGAGCTGGGCAATGAGCTGGGGCTGACGGTGCCGGATATTCCCTGGCACGTCTCCCGCGATGGGCTGGCCGAGGCGGTGTGCTTCCTCGGGCTGCTGACCGGCTCGCTTTCCAAGCTGGCAACCGACGTGATGCTGCTGATGCAGACCGAGGTGGCCGAAGTGGCGGAGCCGCACGTGGATGGGCGCGGTGGCTCCTCCACCATGCCACAGAAGAGAAATCCGATTTCCTGCGAGTACATCCTGGCGCAGAGCCGCGGCGTGCAGGCGCTGGTGCCGCAGATGCTCGGCGCCATGGCGCAGGACCAGGAACGCGGCACCGGGCCGTGGCAGGCCGAGCCGCTGGCGATCGGCCAGGCCTTCCTGCTGAGCCACGGCGCGCTGGTGCAGGCGCGCGTGATCGCCGAGGGGCTGACCGTGGATGCGCTGCGGATGCGGCGCAACCTGGACAGCACCGGCGGGCTGATCGTGTCCGAGCAGGTGATGATGGGGCTGGCGCCGGCGCTGGGCCGCGGCGAGGCGCATCACGTGGTGCACCATGCCTGCGACGTGGCGCTGGCGCAGGGGCTGCCGCTGGCCAATGCGCTGCTGCAGGACCAGCAGGTGAGCGCGCGGCTGACGCCGCAGCAGGTGCAGGCGCTGTGCGACCCCAGCGCCTACCTCGGCAGCACGCAGGCCTTCATCGACAACGTGCTGAAGCGCATCTCCGGCTGAACCCGGCTTGTTGCGGCGCGGTGCATGGCGGCACCATGGCGCCGCAACAACGGGGGTTGGGCCATGCTGGGACGCGCGCTGAAGGGGCTGGGCGGCACGCTGCTGGCCGGGGTGGTGGCGTTCCTGCCGCTGATGCTGACCGCGCTGCTGCTGGGCTGGCTGGCCGAGACCGCGCACGACTACATCGGCCCCGGCAGCCAGCTGGGCGAATGGCTGCGGCGGCTCGGGCTCTCGGTGGTGACGGCGGAGGCCTTCGCCTGGGGTGCCGGCTGCGCGCTGCTGCTGGCGGCGTTCTGGTTCACCGGGCTGCTGGTGAAGGCCAGCCTGCTGGACTGGCTGTTCGGCCTGCTGGAGAAGCTGGTGCTGCGGATACCGCTGGTCGGGCCGGTCTATGGCCTGGCCGGGCGCTTCGCCAAGCTGCTGGGGCCGCACAAGGCCGGGGACCTGCAGGCCATGGCGCCGGTGTGGTGCCTGTTCGGCGGCCAGGGCGGCACCGCGGTGCTGGCGCTGATGACCAGCCCGGAGGTGGTGGTGATCGAGGGGGCGCGCTACCGGCCGGTGCTGGTGCCCTCGGCGCCGGTGCCGGTGGGCGGCGGGCTGCTGTTCCTGCCGGAGGACTGGGTGAAGCCGGCGGGGCTGGGGATCGACGAGCTGACCAGCCTCTACGTCTCCATGGGCGTGGCGCTGCCGGCCAAGCTCACGAAAGCGTAGGCGTTGCACGTTGGTGCACAATTGCGGGGGAATCCGGCCTAGGGTCGCCGCCTTCGACGAACCGGCAGCGGCATACCGCGCTGCTCTCCTCGGAAGCATGAGGAGAGCGACGGATGCGTGTTTTCATGGCGGTGCTGCTGCTGGGCACCCTTGGCTTGGCGGCCTGCGACCAACCCGGGCCGGCGGAGCGCACCGGGCGCAGCCTGGACCGAGCCGGGGAACGGGTGCGTGACGCGGTGGACCCGCCGGGCCCGACCGAACGCGTCGGCCGGGCGGTGGACCGCGCGCTGAACTGAGGCATGCCGCCGCGGCCCGGAACGGCCGCGGCGGGTGGGGCTCAGTGCCCGGGGATGAGGGCGGACGCGTGCAGGTGGGCGATGGTGGTGCCGGGCGATTGCTGCGCCGGCACTGGCCGGATCGGCCGGGCTATCGCCAGCATCCGCGCTTCGGATTGGCGCGCCGCTGGGCTTGGGCGCGGGGGGCCGGGTGAACGCCGCGGGCGGCCCCGGCTGACGCGCCGCCGGCGCGCGCCGGGCCTTCGGGCTGCGCTGCGCTACTGCTGCTGCGCCGGCTTGGGCCAGGTCTCCGGCGGCATCGCCGGGGTCGGGCCGGGTTCATTCAGCAACTCCCGCAGCGCCAGGGCGGCCAGCGCCGGGGTGAAGGGCTTGGCCAGGAAGCGGGCGCCGCTGACCGCCTTGCCGGCCTCCACCGCGCTGTACCGGCCGGAGGCATAGACCACCGGCAGGCCCGGCCGCACCACGCGCACCGCCTGGGCCAGCGCGAAGCCATCGGCGCCGCCGGGCAGGTTGATGTCGGTCAGCATGGCGGCGATGCGGGGCTGGTTGCAGATCAGGTCCAGCGCCTGGGTGGCGTCCTCGGCTTCCAGCACGTCGAAGCCGTCGACGGTCAGGACGTCAACCAGCGTCATGCGGACCAGCACGTCGTCTTCAACCACCAGCAATGTCGCGGCGTGCGGGGTGACTGCCTGGGCCATGGAACTCTCCCTTGTCCCAGGGTGAAGCGGTGCGACGGGGCGGCGTTGCCGCAAATTGCGATGACGACTCCGTGACGCTGTTGCTGTGACCGGGTGGCGACCCCCGGCTCCCCCCTGCGTTGAACCGGCGGGGCACAGCACGAGGTACGGTGGCGTTGGACAAGGCAAGCGACGTTCCGGACCAGGGTGCGCAGGAGACGTGGGACCTGATGGCAGCGGTGGCGGCGGCACGGCTGCCGCTGACCATTGCCGACCCGCGCCAGCCGGACAGCCCCGTGATCTTCGCCAACCAGGCCTTTGCCGACCTGACCGGCTACGCGCTGAGCGAGGTGATCGGGCGGAACTGCCGCTTCCTGCAGGGGCCGGGCACCGACCCCGAGGCCCGCAACGCGGTGCGCCGCGCCATGGCCGAGCGGCGGGCGGTGACGGTGGAGCTGTGCAACTACCGGCGCGACGGCAGTGCCTTCTGGAACGCGCTGTCGATCAGCCCGGTGTTCGGTCCGGATGGCGGGTTGCGCCACTTCGTCGGCACCCAGCGCGACGTAACCGGGCGGCGGGACGCCGAGGCGGCGCTGCGCCAGGCGCAGAAGATGCAGGCGGTGGGCGAGCTGACCGGGGGGGTGGCGCATGACCTGAACAACCTGCTGACGGTGCTGGTCGGCGGGCTGGAGGTGCTGTGCGGCGACACCACCGACACCCGGCGGCAGCGCAGCGCGGCCCTGATGCGCGAGGCACTGGCGCGGGCGCGGCGGCTGACC
>CAIMOR010000012.1 GCA_903843125.1 uncultured Rhodospirillales bacterium
AGCACCGGCTTGCCGCCGCGCGGCAGGGTGGGCGCCGCGGCCTGGGCCGGGGTGGGCGCCACGCCGCCGAGGGCGCCCAGCGCCGCTACCGCCGCGTTGAGGCCGCCGGCCGCGGCAATGCCCTCCAGCAGGGCGCGACGCGAGGTCATGCCAGCGCTTCCCGCACCGCCTTCACCACCGCCGCGGTGTCGTCGCGGCCGCCGATATCGGCGGTGCGGAGGCCACCGGCGAAGGCCTTGTCCACGGCGGCTTCCAGCTCCACCGCGGCATCGGCATGGGCCTGGCCGGCGCCGCGGCTGGCCAGCCAGTCCAGCATCATCGCCGCGCTCAGCAGCATGGCGGTGGGGTTGGCGATGCCCTGGCCGGCGATGTCGGGCGCGGTGCCATGCGCCGGCTGGAACACCGCGTGGTTGTCGCCGATATCGGCCGAGGGCGAAAACCCCATGCCGCCGACCAGGCCGGCGCCGAGGTCCGACAGGATGTCGCCGAACATGTTCTCGGTCGGCAGCACGTCGAAGGCCCAGGGGCGGCGCACCAGGTCCAGCGCCATGGCGTCCACGTAGTGGTGCGCGCTGTCCACGCCGGGGTAGTGCGCCGCCACCTCGTCGAACACGCCGCGCATGAAGGCGAAGGCACGGAACACGTTGGCCTTGTCCACCAGCGTCACGCGGCCGCGCCGCTGCTTGCGCTCCGCCCGGCGCGCCGCCAGGCGGAAGGCGAAGTGGCTGAGCTTCTCGGTGACCGGGCGGGTGATGCGGAGCGTCTCCTCCGCATGGTCCGGCGTGACCACGCCGGCGCCGCGGGAGAAGAACAGGCCCTCGGTGCTTTCGCGCAAAATCACCAGGTCCATGTCGCGCGCTCGCGGGTCGGCCAGGGCCACGGGCACGCCGGGGATGGCCTTCACCGGCCGCACGCCGGCGTAGAGGCCTAGGCGGAAGCGCAGGTCCAGCTGTGGCGCAATCTCGGTGCCGTCGGCCAGGCGGATACCGGGCCAGCCCATGGCGCCGAGCAGGATGGCGTCGGCGCGCTCGGCGGCCTTGAAGCTCGCCTCCGGGAAGGCGTCGCCGGTGGCCTGGTAGTGGAAGGCGCCGGCCGGCAGGCTCTCGGTACTGAGGCCGAGGCCGTGGCGCTTCGCCAGCGGCTCCAGTACCGCCAGGGTCGCGGCGGTGACCTCCTGCCCGATGCCGTCGCCGGGCAGCACCGCGACATGAATGGAGTTGCTGGCCATGACGGTTCCCCCCTTGGCGTTTCCGCGCCTATCCTGCGGGAAACAAGCCTGGGGAGTAAGCGGCCATGCGCCATGTCTCGCGTCGCCCGTTGCTGGCGGCGCCGTTCCTGTCCCCGCTGGCGGCGCGCGCGCAGGGCGCCTGGCCGGACAAGCCGGTCCGGATCATCGTGCCCTTCCCGCCCGGCCAGGCCGCCGACATCTTCACCCGCGTCTATGCGGACCTGCTTTCCCAGCGCTGGCCGCAGCGCGTGGTGGTGGAAAATCGCGGCGGTGGCGCGGGCGCCCCGGCGCTGGAAGCCGGGGCACGGGCGGCGCCGGACGGCTATACGCTGACCGCCGGCACCTCGGGCACGCTGGGGGTGAACCCCTCGGTGCTGCCCAACCTGCCCTATGACGCGGAAAAGGACTTCGCCTTCATCACCAACGTGGTGGTGCTGCCGCTGCTGATCGTGGCGCATCCGAGCTTTCCCGCCGACACCGCGGAGCAGGTGGTGGCGATGGCCAAGGCAGCGCCGGGCGGGCTGGACCTGGCCACCGCCGGCCCCGCCACCAGCCAGCACATGGCGGCCGAGCTGTTCGCCCATCGTACCGGCGCCCGGCTGAACATGGTGCATTACCGCGGCAGCGGGCCGGCGATGACCGACCTGCTGGCCGGCAACGTCAAGCTGATGATGGACAGCTACGCCAGCGCCCGCGCCCATATCGCCGCCGGGCGGCTGAAGGCCATCGCCGTCACCACCGAGCAGCGCGCGCCGCAGTTGCCGGAGGTGCCGACGATCGCCGAGGCGGTGGCGCCGGGCTACCGCGCCTATGGCTGGACCGGGCTGAACGCGCCGGCCGCGACACCGCCCGCGATTCTGGCCAGGATCAATGCCGACGTCACCGCGATACTGCGTGAGCCGGCGGTGGCCGCGCGCTTCATCGAGCTCGGCGGCGCCGCGGTGCCCAGCACGCAGCAGGCCTATGGCGACTTCGTCCGCAGCGAGATCGCGCAATGGCGCGAGGTGGCCCGGATCGCCCATGTCCGGCTGGAGGGCTGAGATGCACCGGCGCAGCGCACTGCTCGGGCTGGCCCTGCCGCTGGCCGCGCCCTTCCTGGCCCGGGCGCAGCAGGGCCGCGGCGGGCGCATCATCGTGCCCTATGGCCCCGGCGGCTCATCGGACCTGGTGGCGCGGATCATGGCGCAACATGCCGGCAATGGCTGGGTGGTGGAGAACCGCGGCGGCGGCGCCAGCATTCCCGGCACCCAGGCGGTGGCGGTGGCGGCGCCGGATGGCAGCACCATCGGCACCGCGGACAACGCGCTGGTGGTGAACCAGGCGCTGAACAAGGACCGGATGCCCTACCAGGCCGGGCGCGACGTGGTCGGCCTGGGCCTGGCGGTGACGGCGCCGCTGCTGCTGCTGGCCTACCCGCCGGCGCCGGCGCAGACGGTGCGGCAGGTGCTGGCGGAGGCGCGCTCCACCGCCGGCGGGCTGAGCCTGTCCCATGGCGGCATCGGCACGCCGACGCACCTGGCCGCGCTGCAATTCCAGTTCGCCTCGGGCGCCGAGATCACCCAGGTGGGCTATCGCGGCGGCGGGCCGCAGCTGACCGGGCTGGTCTCCGGCGAGGTGCGCTACGGCTTCGTCGCCATCGCCTCGGCCTTCGGCCATGTGCAGGGCGGCCGGCTGCGGCCGGTGGCCATCAGCGGCCCGATGCGCAGCCCGCAGATGCCGGACGTGCCGACCCTCACCGAAGCCGGGCTGCCCGGCGTGGACGTGGTGGGCTGGTGGGGCTTCATCGGCCCCGGCGGCATGGCCATGCCGCTGCGCGAGCGGCTGTACGCCCAACTGGTCGGCGCAGCGCGGGAGCCGGCGCCGCGCGAGCGGCTGGAAGGCCTGGGCTATACCGTGGTCGCCCGCCCGCCGGCCGAGTTCGACGCCCAGGTGCAGGCGGAGGTCGCCGCCTGGACGCCGATCTTCGAGCGGGCCGGGGTGAAGCCGGAGTAGCGCCCGCCCCGCCCCGCCCCGCCCCGCGGCGCGGCTCAGAAGTCGCGCTGGATCAGCTCGATCTTGTAGCCGTCCGGGTCCTCGACGAAGGCGATGATGGTGGTGCCGAACTTCACCGGCCCGGCCTCACGCGTCACCTTGCCGCCGCCGGTGCGGACCTTCTCGCAGGCCGCGGCCACGTCCGGCAGGCCGACCGCGAGATGGCCGAAGGCGGTGCCCTGCTCGTACTTGTCCACGCCGTAGTTGTAGGTCAGCTCGATCTCGGCCTGCTCCGGGTTGGCGGCGTAGCCGAGGAAGCACAGCGTGTACTTGCCGTCCGGCACGTCGCGGCGGCGCAGTTCCTTCATGTCCAGCAGCTCGGTGTAGAACTTCACGCTGCGGTCCAGGTTGCCGACGCGGATCATGGTGTGCAGGAACTTGCTCATGGTGTCTTCCTCTCCTCGTTGAACTCGTCAGGCTTGATGGCGATGACGAACAGCCCGGCCTGGTTGGCCACGTGCATCATCGGGTCGCGGTCGACCACCACCGTGCCATAGGCTTCCACCGCGATGCCGCGCAGCCCGGCGGCCAGCGCGCCGGCCACGGTCTGCGGGCCGATGGCCGGCAGGTCAACGCGCCGATCCTGCCCCGGCTTCACCAGCTTCACCAGCACCCCGCCGGGGCCATCCCGCCGCAGCATGGCGGCGCGGGCCAGCATGGCGTCGGTGCCCTCGATGGCCTCCACCGCCAGCACCATGCCCTGCTGCACCACGCAGCCCTGGCCGACATCGACACTGCCCAGCGCCCGCACCACGGCGATGCCGCGGGCGATGTCGGCGCGGGCCTGGGCATCGGGCGCGGCATCCCCCAGCGGACCGGGGCCGGGCAGGATGTCGTGCAGCACGCCATGCACCGGCAGCACCTCGAAGCCTTCCTCGGCCAGGAAGCGGATGATGGCCTTCATCAGCCCGTCATCGCCGGAGAAATAGGCCGCGCCGATTTTTGCGAGTGCCCGCGCCGTGACCGCGTCCGGCCGGATGGCCGTGAGCGACGGGCGCTTGGCCTTGCCGGCAATGACCAGCTGGCGGCAGCCATGGGCGCGCAGCTGGTCCAGCATGCTGCGGCCGGCACCCAGGCGGGCGAAGCCGTGCGGCCAGGCGTCGAAGCTGCCCGGCTCGGCCCAGCCCTCGATCCCCAGGATGAAGACGGGCCGGCCCGACGCCCGGGCGCCCTGGGCCAGCCGCAGCGGCAGGTCGCCGCCGCCGGCGACGATGCCCAGCGGTTCGGCGCCCTCCAGGGTCATTCGTCGGACCCGTTTTCCCCTTCGCCGTCGGACATGCGGCCCCAGCGCATCAGGCCGCGCTTGCCGCGCGGGCTGGCGATGAAGTCCAGCACTTCCAGCGCGGCCGGCTGGTCGCCGAATTCGGCCCGCGCCTGCGCCACGCGGTCGGCGAAGACGCCGTCCTCGCCGCGAAACAGCAGCTTGACCAGCAGGCGCATCTGCCGCGTGTCGGCTATCTTGAAGCCGCGCCGGCGCATGCCGACGACGTTGATGCCGACCAGCCGACCGGGATGGCCGTGGACGTAGCCGAACGGGATCACGTCCGTGATCACCTGGCTCATGCCGGAGACCATGGCCAGCCGGCCGATGCGGCCCTGCTGCGCCACCGCCACCGCACCGCCGAGGAAGGAGAA
>CAIMOR010000013.1 GCA_903843125.1 uncultured Rhodospirillales bacterium
CGAGCCGCGCAGCCAGGGCTTCCAACTGCGCTTCCAATCCTCGCGGCTCATCATGATGCTGCCCACCGGCCGCACCACCGCCTTGTCGTCGTGGTGGCGCCAGGCCAGGAACAGCGTCTCCCCCACCGCGAACAGCGCGACGGCCACCAGCACCACGTTCACCCCGTCCAGCAGTTCCGGCACGCCGAACGTCATGCGCGGCTGCCCGGTCTGCAGGTCGATTCCGACCAGCCCCAGCAGCAGGCCGAACGCCAGGCTGGTCAGCCCGCGCAACGCGCTGCCGCCCAACACGGCGGAGACGGTGACGAAGCACAGCACCATCAACGAGAAATATTCGGCCGGCCCCAGCTTCAGCGCGTATTCCACCACCAGCGGCCCGAGGAAGCTTATCCCCAGCGTCCCGATGGTGCCCGCGACAAAACTGCCGATCGCCGCGGTCGCCAAGGCCGGCCCGGCGCGCCCGTTGCGCGCCATCTTCGCGCCCTCCAGCGCGGTGATGATGCTGCCGCTCTCGCCCGGCGTGTTGAGCAGGATCGAGGTGGTGCTGCCGCCATACATCGCGCCATAGAAGATGCCGCAGAACAGGATGAAGGCGCCGGTCGCCTCGACCTGGAAGGTGATCGGCAGCAGCAGCGCAATGGTCAGCGCCGGCCCGATCCCCGGCAGCACGCCCACCGCGGTGCCCAGGAAGCACCCCAGCAGCGCCCAGCCCAGGTTGCCCAGCGTCAGCGCATGGCTGAAGCCCAGCGACAGCCCCTCGATCGCCGTCATGGCACGTCCTGCCCCAGCAGCCGCAGGATGGCGCCCTCCAGCAGCCCCGCGCCGATATTCACCCCCAGCAGCTCGACGAAGCCGAACCACACCACCAGGGTCAGTACCAGCGCCAGCGCCGCGTCCCGCACCAGGCGGCGCGAGCCGAACGCCGCCGCCACCAGCACGAACTGCATGCTGGCCGCCAGGCAGAACCCCAGCGGGACGATCAGCGCGACATTGGCCAGCAGCCCGGCGCCCAGCAGCGCCAGCGCGCGCCAGTTGGTCGGCGGTGCCTCGCGCACCTCCTCCAGCGTGTGGCTCCAGCCGCCGCGCAGCGCCTGCGCCACCAGCCCGGCGCCCAGCGCCGCCAGCACACCGGCCACCGCGAAGGGCACCGCCTTCGGCCCCACCTGGCCATACAGCGGCGAGGCCGGGATGGCAGCCGCCTGCCACAGCGCCAGCGCGCCCAGCCCCAGCACGAAGCCGCCGACGCCGAGGTCGGCGCGGTCCACGCCCGAAGGCGCCATGTCACGCAAGGCCGATCTCCTTCAGCACCGCCTCGGTCTGCGCCCGGTCGCGGTCGAGGAAGCGGGCGAACTCATCGCCGACCATGAAGGCATCGGCCCAGTCGCGCGTCTTCAGCATCTCGGTCCAGGCCGGCAGCGCGTGCAACTCCTGCATCAGCGCCACCAGCCTGGCCATCGCCTCGGGCCGCACGCCCGGCGGCGCGAAGGTGCCGCGCCAGTTGGTGATGACGACGTCGACGCCGCTCTCCTGCAGCGTCGGCAGCGCCGGGTCGCTGCGGGTTGCCCCGGTGGTGGCCAGCGCCCGCATCCGCCCGGCCTTGATCTGCTCGGCGAACTCGGAAAGCCCGGACATCCCCGCGCTGACCTGCGCGCCCAGGATGGCCGCCTGGGCCGGCCCGCCGCCGGCGAAGGCGACGTAGCTGCCCTGCCGCGCGCTGTGCCCCAGCGACTTCAATATCAGCCCCAGCGCGATGTGGTCGGTGCCGCCGGCGCTGCCGCCGGCGATGCTGGTGCCGCCCGGGTTCGTCTTCAGCGCGTCGAGGAAGCCGCGCAGGTCCTGGATCGGGCTGCCGGCCGGCACCACGATCACGTCGGCCTCCTCGGTCAGCCGCGCCACCGGCGCCACGCTCTGCAGCCCCACCGGCGTATGGTTGGTCAGCACGCTGCCGACCATGATGCTGCCGCTGACCATCAGCGCGTCGCCGCGGCCGCGCTTGCTGGCCACGAACCGCGGCAGCCCCACGGTGCCGCCGGCGCCGCCGATGTTCTCGAACTGGAACGTCCCGACCAGGCCGGCCTGGCGCGCAACCTGCTCGATCGCGCGGCCGAGCCCGTCCCAGCCGCCACCGGGGCCGGCCGGGATGAACATGCTCATGCTGGCGAAGCGCTGCTCCGCGTGCGCGGCAGGCGCCAGCGCCAGGGGAGCCAGCATGGGTGCAAGCGCGAGGGGTGCAAGCAGGGCAGGGGCGGCGAGCAGCTGGCGGCGATGCATCAAGGGTCCTCCCGTAGGGCGCGTTGCTGATTTCCTTAACGCCCCGCCCCCGGTGGCGGAAGCCAAACCAGCCGGCGCGCGGCAACAACGTGACAGTCGCAAGTCGCCTGGATGCAATCGCGTCCATGAGTCACCACCTTTGCGCCTGCGCAAGGGCGACGACCCTGCCGCCGCGTAAGGCTGGCCGCGTGGAGCTGAAAGAGCGAACCATGCAAAAGCCGTACGTCCCCCGCCTCGCGATTGCCGCCATGCTTGCCCTCGGGGTCGGATGGTCGCAGCAGGCCCGCGCCATCCCCGCCTTCAGCCGGCAGACGCAGGAACCCTGCACCTCCTGCCACATCGGCGCCTTCGGGCCGGAGCTGACCGGCCGCGGCCGCACCTTCAAGCTGCTCGGCTATACCGAGCAGGCCGGCGACGGCCCTTCGTGGTGGGAGCATTTCTCCGGCATGGTGCTGGGCAGCTTCACCCACACCGCGGCCGGCACGCCGCAGGCCAAGCCCTCGGCCCATTCCGGCGCCAACGACAATTTCGCGCTCGACCAGGCCAGCCTGTTCTATGGCGGCCGCATCTACGACCACATCGGCGCCTTCATCCAGCTGACCGAGGACGGCATCAACCGCCGCTTCCACGTCGACAACGTGGATATCCGCTACGCCCGCCAGCAGGACGTGCTGGGCGTGGACACCATCCTCGGCATCTCGGCCAACAACAACCCGGGCGTGGCGGACCCCTATCATACGCTGCCGGCCTGGGGGCAGCCCTTCGTCGCCTCGGCGCTGGCGCCGTCCCCCATCGCCGGCGCCATCCTGAATGGCGGCCTGGCCGGCCAGGTCTACGGCGCCTCGGCCTATGCCCGCGTCGGCGGCATGGTCTATGCGGAAGCCGGCATCTACAACTCGCTGTCGCGGGACGTGGCGCACTACGGCGGCCTCGACCCCAACGCGCTGCAACTGGCCAACCCCGCCACCTTCTGGCGCGTGGCGCTGCAGCAGGAAACCAATCGCCGGCTGTTCGAGGTGGGCGCCTTCGCGATGAACGCGGCGCTGCGCCAGCCCGGCAGCGGCGCCGACCGCTTCCTGGACTGGGGCATGGATGCCTCGTTCCAGTTCCTCGGCAACCGCACCCACATGTTCACCGGCTATGGCCGCTGGCTGCATGAGGACCAGACGCTGAACGGCACCTTCGGCGGCGGCAACTCGGCCAACCTGCGCGACCACCTCAGCGAGCTGCGCGGCAACCTGAGCTACTGGTACCAGCAGACCTACGGCGTCACCGGCGGCATCTTCCGCACCACCGGCTCGGCCGATGCCATCCTGTACCAGGCCTCCCCGGTCGGCGGCAGCGTGGCGGGCCGGCCGAACACCCAGGGCTACATGGCCGAGCTGGACTGGGTGCCCTTCGGCAAGCCCGACAGCTACCTCTCGCCCTGGGCCAACCTGAAGCTGGGGCTGCAATACACCGCCTTCAGCCGGTTCAACGGCGCCGGGCAGAACTACGACGGCTTCGGCCGCAATGCCTCCAACAACAACACGCTGTACCTCTTTGCCTGGGTGGCCTTCTGATGACGCTTCACCGTCCCCTGGCGGCAGCCGCCGTGCTGCTCGCCCTCGCCGCCCCGGCCTTCGCGGCCGGGGATGCCGCCCGCGGCGCCGAGAGCTTCAAGAACGACTGCGCCGCCTGCCACACCGTGGTGCAGGGCGGCCCCAACCGGGTCGGCCCCAACCTGTTCGGCGTGCTCGGCGCCAAGGCCGGGGAGGGCCGCGGCGGCTTCCACTTCTCCCCGGCGATGGCCCGCTCCGGCCTGACCTGGGACGAGGCCACGCTGATCCGCTACCTGCAGGCGCCGCGCCGGGTGGTGCCGGGCACCACCATGTCGTTCCAGGGCGTCGACGATGCGGCCGAGGCGGCCGACATCGTCGCCTACCTGGCGACGATGAAGTAGCGCCGGCGCCCGCAAGGCCGGAACGCAAAACGGCGCCGAGGGTCCTCCCCCCGGCGCCGGTGCCGTCTTTTGGCCGCGGCCGCCCTCAGGCCGGCAGGGTCACGTCGCGCGCCAGGTCGCCCATGCCGCCCACCGACATCAGGTGGGCGTAGATCGCCTCCAGCCAGCCGCGGTCGCGCAGCGTCACCAGCTGCTCGGCCGAAAGCGCGGCCAGCGCGGCGCGGTCCACGGCGAAGAAGCCGTCCACCCGCATCGGCTTGTCGCCCTGCTGGAACTGCACGACCGAGGCCTTCAGCAGCCCCATCTCGGCCAGCCCGTCCGCCATGGCGCGGGTCCGCAGCATGGCTTCCTCCACCGCCTTGGTGAAGGTGAAGGCGCGGTCCAGCATGGCCGAAGGCTTGCCATCGGCGGTGAACATGTCGTCGCCCTCGGTGGCCGAGACGTGCGGCGCCTGCGGGTCCACGCACAGCACCAGCTGCTGGCTCTCGGGCGAGACCCGCACCAGGAAGAACGGGTAGCGCCGCAGGTAGGCCGGAACATAGGCGGTCTCGGCCCACTTGCCGTCGGCGCCGATGAAGTGGTTGTGCCCCGGCTGCAGCCCGCACAGCGCCAGCGGCACGTGCGGCGCCTGCGCGGTGAACACGATGGGCATGCTGCGGCAGGCGGCGGCGAACTCCTCGGCCGCCAGCGGCACGGCATGCATCTCGGCGGCGAAGCCGAAGCCGGGGTTCTGCAGCTTCAGCTTGCCGTGGCGCTCCGGCGTCAGCGGCTCCAGCCCCTTGTACAGCGGCGGCAGGTTGGGGGCGGCGACAGCGGCCGAATCGGACATGACGATGGTCTCCCAGGCCCCGGCGCAGCGCTGGCCGCCCGGGGGTGATTGCAGGTTTTACCCGTGGCGCGTTTCCGTCACGAAGGCAACACTTGTGCAACGCGCGCCGGCGTATTGTCATGGCGCGCCAGCAACCCGTGGGAGGCAACCCGACATGGCAGACGAATCGCCCCGCGCACCGCAGCCGGGCCCCACCGGCGATGCCGCATCCGGCCCGGGTCGCACCAGCCTCGGCCGCCGCCTGCTGGTGCTGCGCGTTGCCAGCCTGGGTGCCGCCGCCGGCACTCTGGCCGCCACCGCGGCCGCGGCGGCGCCGGTGGCCCCGCCGGTGCAGGTGCCCGGCGCCACG
>CAIMOR010000014.1 GCA_903843125.1 uncultured Rhodospirillales bacterium
CACCACGGACCTGGCGGTCAACGGCACCTTCTGGGGCGGCGCGGCATTGGGCAGCATTGCCGCCCTGGTGGTGCTGGACCCCGCCATCGTGCCGCCGGAGATCGGCTGGCGGGCCGCCTTCATCCTGGGCGGCGTGCTGGCCGGCGCAGTGCTGCTGATGCGCCGCCACGTGCCGGAAAGCCCGCGCTGGCTGATGCTGCACGGCCGCCCTGGCGAGGCCGAGCGCGTGGTGGGGCAGATCGAGACCGAGGTGCGCCAGACCAACGGCCCGCTGCCGCGGCTGGAATATGGCCCGGTGAAACTGCGCAAGCGCGGCCATACCGAGATGGCCGAGGTGTTCGATGCCATGCTGCATGGCCAGCGCGAGCGCACCGTGCTCGGCATGGTGCTGATGGCGTGCCAGGCGTTCTGCTACAATGCGGTGTTCTTCACCTACGCGCTGGTGCTGGGCAAGTTCTACGGCGTGCCGTCGAACCAGGTGGGCTGGTACATCCTGCCCTTCGCGCTGGGCAACCTGGCCGGGCCGTTGGTGCTGGGCCACCTGTTCGACAGCATCGGCCGGCGGCCGATGATTACCGGCACCTATGCCGCGGCCGGCCTGCTGATGGCGCTGACCGGCTTCGGCTTCCAGCAGGAATGGCTGAACGCCTGGCAGCAGACCGCGGCCTGGACGCTGATCTCCTTCTTCGCCTCGGCCGCCGCCTCCGCCGCCTATCTGACGGTGGGCGAGAGCTTTCCGCTGGAGATGCGGGCGCTGGCGATCGCGATCTTCTATGCCTTCGGCACCGGCATTGGTGGCGTGGTCGGGCCGGCGCTGTTTGGCTGGCTGATCGAGGGCGGCCAGCGCATCGATATCATGTGGGGCTACCTGCTGGGCGCCGCGCTGATGCTGCTGGCGGCCTTCACCGAATGGCGCATCGGCTTCGCCGCCGAGGGGCGTTCCCTGGAAGACCTGGCCACCCCGCTTTCCGCCGCGCGCAAGGCGTCGTAGCCTCATCGCACGAGGAGACGCCGATGACCGTGACCAGGCAGGAATTCCGTGACGCGATGGCCCGGTTGGGCGCGGCGGTGAACATCATCACCACGGCGGGGCCGGAGGGTAAAGGCGGCTTCACCGCTTCCGCCGTGTGCAGCGTGACGGATGACCCGGCGATGCTGCTGGTCTGCATCAACCGCACCAGCAACTCGGGCGGGGTGGCCAAGGCCAATGGCATCATCTGCGTCAACACGCTGGCGGCCGGGCAGGAGGAGTTGGCCGGCGTCTTCGCCGGCGCCACCAAGTGCAGCATGGAAGACCGCTTCCTGGTGGGCGACTGGGGCGAATTGGTCACCGGGGCGCCGGTGCTGCAGGACGCGGTGGTCAGCTTCGACTGCCGCATCACCGACATGGTGGACAAGGGCACCCATACGGTGCTGTTCGCCGAGATCCAGGCGATCCGCCAGGGCAACACGGATGGCCAGGCGCTGATCTACTTCGGCCGCGGTTACCATGGTGTGGGGCAGATGGTGGGCGAGGGGGCGTAGCGCCGCCGTCCGATGACCGCAGGGCGAAGGCCCGGAGGTCTGAATCGGACGGCCGACCATCCGATGACCGCAGGGCGAAGGCCCGAAGGTCTGAATCGGCTGACCAGACAAGCTACCACTCGCCGAGGAAGACCCCGGCTTTCTTGTAGCTGTCGGTCCGCAATTCGATCTCCTGCCATTCCACCGTGGTGCGGCGCTTCAGCCCGGTGAACCACAGCAGCAGCCGCTCGCGCAGCTGGTCGCGGACGCCGGCGTGGGCGGGGTCGGCGCCGAGGTCGTGGAACTCCTGCGGGTCGGCGGCGAGATCGAACAGCTGTGGCCGGAAGCCGCTGCTCCAATGGACGTATTTCCACCTGTCGGTGCGCACCATCCAGGCGTGGTGATGCCCGGTGGGCTGGCCCAGGCGGCGGCGTGCGCCCTTGAAGGTCCAGTCCAGCTCGCTGAAGGCGGCGTCGCGCCATTCGGTCGCCGCACTGCGAGTCAGCGGCAGCAGCGAACGGCCCTCCACCACATGCCGCGCCGGATCCTGCTGGAGCGCGTCGAGAATGGTCGGGACCACGTCGATGGCTTCCACCAGCCGCGCATCGGTGCTGCCGCGCGTGGCGTCGGCGGCGGCATCGGGGTCGTACAGGATGAAGGGCACGCGCTGGATGCAGTCGTGGAACAGCTCCTTCTCGCCCAGCCAATGGTCGCCCAGGTAGTCGCCATGGTCGGCGGTGAACACCACCAGCGTGTCCTGCCAGCGGCCCAGCGCCTCCATCTCGGCGAAGACGCGGCCGAGATGCGTGTCCAGCTGGGTGATCAGGCCCTGGTAGACGGGCTTGACCGTGTCCTGGCACTCCCGCGTGCGGAAGCTCTCGGCCACTTCCTCATCCTGGAAGGCGCGCATCACGGGGTGCGCGGCCTCGCTGCGCTCCTCCTCGGCGCGGGCCAGCGGCAGGCATTGCTCGGGCGTGTACATGGCGTGATACGGCGCCGGCGCCACGTAGGGCCAGTGCGGCTTGACGTAGCTGAGATGCATCACCCAGGGCTGCTCGCCCTTCTGCCGCATGAAGTCGATGGCGAGGTCTGTGGTGTACGCTGTCTCGCTGTGTTCCTCCGCGACGCGCGCCGGCCACTTGACGTTGCGCATCTTCCAGCCGGAATGCACGCCGCCCTGCGGGTCCACCGTGCTGATGACGTAGTCGCTCCAGGGGTCGCGGCTGTCGTAGCCCTTGCTGCGCAGCCACTGGGCATAGGCGCCATTGGGTTCGGCATGGTGGCCATCGTAGCGGTCGATCGGGCGGAACCAGCCTTCCTCCACCAGCACCTTCAGCTCATCGGCGCCGTCCAATTGCAGGCGGTTGATGCCGTGGCGGTCAGGCAGCACGTGGGTCTTGCCGCACAGTGTCAGGTCGCGGCCGCTGTTCCGCAGGTGCCACCCCAACGTCACCTCACCGACCGAAAGCGGCACGCGGTTATGCGTGGCGCCGTGCGAGGATACGTAGCGGCCGGTGTAGTAGCTCATGCGCGAGGGCCCGCAGATGCCGGACTGCACGAAGCTGTTGGCGAAGCGCACGCCGCGCTTGGCCAGCGCGTCGATATTCGGCGTGCGGATGTGCGGATGTCCGGCGCAGGCCAGGTGGTCCCAGCGCAGTTGGTCCGACATGATGAACAGCACGTTTTTCACGGCCATGATGCGCCCTCGTTTCCGCCAGGGTAACGCACCGCCCCAAAACGCAGAAGGCCCCGCCGGTTGTCCCGGCGAGGCCTTCCCATTGCGTCTGCCGTTGCCGGCCGGCGCTGGCTCAGGAAGCCGTCACCACAGTGGTGGCAATGGAGATCCAGGCCGCGGGCAAGCAATGCGGCGAAGGGCAATGAGACACTGGATCACCTCCTTTCAGTTGGTTTCGGATGACCCAAGCCTGCCCAAACGCCGCCGTGTCGCGCAAGCGAATTGTCGCCTGACTCAAAGTTTCACATCTCGGCGTAGGTGCCGTTGCGCCAGACATAGAAAACGTAATCCGGCACGGTCACATCGCCCTTGGGCGTGAAGCTGGTCTGGCCAAGCACGCTGGCCCACGGACCCTGGCGCTTCAGCGCGTCCGCCACCTTGCGGGCGTCCGCGGTCTTGGCCTTCTCGGCCGCCGCCGCCCAGATCTGCATCGCGCCGTAGGTGTACAGCACATAGCCTTCCGGATCGACATTGCGGGCGCGGAAGCGCTGCACCACCGCGGCCGCCGTCGGCCGCTTGCGCGGGTCGCTGCTGAAGGTCATCAGGCTGCCCTCGCCGGCGGCACCGGTAATGGACCAGAACTCGTTCGTCACCAGCGCATCGCCGCCGATCAGCGTGGCGTTCAGCCCCTGCTCCTTGGCCTGGCGGATGATCAGCCCGGCCTCGGTGTAGTAGCCGCCGATGTAGATGACCTCGATGCGTTCCTGCTTCATCCGGCTGACGATGGCGCTGTAGTCGCGCTCGCCAGGCGTATAGGCGCTGTACAGCGTTTCCTGCTTGCCGGCCGCGTTCATCGCCTTCTTGGTCTCATCCGCCAGACCCTTGCCGTAGGCGGAGTTGTCGTGCAGCACCGCAACGCGCTTGTCCTTCATGTTGCGCGCGATGTAGCCGCCGGCCACCTGGCCTTGCTGGTCGTCGCGGCCGCAGACGCGGAAGGTGTTCCAGCCGCCCTTGTCGGTGTAGTCCGGGTTGGTGCTGGCCGGGCTGATCTGCAACACCCCTTCCTCGCCGTAGACCTTGCTGGCCGGGATGGAACTGCCCGAGCAATAATGCCCGACCACGACCGCCACGCGCTGCCCGGCCAGCTTGTTGGCCACGCTGACCGCCTGGCGCGGGTCGCAGGCATCATCCTCGACGCTCAGCGCCAACTGCCGGCCCAGCACGCCGCCACGGCCGTTGAGGTCGGCCACCGCCTGGGTGGCACCGATCTTCATCTGGTCGCCGGCAGCGGCGTTGCTCCCGGTCATCGGCCCGGCGCAGGCCACCTTGATGGGGCCGCGGTTCTGCGCGTAGGCCGGCAGCGCCAGGCCGGAAGCGGCAGCGCCCAGCAGCAAACGACGATTCAGCATCTCGGTTCTCCTCGGATGGTTGCTCAGTGTGCCCCGCCGCCCAGATAGGCGTCACGGATTTCCTCTCGCGCCAGCAATTCGGCCCCGGTCCCGGCCATGGTGATGCGGCCGTTGACCAGCACATAGCCCCGATGCGCCAGCCGCAGCGCCAGGTTGGCGTTCTGCTCCACCAGCAGCACCGTCACCCCGGCCTCGGCGTTCAGGCGGCGAATGGCGCCGAAGATCTGCTTCACCACCAGCGGCGCCAGGCCAAGGCTGGGTTCGTCCAGCAGCAGCAGCCGCGGTTTGCTCATCAACGCGCGGCCGATCGCCAGCATCTGCTGTTCGCCGCCGGAAAGCGTGCCGGCGCGCTGGGCGATGCGCTCCTCCAGCCGCGGAAACAGCGCCAGCACACGCGGCAACTCGTCGCCAGGTTGGCCGAGCGCCTCGGCGCCCATCATCAGGTTCTCCCGCACCGTCATGCGCGCGAAGACGCGGCGGCCCTCCGGCGCCTGGGCAATGCCGCGGCGCATGATGGCGTGCGTCGGCAGCGCGGTGATGTCGGCGCCGTCGAAGCTGATGCGGCCGGCGCGCGCGCGCGGGTCGCCGCACAGCGTCATCAGCAGCGTGGACTTGCCCGCCCCATTGGCGCCGATCAGCGTGACGATCTCGCCCTCGGCCACCTCCAGCGAGACGTCGGTCAGCGCCTGCACCGCGCCATAGGCAGTGGAGACGCCCTGCATGCTCAGCAGCGCGCTCATGCCGCCTCGTCCTCGTCGCCCTCGCCGAGATAGGCGCTGATCACCTTCGGGTCGGCGCGCACTTCCGCCGGTGTGCCATCGGCGATCTTGCGGCCGTGGTCCAGCACCACGACGTGGTCGCTGATCTTCATCACCACGCCCATGTCATGCTCGATGAGCAGGATGCTGGTGCCCTCGCCGCGAATCTGCAGCAGCAGGGCGGAGAGTTCGTCGCTCTCGCGCGGGTTCAGCCCGGCGGCGGGTTCGTCCAGGCACAGCAGCGCGGGTTCGGTGCACATGGCGCGCGCTATCTCCAGCCGCCGCTGCGCGCCATAGGGCAGCGCGCCGGCGGGGTCGTCGGCGCGGTCCAGCAGGCGTGTGGCGTTCAGCCAGTGCTTGGCGCGTTCCAGCGCCTCGGCCTCGGCCGCCGGATAGCGCGAAAGCCCCAGCACCGCCCCGATGCCCCAGCCGGTGGCGGCCATCAGCCGGTTGTGCTGCGCCACCAGCAGGTTCTCCAGCACCGTCATGCCCGGGAACAGCCGGATGTTCTGGAAGGTGCGGGCCACGCCGGCGCGGGCGATGCGATGCCCCGGCAGCTTCTGCAGCGCGACTTCGCCACGGCCGCCGAACAGCGTCAGCTTGCCCGCACTGGGCCGATAGAAGCCGGTGATGCAGTTGAACACCGTGGTCTTGCCGGCGCCGTTGGGGCCGATCAGCGCGGTGATCTCGCCGCGCCAGGCCTGGAAGGACACCGCATGCACCGCGGTCAGCCCGCCGAAGCGCATGGTCAGCTCCTCGACATTGAGGATCATCAGTGGCCCTCGCTGACGAAGTTGCCGCCGATGGCGCGTTTCTCCCCCAGCGCGATGCTGGGCGTGCGGGTGCCGACCAGGCCGCGGGGACGCACGACCATGATGACCACCATGGCGGCGCCGAAGATCAGCATGCGCCATTCCGCCAGGTCGCGGAACAGCTCGGTCCCGCCGATCAGCAGCAACGCCGCCAGCGCCACGCCGAGCTGGCTGCCCATGCCGCCGAGCACGACGATGGCCAGGATGATGGCGCTCTCGATGAAGGTGAAGCTCTCGGGGCTGACGAAAGCCTGGCGCGTCGCGAAGAAGCTGCCGGCGAAGCCCGCGAACATGGCGCCGATGGCGAACGCCGTCAGCTTCGTTACCGTCACGTTGATGCCGAGCGCGCGGCAGGCGATCTCGTCCTCGCGCAGCGCTTCCCAGGCGCGGCCGAGCGGCTGCCGGCGCAGCCGCAGCGTGACCCAGTTGGTCAGCAGCGCCAGGCCGAGGATCAGGTAGTAGAGGAAGATCACCCGATGCACCGGGTCGTATTCCAGGCCGAAGAAGTCGGCGAAGCCGCCTTCCTCGCTGGTGAACGCCAGCCCGAACAGGCCGGGGCGGGGGATACCGGAAATGCCGTTCGGCCCATTGGTCAGCGAGACCCAGTTGGTCAGTACGACGCGGATGATCTCGCCGAAGGCCAGGGTGACGATGGCCAGGTAGTCGCCGCGCAACCGCAGCACCGGGAATCCCAGCAGCACGCCGGCAAAGGCGGCGAGCAGGCCGGCCAGCGGCAGGCAGACCCAGAAGCTCAGCCCATAGGTTGTCGACAGCAGGGCATAGGAATAGGCGCCGACGGCGTAGAAGGCGACATAGCCAAGGTCCAGCAGGCCGGCGAGGCCCACCACGATGTTCAGCCCCCACCCCAGCATCACATAGGTCAGCACCAGGATGCCGAGGTCGAGCTCATAGCGCTCGACGAAGGGCAGCCAGGGCAGCAGCAGCGCCAGTCCGAGGCAGAACGGCGTGACATAGCGCGCGGTGCGGGCCAGCGGCGCCGGCAGCGCCAGGCGCGGCAACCTTCGCCCGGCCAGCAGCACCATGGCCAAGCGGCCGACGAAGGCTATGAGGCAGAGCCACGCCACATCGTCCCAGCGGCCGCGCAGCGCCAGCCCACCTTCCACCACGTCGGTCCGCAGACCCACCAGCGGGGCGAACAGGCCAAAGGCAACCAGTGCCGCGAGACCCGCGTCCCGCAGCGCGTACAGCACGCCTTCGCGTGAAGCCGCGACCGGCCTCATACCTTCTCCACTTCCTGCCGACCGAGCAGGCCAGAGGGCATCAGCACCAGAGTCAGGATCAGGATGGAGAACGCCGCGACGTCCTTGTACTGCGCGCTGAAATAGGCGCTCCAGAACGTCTCGATCAGCCCAATCAGCAGCCCGCCCAGCACCGCCCCCGGCAGGCTGCCGATGCCGCCCAGCACGGCGGCGGTGAACGCCTTCACCCCGGCCAGGAAGCCGATGTAGAAATCGATCACGCCATAGCGCAGCAGGTACATGCAGCCAGCCACGGCGGCCAGCGCGGCGCCAATGACGAAGGTCAGGCTGATGATCCGGTCGGTATCGATCCCCAGCAGCGCCGCCATCTTGCGGTCCTGCTCGCAGGCGCGCATGGCGCGGCCCATCGGGGTACGCGTCACCAGCAGCGTGAAGCCGGCCAGCACCGCCAGCGTGACCACGATGATCAGCATCTGCACATAGCTGAACTGCACGGCGAAGCCGTCCGTCTCCATCAGCGTGACGCCGCCGGGCACCAGCGTGCCCGTGGGCTTCACCCGCGCGCCCTGGGCCACCTGCACGTAGTTCTGCAACAGGATGGACATGCCGATGGCGCTGATCAGGGGCGCCAGGCGGAAGCTGCCGCGCAGCGGGCGGTAGGCCACGCGCTCCACCGTCCAGCCATACAGCGCCGTGACGGCCATGGCCGCCAGCAGCACCAGCAGCAGCGCGCCAGGCCCCGCCGCGCCGCTGCCCAGCCCCAGCAGCAGCGCGGTGATGAGGGAGACGAAGGCGCCGACCATGAAGACGTCGCCATGGGCAAAGTTGATCATGCCGATGATGCCGTAGACCATGGTGTAGCCCACCGCGATCAGGCCATAGATCATGCCCAGCGAAACGCCGTTGATCAGCTGCTGCAGCGCATAGGCCACGCAGTATCCCCCGTTGATTGAAGCCTCGCCGGCAAGGCTAGACCATTGGCAGGGGCGTGCAAACGCCATGCCGACCAGGTTGCCGCCCGGCCCCCGCCGGCGCATCCTGGCGCAACGACACCCGGAGGAACCATCATGCGCCTGCCACCCATAGCCGAGGCCGACCGCACACCCGAGCAGCAGAAGGTCGCCACGGCCATTGCCGCAGGACCGCGCGGCGATCTGCGCGGCCCGTTCAACGCGCTGCTGCGCAGCCCGGTGGTGGCGGAACGCGTCGCCGTGCTGGGAGAATACCTGCGCTTCAACACCTCCATCCCGTTCGAGCTGAACGAGTTGGCCATCCTCGTCACCGGCCGCGCCTGGGACGCGCAGTTCGAGTTCTATGCGCATCGGCTGCTGGCGCTTAAGGCGGGGCTGCCCGACAGCGTCATCCAGGCCATCGCCGAGGGCCGCAAGCCCGAGCCGATGACCGCGGACCAGGCCATGGTTTGGCAATTCGCCACCGAGCTGCACCGCGATCGCAACGTCTCCGATGCCAGCTATGCGCAGGTGAAGGCGCGCTTCGGTGAGCAGGGCGTCATCGATCTGGTGGCGGTGATGGGCTATTATTCGCTGGTCGGCATGGTGCTGAACGTGGCCGGCGTGCCGGTGCCGCCGGGCGAGCCCCTGCCGTTGAAGCCGCTTACCAAGGCGTAACGCTTCGCAACGACGCGCGGGCTGGGGTTGCCGGCCGGCCGAGGGTATATCCGGGGCGTAGACCCGCGCCATGGAGGGCGACCGGCCGCGTGAACGCCCAACCACCGCGTATACCCCGCTTCGCCGCCCGGGCGCAGGCGAGCCAGCAACTCCGGCTGCGGCTGCGGGTCTGGGCGCGCCGGCCTGCGTTGCGCCGGGCCGCGGTTGCCTCGGTCGTCGTCCACCTGGTCTTCGTGGCGCTGCTGATCGTCGCCAACCTGCAGTGGCGGGAGCGCCTGCAGCAGAACGCGCCTTCCCCGGCGGAAGTGGAGATGGTCTGGCGTGGCGGCGCGCCGGAAGCGCCGGGCCAGGAAGTACCGGACCGGCCAGCGGACGCGTTTTCGCCGGCGGGTGACGAGGCGCTGCCGGTGCCGCCCCCGGCCAGTGCACCGCCGCCGCCCGCCCCCACACCCGCGCCGCCAGCACCCGAGGCCGCGCCACCACCCCAGCCGCCACCGCCACCGGCAGCCCCCACGGCCGAGTTGCCGCCGCCCCCTCCGCCGGCGCCACCGCCACCGCGCCCGCAACAGCAAGCCGCGCCGACCCCTCCACGCCAGGTCCAGCCGCCCCGGCCGCAGAGCTTCCCGCAACTGGACTACATCCCCGGCCCCTTCACCGCCGGCCCGCCGGCGCCGCCGTTGCCCAGCGGCCGCCCGGGCGACCGCAGCGAGCGTGACCAGGCCGGCATGCCCGGCCGCGGCCGGCTGGATGCCAACCCGTCATCCGACCTGCAGGCCAGCCGCAACCTGGGGCCGGACTGGCGCAACCTGTTCCGGCGCTGGGTCGACGACCACAAGCGCTACCCGACCAATGCCGTCGCCATGGGGCACCAGGGCCCGGTGACGGTGCGGATCGACATCGGCACCGATGGCCGGGTGCGCACCGTGACCATGGTGGGGCCGAACAGCTCGCCCTTCCTGAACTCCAACCTGATGAACATGTTCCGCAACGCGCAGCTGCCGCCATTGCCGCCGGGCGCCGACCCGGCCGGGGAGACCATCGTCTTCACCATGCGCTACGTCCTCTACTGAGGGGCGAGGCGCAGGTCGCGCGTGCGGTACCTGGCCACGCTGCCGCCGGCCGGGACCTTCTGCAGCACCAGGAAGTAGCTGTGGTTCTTGCGGGCGTGGACCTGCTTGAGCAGCCGTGCCACGCCGGCCTTGTTGGCGCGCACCAGAACAAACAGGTCCCGGGCGTAGAACCCCAGCTCGGCGAAGCCGCAGAGCAGCTGCACATGGGTCAGTTCCTGCCGATTGGCGGAGACCTCGTCCTGGCACTTGACGATGAAGATGCCATGGTCGCGCAGCACCCGCCGGGCCTCGGCCGCCGCGGCCAGGTACAGCTCCAGCACCGCCTGGTGCCAGCGCGCCGTGGGCGGCGCCTCGTCGCCATTGCTGTAGTAGCTGCGGAACTGGGCATGGCTGCCCTGGCCGCCGCGGGTGGCGGCCTTGCCGCGCAGCAGGCCTTCCAGGTAGGGCGGGTCCAGCACGAGCGCGTCCAGGCTGGCGTCGGCATAGGGCAGCGCGCGGCAGTCCACGCCATCGGCCAGGTCGGTGGCCAGCAGCCGGTAGCGGCCGGGCCGCACCTGCTTCCAGAACACGCCGCTGCCGTAGGTCACGTCCGCAACGGTGGCGCCATCCGGCACATGCAGCGCCAGCACCTGCGGGAACAGCTCCGCATTGCCGCCGATATGCGCCGACTGCACCACATCGGCGGTGGCGACGCCGGATTGCCGGCGGCGCGGCGGTACGGCCGGCAGTTCGGCCTCGCTCACCCGCGCAGTGCCCGGATCGCCGTCTCCAGCACCGCCGGGTCAGGCGCCGCCAGCCAGTGCGCGGGCGTCTCGATGGCGCGGGCCAGGCGGCGCTTGTAGTCGGCGCGGGCGAGTTCCTCGGTGCCGAATTGCGCCAGGTGCTCGGTCTGGAACTGGGCGTCGAGCAGCCGGTAGCCGCCCAGGTTCAACCGCGCCACCAGGTGCACCAAGGCCACCTTGGAGGCATCGCGGGCGCGGGAGAACATGCTCTCGCCGAAGAAGGCAGCCCCGACCGAGACGCCGTAGAGGCCACCAACCAGGTCCTCGCCGGCCCAGCATTCCACGGAATGGGCATGCCCCTGCTGGTGCAGCGCGGTGAACAGTGCCTCGATCTCGGCATTGATCCAGGTGTCCCGCCGCCCCGGCGCCGGCGCGGCGCAGGCCTGGATGACGCGGGCGAAGCAGGCATCGGCGGTCACCGTGTAGAGGCCGGACAGCACGGTGCGCCGCAGCCGCCGGGACAGGTGGAACCCGTCCAGCGGGATCACGCCGCGGCGTTCCGGGTCCAGCCAATAGAGCCGTGCGGTGTCGCGTCCCTCCGCCATGGGGAAGAGACCGGCGCGATAGGCGCGCAGCATCAGCTCGGGGGTGATGTCGATCTGGCGGCGGCTCACCCTGCCAGTATGCGCCCGTGGCCCGGCAGGGCGCTAGTGTTGCCGCCCGGCGACGAACTTCTCCAGCCAATGGATGGTGTAGTCGCCGGACTGGAACTGCGGGTCTTCCAGGATGGCGCGGTGCAGCGGCAGCGTGGTCTTGATGCCGTCCACCACCATCTCGTTCAGGCTGCGATGCATCCGGGCGATGGCTTCCGGACGCGTCGCCGCATGCACCACCAGCTTGGCCACCAGGCTGTCATAGTGCGGCGGTACTGCGTAGCCGCTGTACAGCGCGCTATCCACCCGCACGCCCAGCCCGCCCGGCGCATGGTACATGGTCACCCGGCCGGGCGACGGCGCGAAGCTGTCGGGATCCTCGGCGGTGATGCGGCATTCGATGGCGTGGCCATAGAAGCGCACGTCCTCCTGGGTGTAGCCCAGCGGTTCGCCGGCGGCGACGCGCAGCTGCTCCTTCACCAGGTCCACGCCGCAGACCATTTCGGTGACCGGGTGCTCAACCTGCAGGCGGGTGTTCATCTCGATGAAGCAGAACTGGCCGTCCTGCCACAGGAACTCCAGCGTGCCGGCGTTGCGGTAGCCCAGCTCCTTCAACGCCCGTGTCACCTGGGCACCCAGCGCATCGCGGTCCGCCGCCGTCAGCACCGGGCTGCCGGCCTCCTCCACCAGCTTCTGGTGCCGGCGCTGCAGGGAACAGTCGCGCTCGCCGAAATGGACCACATTGCCGTAGCTGTCGGCCATCACCTGCAATTCGATATGGCGCGGCCGGTCCAGATATTTTTCCAGGTAGACCGCGTCGTTGCCGAAGGCGGCCTTGGCCTCGGTGCGGGCGACGCGCCAGGCTTCCTCGATCTCGGAGGCGTCGTGCGCCACCTTCATGCCGCGCCCGCCACCGCCGGCGGCGGCCTTGATCAGCACCGGGTACATCACCTCCTCGGCAACGGCCCGGGCCTCGTCCAGCGTCGCCAGTTCCCCGAGCGAGCCCGGCACCAGCGGCACGCCCAGCCGGCGCATGGCGTCCTTGGCGGCGATCTTGTCGCCCATCATGCGGATATGCGCGGCCGTCGGCCCGATGAAGGCCAAGCCATGCGCCTCTACCATCTCGGCGAAGTTGGCGTTTTCGGACAGGAAGCCGTAGCCGGGGTGCACCGCCTCGGCCCCAGTGATGGCGGCGGCCGAGAGGATGGCCGGGATGTTCAGGTAGCTGTCGCGCGCCGCGGGCGGGCCGATGCAGACGCTCTCATCCGCCAGCCGCACATGCATGGCGGCGGTATCGGCGGTGGAGTGCACCGCGACCGTGCGGATGCCCATCTCCTGGCAGGCGCGATGGATACGGAGCGCGATCTCGCCGCGATTGGCAATCAGCACCTTCTTGAACATCGGAATCGGCCGGGCCCGCCTATTCGATGACCAGCAGCGGCTCGCCATATTCGACGGGCGTGCCGGTCTCGATCAATATCCGCGTGACGGTGCCGGCCCGGGGTGCCTTGATCTGGTTGAAGGTCTTCATCGCCTCGATCAGCAGCACGGTCTGGCCCTGCGCCACCTTGCCGCCCAGCGTGATGAAGGGTGCCGCGCCCGGCTCCGGCGCCAGGTAGGCAACGCCCACCATCGGGCTGGTCACCATGCCCGGGTGCTTCGGGTCAAGCGTATCCACCGCCGGGGCCGGCGGTGCCGCGGCGGCAGTTGGCGCAGGCGCGGCCGCGGCGGCCGGCTGCATCATCATGCCGGCGGGCCACGCCATCTGCGGTGCCGTCCCGGCCAGCGCCGCCGGCGGATGGCTGCGCGCCACGCGGATGCGGCTGTCCTTCTCGACCAGCTCGATCTCCGTCAGGTCGGTGTCCTTGAGGATCTGCGCCAATGCGCGGATCGCCTCGGGGTCGAAGGTGATGCCGTTGCTCATGCGTCCTGCTCCGCGTCCACCAGCCCGGCCATGGCGCGCAGCGCCAGCACGTAGCCCTGTACCCCCAGGCCGGCGATGACGCCCGTTGCAGCTTTGGAGATGAAGCTGTGGTGGCGGAATTCCTCCCGCCGGTGGATGTTGGTGATGTGTACCTCGATCGTCGGCAGGTCCACCGCCAGCAGCGCGTCCATCGTGGCGATGGAGTTCGTCGTGTAGCCGGCCGGGTTCATGATGATGCCGGCGCATCGCCCGCGGCATTCCTGCACCCAGGTCACCAGCTCGCCCTCGCTGTTGGTCTGGCGGAAGTCGACCGCCAGGCCCAGCTCCTCGGCGGCATCGGCGCAGAGCCGCTCCAGCTCCTCGATGGTGGTGGAACCGTACTTCTCCGGCTCTCGCATGCCGAGCATGTTGATGTTGGGGCCGTTGAGCACGGCGATGAGCGGCGGGGGCAAGGTCGAAGGTTCCGTGAGATCGGGCGTCGCGCCGGGCCTAGCACGGGCGGTTTCGGCGGGGCAAGCGGCCATGCCCGCCGGGCGGGGCTGCCCCCGGCTGCGGACCGCCTTGCCCTTCGCCGGTTGGGCCGCCATGTTCGCGCCATGGGGGCGACGATCTCGATCTCGATCACGGTGAATGGCGCGGCGCGGCAGGTGGCCGCCGGCGTCAGCCTGGCCGAATTGCTGGCGCAGATCGGCCTCGATACCCGCAAGGTGGCGGTCGAGCGCAACCTCGAGATCGTGCCTCGTTCCCGCTACGCCGCCACGGCCTTGGCCGAGGGCGACGAGCTGGAGATCGTTCACTTCATAGGTGGAGGCTGAGCCATGGACGGAACCGCGATGCATCCCGGCGACGACAGCTGGAGCGTGGCCGGCCTGACCTTCCGCTCCCGCCTCATCGTCGGCACCGGTCGGTACAAGGACCTTGAGGAGACCGGCGCGGCCATCGCCGCCTCGGGCGCCGAGATCGTGACCGTGGCGGTGCGGCGGGTGAACCTGGGCGACCCGGGCGCGCCGATGCTGCAGGATTATGTGGACCCCAAGCGCTACACCTACCTGCCCAATACCGCCGGCTGCTTTACCGCGAACGATGCCGTCCGCACGCTGCGCCTGGCGCGCGAGGCCGGCGGCTGGAACCTGGTGAAGCTGGAAGTGCTGGGGCCGCCGCCCTTCCTGTACCCGGACATGCGCGAGACCTTCGTGGCGCTGGAAGCCCTGCTGAAGGACGGCTTCCAGGTGATGGTCTATTCCTCGGACGACCCCATCGCCTGCAAGCGGCTGGAGGAGATGGGCGCGGTCGCGGTCATGCCGCTCGGCGCGCCGATCGGCTCGGGCTTGGGCATCCAGAACCCGGTGATGCTCCGCGCCATCATCGAACAGGCCAAGGTGCCGGTGCTGGTGGATGCCGGCGTCGGCACCGCCAGCGACGCGGCGCTGGCGATGGAACTGGGCTGCGACGCGGTGCTGATGAACAGCGCCATCGCCCATGCCCGGCGCCCGGTGCTGATGGCGCAGGCGATGAAGGCGGCGGTGACGGCCGGACGCCTGGCCTTCCTGGCCGGGCGGATGCCGCGGCAATACGCGGCCGATCCGTCGAGCCCGCTGAACCAGGGCGTCCTCGGGCGCAACTGAGCGTCAATGCTGATTTCGCGGCGCCAGTGCGCCGCACGGTTCCGGCCTGGCGGCAACAAGCATCGCCCGGGCGGCGGCGGCCGCCATCCGTGCGGCCTTTGTCCCATCCTCGGCACGCGGGTCTTTACCGTTACTGGGTAGCGGGCGGAATGCCATTCGCGTGTCTGTCGTCCAGGCGGCGCGGTTCGGGCTTGGCCGCACGCAGTTGTGCCGCCGGGCGGCGGAACCGAACCGGGCATTTCCCTGCCGTCTTTGCTTCCGGCCGGTATTTCCCCCCGCTACCCCCGGGGGCCCTAGGGGGGAGTTTCCGGCGCCCTTGCGGGGCGGCCGAAAAAAAATCCGCCACTGGGGTATTTTCCGCTTTGCATGCGCGATGCCCGGCCCTATATCCCGCCGCAGACGCAGTACGCACGTGCCTCTGGCCCCAGGCCCACGGAACCCCGGCGCACCTCCACAGCGCGCCACTTAAAGGTCACCGCGGCGCAAGGTTTACGCAACGACGTCAAGCGTTCTGGCAACCCCGTCCTGTCGCCCCGCAAGCGGAGGCAGCACGGCCCTCTTGGTCGCTGGTTCGTTCGACCGTTTCGTCAACTTGGGGCCACCGCCCATTGGGGTGGTCCTGTCATGTTCAGGAGGGTGGTGCGATGACCCCGAAGGTCTCCGCCTATCTGCGCGACGTTGCTCCGGCGACGCCCTGCCTCGTGGTCGACGTGGACCGCATCGAGCAGAATTACCGTCGGCTGAAGGCGGCGCTGCCGCTGGCGCGCGTCTATTACGCCGTCAAGGCCAACCCGGCGAACCCGATCCTGGAACGCCTGGCCGGTCTCGGCTCCTCCTTCGACGCCGCCTCGTTCGAGGAAGTGCAGGCTTGCCTGGACAATGGCGCCACCGCGGATGCCATCAGCTACGGCAACACCGTGAAGAAGGAGAGCGCGATCCGCGCGGCCTACGCCGCCGGCGTGCGCATGTTTGCCTTCGACAGCGAGGCCGAGTTGCGCAAGTTGGCGCGCTCCGCCCCGGGCAGCCGCGTCTACTGCCGCATCCTGGTCGGCAATGACGGTGCCGAGTGGCCGCTCAGCCGCAAGTTCGGCTGCGAGGTCGAGATGGCGCACGAGCTGATGGTGCTGGCCGGCGAACTCGGCCTGGACCCCTTCGGCCTCAGCTTTCATGTCGGCAGCCAGCAAACCCGCACCGAGGCCTACAAGGCGGCCATCGGCAAGGTCGCCATGCTGTTCACCGACCTGAAGAACGCCGGCGTGAATGTCCGCATGGTCAACCTCGGCGGTGGCTACCCGGTGCGTTACCGCCAGGAAGTGCCCGAGATCGACGCCATCGGCGAGGCGATCATGGGCGCAATGACCGAGCACTTCGGCAATGCCCTGCCGGACCTGATCATCGAGCCCGGCCGCTTCATCGCCGCCGATGCCGGCGTGGTCTCGGCCGAGGTGGTGCTGGTGAGCCGCAAGTCCAAGGACGACCCGGTGCGCTGGGTCTACCTGGACATCGGCCGCTTCGGCGGCCTGGCCGAGACCGAGGGCGAGTGCATCAAGTACGCCTTCCGCACGCCGCATGACGGCACCGTCGAAGGTCCCGTGACCATCGCCGGCCCGACCTGCGACAGCACGGACACGCTGTACGAGAAGTCCAACTACCGGCTGCCGCTGGCCCTGGACTGCGGCGACCGCGTGGAACTGATGGCCACCGGCGCCTATGTGACCACCTATGCCAGCCAGGCCTTCAACGGCTTCAAGCCGCTGGCCGAACACTACATCTGACGCCAGCTCAGGCGCTTGTGATCGGGGCGCGCGGCGTGGCTGCGCGCCCCTTTCGCTGTCTGGTTCTGCTGCCTGATTGCGCCCTCCGTTCGCGCCCTCTGGCGCGGCGCTCAGGTGTCGCCTATCGGCGCCATCGAAGCTTCGTATTGGCCGGCTCCGCCTGGGCGGCCCTAGCCTTGCTGCATGGCGGAGTTCCCCGCCCTTCACGCAAGGCACCCTCCCGATGCCGCCCATGCACCGCGCCCAGGCCGTCCCCGCGCCGCCTGGCCACCTGAACCCGGCAAACGATGACCTTGCCGTGCTGCTGGTCAACGAGAAGACCGATATTCTGGACGAGGTCGCTGCCGTGCTGCGCCGCCGCGGACTGCCGGTTGTGGTCAGCACCTCGGTGGCGCAGGCGCGCTGGCAGCTGGCGCAGCAGCCGGGCATCGGCGTCGTGGTTGCCGATATCAGCCTGCTGCAGGGCGAAGGGTTGGAACTCGCGGCGCAGGTCTTGGCCGGCACACGCGCTGCCACCGCGGTCGAACTGCTGTTGATCGCCGGCTACGAGGAGCCGGGGAGCGCCCCGGTGCTGGACCGGCTGGGCGTGCTGCGCGAGCCGCTGACGCTGCGCGGCATCGAACAGGCCATTCACCAGGCCATGGGCCGTACCGTGGTGCGGCGGAGCATGCTGCACCGGCTGGACGCCTAGGTGTCGCCTATCGCTGCCATCGGAAGCCTGTATTGGGCGGCCCCGCTACCGCTGGCCTAACCTTTCCCGGCCGGTCACCCCCCATGACCGGCCCGGCGCCCACGGCACTTGCCGCGCGATCCCGAGCACCTCCCTCCGAGGGCGGCCCCGTGGGCGCTGGCCCGGCCCCTGCGGCATGCCCCGCCGCAGGGGCCGGGCATTTGCTTTGCCCCGCGGCCCGGCATGTGGTGCAAGGCTGCCATGAACTTCGCCGGGCTTTCCTTCCGCGACCTGGAATACGTGGTCAACCTGGCCGAACTGCGCCATTTCGGCCGCGCGGCGCAGGCCTGCTCGGTCAGCCAGCCGACGCTGTCGGCCCAGGTCCGCAAGCTGGAGGAATTCCTCGGGCTGGAGATCTTCGAGCGTAATGCCAGGCAGGTATTGGTCACCCAGCGCGGTGCTGCCGTGGTGGAACAGGCGCGGCGCATCCTGGCCGAGGGCCGGCGGCTGGAGGAGGTGGTGCAGGCCGGCGGAGAGCCGCTGTCCGGCGCCTTCAGGCTGGGCGTGCTCGACACGCTGGGGCCTTACCTGGTGCCGCTGCTGCTGCACCCACTGCGGGCACGTGTCCCGCGGCTGCGGCTGCTGATCCAGGAGGGCAGGGGCGCCGCCCTGCTGGCCGCGCTGGAACGGGGAGACGCCGACGCCGTGCTGCTGGCCGCGCCGCCGCGCGACGGCGAGGTGACTGCCCTGCCGCTGTTCCGCGAGGAATTGGTGCTGGCCGTGCCGCGCGACCATGCACTGGCCACCGCGCAGGCGGTGGCGCTGGCCGACGTGCCGGTGGCCGAGCTGATCCTCTCGGCCGAGGGGCAATGCCTGCGCGACCAGGTGCTGGCGCTGCTGCCGGCCCGGGCGCGGCTGGTGCGGCCGGATGACGACCTGCAGGCCGCCAGCCTGGAGACGCTGCGGCAAATGGTTGCCGCCGGTATCGGCTGCGGCTTCCTGCCCCAGCTGGCGGTGCAGGTGGGCAGCCTGCTGGACGACATGGTGGCCTATCGCCGCGTCGTCTGCGCGGAGCAGCCCGCTCCGCCGGGGCTATCGCCCGCGGTGCCGCGGCAGCCGGCACCCTGGCGGGATGTTGCCGTGATCCATCGAGCCAGTTTCGGCCGCATCCGCGACATCCGGCTGCTGCGCGACGCCATGCGCGACCGGCTTGCCGAAGCCAGTGCGGTGCAGGTGGCCGGGCGCGCTGGCTGAGGCGGTTGGCCACGGCAGCGGCGGGGAAGGCTGCGCCAGCGGGAACGCCCGAAATCGCAGGGTTTGCGGATTCGCCCCTGGCCCCGATATCCTGCCCCCTGACGGGCGAGACGGAACGACGGCATGGCGAGCAGCGACTGGGAAATTCCGCCGGAGCTTCAACCGGACCCAACCGACCACGCCTTCGACCTGGACCTGGCACTGCGCTCGGTGGTCGGGGTCAAGGCGATGGTGCCGGGCGATGCCTTCAGCGCGAATACGCTGGGTACGGAACGCGCCGGCAGCGGCGTGGTGATCCGCCAGGACGGCCTGATCGCCACGATCGGCTACCTGGTGACGGAAGCCGAGACGATCTGGCTGACCACCGCCGACGGCAAGGTCATTCCCGGCCACGCCCTGGCCTTCGACTTCGAGTCCGGCTTCGGGCTGATCCAGGCATTGGGCAAGCTGGACCTGCCGGTGCTGCGGATGGAAACCGGCGAGGCGCCGCGCCCCGGCGATACCACCGTGCTGGCCTCGGCCGGCGGGCGAAAGCATGCGCTGCGGGCCACCATCGCGGCGCGGCAGGAATTCGCCGGCTATTGGGAATACCTGCTGGACGAGGCGATCTTCACCGCCCCCGCGCACCCCAGCTGGGGCGGCGCCGGGCTGATCGGCGGCGGCCCGGGCGGCGAGGCTCGGCTGCTGGGCATCGGCAGCCTGGTCATGCAGCAGCAGGACGGCAAGGGCCGCCGGGTGGACCTGAACATGGCGGTGCCGGCCAGCCTGCTGCCGCCGATATTGGACGACCTGCTGGCCTACGGCCGGCTCAACCGCCCGGCGCGGCCCTGGCTCGGGCTCTACGCCACCGAGGATGACGACTGCGTCATGGTCTCCTCGCTGGCCACGCGCGGGCCGGCGATGAAGGCCGGTGTGCAGGAGGGCGACAAGATCCTGTCGGTCGGCGGCACCCGGGTGACCGACCTGCCGAGCCTGTGGCGCGCGCTGTGGGCCTGCGGCAGCGCTGGTTGCCGGGTGCGGTTGCAGCTGACGCGGGAGGCCTCGCCGCGCGACCTGACGGTGGTTTCGGCCGACCGGCGCAGCTTCCTCAAGGCGCCGAAGCTGCACTGAGCCGGCCTTGCCGCTGCCGCTTCGGTACGGCAGGCTGGCGGCCCATGACGACCTTGGACCTGCTGCGGCTGCGTCGCGGCCTGCGTGACCTGCTGGCGCCCTGCGACCGCCCTGGATCCCCCGGCGCCAGCATCGGCGTGCTGCGCGAAGACCAGCTGCTGGCGCATGAAAGCGCCGGCCTCGCCAGCCTGGAACTGGCGGTGCCGATCGGGCCAGAGACCTGTTTCCGCATCGCCTCGGTCAGCAAGCAGTTCACTTGTGCCGCCATTCTGCTGCTGGCGCGGGAAGGCAAGCTCAACGTCGCCGACGACATTCGCGCCCACTTGCCGGAACTGCCCGATTTCGGCGCCACGGTGACGCTGGCGCATTGCATGCGGAACAGCTCCGGCCTGCGGGACATGCTGGAGCTGATGCGCCTGGCCGGTGTTGGCCTGGCCGAGCCGACGACGGCGGCCGACCTGCTGGCCGCGGTGCGGCGCCAGGGCAGCCTGAACTTCCCGCCCGGCAGTCGCTTCCTCTACAGCAACACCGGCTTCATGCTGCTCGGCCTGGTGGTGGAGCGGGCCAGCGGGCAGCCGTTGGCGGAATTCCTGCGGCAACACCTGTTCGCCCCCGCCGGCATGACCCGCACCCGCCACACCCCCAGCCTGGCCGAGCCGGTGCCTGGCTTGGCCGGCGCCTACCTGCCCGATGCCGGTGGCGGCTTCCGCCGGGCGCAGCACGGCTTCGCCCTGGGCGGCGAAGGCGGCGTGGTCAGTGGCGTGGAGGACCTGGCGTTGTGGACCGCCTGGCTGTCGCGCCACCCCTGGCTGGACGCCGCCCTGCAGGCGCAGGCACCCTTCCCGGATGGCAGCCTGAACCCCTATGCCCATGGCGTGGAGGTGCGGCCCTGGCGCGGGCTGCGCACGGTCAGCCACGGCGGGCTGTGGCCGGGCTTCAAGACCTGCTTCCTTCGGGTGCCGGCACGGCAGCTGGCCGTGATGGTCATGGCCAACCACGCCGGCCTGGATGCGCATCACCTGGCGCATCAGGCCCTTGCGTTGGCGCTGGCCGGGGATGCCGGGCTGGCGCCGCCGCTGCCGGCCGGGCTGGAGCGACTGGCCGGCCGCTGGCTGGCGGAGGATGGCGCGGTGAACCTGGACCTTGCCGTGGCTGCGGATGGCACGCCGACGGTGACGCAGCACGGCGTACCCTTCGCGCTCGAAGCCGCACCGGACGGGCGGCTGGCGGCGCGGCGGGCGGCGCTGGCCTTTGCGCTGGAACCGCGCGGTGACGGCCTGGTGCTGCACGCCGATGCCGGGCACGCGCTGACGCTGCGCCGCGCCCCGGCCGAGGTGGCGCTGCCCGCCGGCCTGCGCGGGCACTTCCACTGCCAGGAACTGGACACCGACTGGACCGTGCTGGACCGCGGCGCGACCCTGCAGGTGCTGGTGCAGGGACCGATCAGGCATGCCGGGCCTTGGCTGCTGGAGCCCATTGCGCCCGACCTGCTGCGGCTGCACGTGCCCGGCGACGCGTGGCAAGGCTGGTTCGACGTGACCGTGCGGCGCAATGCCGAAGGCGCGGCGATGGCCCTGGTGGTGCATGGTGCCCGCGCGCGGGAGCAGGTGTTCAGCCGGCTGGGGTAGGCCGTTTCGGCGATGCCTCGCCGGGCGCCGGCCCCGTGGCGCGGCAACGGTCGGAGCAATACTTCACCTGCGCCCAGTCGCGCGCCCATTTCCGCCGCCAGGCGAGGGGGCGGCCGCAGGCGGCGCAGGGCTTGGTCGGCAGCTCGGCCTTGCGGCGCATCGGGGGCATGGCGGGAAGATGAGGCCGCGTGCGGCCTTCACAAGACTGCGCCCTGGCCGCAGGCTGGGTGGAAACGCAAGGGGAAACGCGCATGACCGACAGCACGTACAATGTGGGTGACCTGGTCGCCGAGTTCCTGGCGCGGATCGGCGTTACCACCTGCTTCGGCATCGTCTCGGTCCACAATATCCCGATGCTTGACGGCATCGGCCGGCGCAACGCCATCCGCTACGTCATGGCCCGGGGCGAGATGGGCGGCGCGCACATGGCGGACGCCTATGCCCGGGTCTCCGGCCATCTCGGCGTGATGTTCTCCTCTACCGGCCCGGGCGCCGCGAACACGGTCCCGGGGCTGGTGGAAGCGCAGTTCGCCGGCTCGCCAGTGCTGCACCTCACCGGCCAGACACCCACGCGCTTCCTCGACCGCGACACCGGCAGCGTCCACGACGTACCCGGCCAGACCGCCATGCTGGCCGCGGTCAGCAAGTCCGCCTATCGCATCCGCAGCGCCGCTGAGGCGCTGGGCGTGCTGACCCGCGCCGCGACCGAGGCGCTGACCCCGCCACGCGGCCCGGTGAGCGTGGAAATCCCGATCGACATCCAGCGCACCGTCATCGCCCGCCCGGCGGCGCTGGACACGCTGGAACTGCCGATGCCACCCGCCCTGGTGCCAAGCGAGGCGGCACTGGACGAGGCCGCCGACATCTTGCGGAAGGCCAGGCGGCCGATGCTGTGGTTGGGCAATGGCGCCAAGCAGGCCGGCGCGGAGGCGATGCAGCTGATGGCGCTCGGCTTCGGCGCCGTCTCCAGCTGGAACGGCCGCGGCATCGTGCCGGAGGATCACCCGATGACCCTGGGCGGCCTGCACGGCAATGGCAGCCCGCGCGTCGTCAAGTTCTACGAGACGGTGGACGCCATGCTGGTGGTCGGCAGCCGGCTGCGCGCGCACGAGACGATGGAGCTGAGCCTCAAGCTGCCGAAGACGCTGATCCAGGCGGATGTGAACCCGGCGGCGAATGGCCGCACCTATCCCAGCGCCTGCTTCATCAACGGCGATGCCGGCCTGGTGATGGCCGGCCTGGCCGCTCGCCTCAAGGACCGGATGCAGCTGGACCAGGCCTTCGCCGCCGACTTCGCCGAGCTCAAGCGCCGCGCCACCGCCGAATATTGCGACACGCTCGGCCCCTACGCCGAATGGCCGAAGCTGGTGCGGGAAGCCCTGCCACGGGACGCGCTGTGGGTGCGCGACATCACCATCTCCAACTCCTCCTGGGGCAACCGCATCTTCCCGGTCTATGGCCCGCGCGACGCGGTGCATCCGGTGTCCGCCGCCATCGGGCCGGGGCTGCCCATGGGCATCGGCGCGGCCATGGCAGGGCTGGGGCGGAAGACCATCGCCATGGTCGGCGATGGCGGCTTCGCGCTGAACCAGACGGAGCTGTGGACCGCGGTGCAGGAAGGCGCCGAGCTGGTGGTGATGGTGATGAACGACCGCGGCTATGGCGTCATCAAGCACATCCAGGGCGCCTTGCAGGATGGCCGGATGTTCTTCGGCGACCTGCAGTCCAGCGATTTCAGGAAGCTCGCCGCCGTGGCCGGCTGCCCCAGCTTCCTCGTCTCCCGTACCGAGGACCTGGTCGGCGTGCTGCGCCAGGCCTGCGCCATGGCCGGCCCGGTGCTGGTGGAGGTCGACATGACCGCGATCGGGGCCTTCCCGCCGTATGCGCCGTATAGCGGCCTGGGCATCTACGCCCGGAAGGCGGCGGAATAGCTGGTCTCGCCCGCCCGCTGGGCACCTGCCAGGGGCGGCGGCTGGCCTGCCCTGGCGGTGCCAGCGGCGGCGGCCAGCGTCCGGCGCAGGCGACGCGGCCGAGCCGGGCCGCAAGGCGCTGCGGGCGCCGCCATCGGCCGGAACCTTAACCCCGACGCAAGGTCGCCGGGCGCAGATTTCCCCCGCAGGATGCAATGGGGCGGGTGGTTGCTCTCGGTCTCTCAATCAAGTGTCATCGGGCCGCAGGGCAAGGCGCGCAGCTGGCGGCGCGACCCTTGGCTTTTCGGCCTGGCTCAGTTCGCCATCGCCCTCGTGGTGGTGGCGCATACCCGGCAGGGCAGCGCATTTGCGTTGCTCTGGCCGGCCTGCGCCGTGTCGCTGGTGATGCTGCTGCGTCGCCCCAGGCCGGTGTGGCCCGGTCTGGTAGCGGCAGGGTACGCCGCCATCGTGCTGGGCTGCATCGCCGCCGGCGCCACGCCGTTGAACGCCGTGGTCCTGACCGCGCTCGGCCAGGGCGAGGCCGTACTGGCGGCGTTGGCGATGCGCCATGGCCGCGGCCGGCACGTCGATCTCGCCCGCCTGCGCGACCTGGGTCGCTTCGCCACGCTGGTGTTGCTGGCGCCGCTGGCCAGCGCGCTGCCGGCCGCGCTGTTCCTGTACCTGGTCCGATCGGCGCCGTTCCAGGCCTGCCTGCGGGATTGGTGGCTGGCGCATGCCTTGGGCCTGGCGCTGGTGGCGCCGCTGCTGATGACGGTGGCGACGCTGGCCGGCCGTGCCCGGTACCGGCAGCAACCCTGGACCGACGCCGCCTCGCTCGCCGCCTACGGGCTGCTGGCCGCGGTCTGCCTCGGCATCGACCTGTCGCCGTCTGGGCCGGCGCTGTACCTGCTGTTCCCGCCCATGCTGCTGTTGACCTGGCGGCGCGGCGCGGCGGGGGCGGCTACCGGCGTGGCGCTGGTGGCCGTGCTGCTGCTGCCGCTCTACCTGGGCGGCGCGGCGGCACTGCCAAGCCAGCTGCGCCGCCTGCAGCTGTTCCTGCTGGTGCTGTCCGCCACCATGCTGCCGGTGGCGGCGCTGCTGGCGGCGCATGGCCGGCTGCGCCGGGCGCAGCGCCACGGCGCCGAGGAGCATCGCCGCCAAGCGCTGCTGCTGGACAGCCTGTTGGGGGCCATGGAACAGGGGCTGGCGGCCTTCGATGCCCGCGGCCGGCTGCTGGCCGCCAATGGCCGCTACGCCGAGCTGCTGGACCTGCCGCCGGCCCTGCTGGAGCGCGGCCGGCCCTACCTCGACATCGCGCGCCATCTGGCCGAGCGCGGCGAGTTCGGCGCCGGCGACCCGGAGGCGCTGGCGCGCGAGCGGCTGGCGCTCAGCAATGCCGGGCGACACCGCCGCGCCAGCCGGGTTCGCCCGGACGGGCGCGGCCTGGAGATCACCGGCCGGCCGTTGCCCGGCGGCGGCTGGGTGAACACGGTCTCCGACATGACCGACCGGCTGCAGCGCGAGCGACAGCTGGCCGAGAGCGAGGCCAGCTTCCGCCTGCTGACCGAGAACTCCGGCGATGTGGTTGCCCGCCTGGGGCTGGACGGCCGGTTCCGCTACGTCTCGCCGGCCGCGCTGCGGGTGCTGGGCTGGCTGCCGGATGCGCTGGTCTACCGCGTGATGATGGACTTCGTCTGCGCCGAGGACCGCGCCTGGGTGGCTTCCTCGCTGGCGGCCCTGACCGGCGGCGAGGTGGAGGAAGCCACGGTGACCTTCCGCTTCCAGCGTTCGGACGAAAGCGAAGCCTGGATCGAGGCCCATGCCCGGTTGGGCCGCAACCCGGAAGGCGCGCCGCTGGAGCTGGTGCTGGCCCTGCGCGACGCCACCGACCGCAAGGCGGCCGAGGCCGAACTGCTGGCCGCCTTCGAGCAGATGGAGGCGATGGCGCAGACCGACGGCCTCACCGGCCTGGCCAATCGGCGCCGCTTCGACGAGATGCTGAACCGGGAGTTCCGGCGCGCCATGCGCGAGGGCACCTCGCTCGGCCTGGTGCTGGTGGATGCCGACCGGTTCAAGCGGTTCAACGACCGCTACGGCCATGCGGCGGGTGACGACTGCCTGCGGCACATCGCCGTGGCGGTGGCCAACGCCGCACGGCGCCCGGGCGACCTGGCGGCGCGCTACGGAGGTGAGGAGTTCGTGCTGCTGCTGCCGAATACCGACCTGGGCGGCGCGACGGAGGTGGCCGAGCGGCTGCGGCAGGAGGTGCTGTCGGCCGGCCTGGCGCATGCCGGCAACCCGCCACTGGGGCTGATCAGCGTCAGCCTGGGCGTCGCCAGCGTGGCGCCGACGCCGGACGGCCCGGTCGATACCGATGCGTTGCTGCGCAGCGCCGATGCGGCGCTCTATGCGGCCAAGGCCGGCGGTCGGAACCGGGTTGCCGCCAGCCCATTGCCGGTGGCGGCCTGACTGACCCCGCGCGGCGGAAGTCCGCACTTCCGCCGCGCGGCATCAGGCACGGATGGCTGGCGTGGTGGCTGCGCGCGGCGATCGGCTCACGCTGCCGGCAGCTGAGCCGGTCCGTATGACATCAGCCCGCGGCGCTACTGCGCTCAGCCTTCGGCGGTCAGGCCCATGCGCTCCACCAGGCCGGACCAGAAGCGCAGGTACTGGGCGATATCGGCCCGGAACGCGTCCGGCGCCAGGTATTGCGCGATGGTATCCATCTCGGCCAGGCGCCGCAGCACGTCCGGCTGGTGCATGGCGATGCGCATCGCCTCCACCAGCCGCGCCCGCACCGGCTCGGGCGTGCGTACGGGCGCCCAGACGCCGACGAAGCCCGACTGGCCGAAATCGTCCGGCGAATAGCCCAGCGAGACGAAGGTCGGCACGCTCGGCAGCGTCGGGATGCCGCTGGTGCCCAGCGTGGCGAGCGGACGGATGCGCCCGCTGCGGATGTGCTCGCCGGAGCCGGTCATGGAATGGAAGGCGCAGGGAATCTGGCCGGCCAGCACGTCCTGCAGCATCGGCGCCTCGCCACGGTAGTGCACCGCGACCATGTCGAGCCCCTCGCGGTCACTCAGCAGTTGGGCGAAGGCGTGGCCGGAGGAACCGGGCGAATAGGTCCCGAAGGACAGCCGCTTGCCTTTCGCATAGGCGATGAACTCGGCCAGCGTCCGCACCGGCAGGTCGGCCCGCACGCAGAACGGCAGCGGCGTGGTGCCCATCTTGCCCACCGGGAAGAAGTCCTCCAGCGGCTGGTAGGGCCAGCGGCGGAACACCACGGGCGCCTGCACGAAGCTGGCGATGTGGAACAGGATGGTATGGCCGTCCGGCACCGCGTTCTTCACCGCCTCGGTACCGATCATGCCGCCGGCGCCGCCACGGTTCTCGATGACCACCGGCTGGCCGAGGAAGGCTGCCATCGGCTCCGCGAGCAGGCGCGCCCATATATCGGTGGCGCCGCCGGCCGGCTGGGGCACCACCATGCGGATGGGGCGGTCCGGGAACCCGGCCTGCGCCCGCGCCACGGCGGGTGCGGCAAGGGCGACGATGAGGGCGCGACGGCGCATGCGTTTCTCCCGGGGCGTCTTGTTGGCGCCAGCCTACACGGCTCAGCGCCCGTCCGGGTAGTCCCGCGCCGGGCGTGGGCGGTAGGCCGGCAGCGACCAGCCGCGCAGCAGCGCGGCGGCGCGAATGGCCAGGCAGAGCGCCGCGCCTGCCACCACCGCCGCGTCGCGTTCCAGGCCATTCACCCGCAGCACCACGAACAGCGCCGCGCCAGCCGCGGCGGCGGTGGCGTAGATTTCGCGGCGCAGGATCAGCGGCAGCTCGTTGCAGAGGATATCCCGCAGCATTCCGCCGAAGGTGGCGGTAACCGTGCCCAGCAGCACCGCCGCCCAGGGGTCCGCGCCGGCGATCAGCGCGGTTTCGGCACCGACCACGGAATAGATCGCCAAGCCCACGGCATCCGCCCAGACCAGCGCGCGGAAGCGGCTCTCAACCCTATGGGCGAAGAAGAATACCGCCACGCCAACCACGGCGCAGATGCCCAGCAGCAGCGGCGCCCGCAGCCAGAACACCGGCGTGCGACCCAGCAGCAGGTCCCGCACCGTGCCGCCACCAAAGCCGGTGACGGCGCCGATGAGGATGAAGCCGACCACGTCCAGCCCCTTGCGGGAGGCAACCAGCGCCCCGGATGCCGCGAACACCGCGATGGCCACCGGGTCCGCCCAGCGGAGTAAGTCCTGCAGCAACGATTCCATGCCCGCCCTTGTGCCCGGCTTGCCGGTGCCGGCGCAACGCGCGACAGTTTCGTCAATGAGAACGGGAGGAACGACGATGCGGCTGGCGGGCAAGGTGGCGCTGATAACCGGCGCGGCATCCGGCATGGGGCGCGCCACAGCCGGACTTTTTGCCGAACACGGCGCCCGTGTGATGGTGGCCGACATGCTGGAGCCCGAGGGCGCGCTGGTTGTCGCCGAGATTGCCGCCGCTGGCGGCGAGGCCATCTTCCAACCGCTGGACGTGGCCGAGGAACCACAGTGGGAGGCCGCACTTGCCGCGGTGCTGGCGCGCTGGGGCCGGCTGGACGTGCTGGTGCAATACGCCGGCATCAGCGGCAGCAACACCAACAACCTGTTCGACACCGCGCTGTGGGACCGGATCATGGCGGTCAACGCCCGCGGCAGCTTCCTCGGCGTGAAATACGCGGTGCAGCAGATGCGCGCCCAAGGCGGCGGCGGCAGCATCGTCAACATCAGCAGCATTTCCGGCAATGTCGGCCAGAAGGGCATCCACTGCGCCTACAACGCCTCCAAGGCCGCGGTGCGGCTCATCACCAAGTCGGTGGCGACGCAGGAAGGCGCGGCGGGCATCCGGCTCAACACCGTTCACCCCGGCCTGCTGCCGCCGATGCGCACCAGCGGAATTACGGCAGACCCGGTGACGCGGGCGAAGATGATGCAGCACGTGCCGCTCGGCCGTGACGGCCGGGTGGAGGAAGTGGCCAACGCCGTGCTGTTCCTCGCCAGCGACGAGGCCAGCTACATCACGGGCTCAGAAGTGCATGTCGATGGCGGCTACCTGGCGAACTGACCGTCACTCCGCCGCCACCGCGCCGGCCGGCGCCAGCTTCACCCTGCCGGTGACCCCGGCGCAGAGCAGGCTCAGCACCAGCAGCCCCGCCACCAGCGGCAGCACCAGGCCGGGGTAGCCCAGGTCGATCACGAAGCCCAGCGGCACCGGCATGATCGCCTGGCCCAGCGGCAGGCTGGAGCTGACGAAGCCGAACACCTTGCCGATCTCGCCGGGCGGGCAGGCGTCCTTCAGCATCACGTCGCGCGGCGTGCGGCTGGTGCCCATGGCCAGGCCACCGAGGAAGCTGACCGCCGGCAGCAGCCATTCCGGCAGCCGCACCAGCCCCAGCACCAGGTACAGCGTGGCGGAAACCAGTGTCAGCCCGACGACGAAGCCGAACAGGTTGCGCTTGGACTTGTCCGCGACCCAGCCGCCGACCAGCGTGCCGCTGGTGGTGCCGATGGTGTAGCCGGTCAGCACGAAGCTGGCGACCGCGACCGGCGTGCCCCACAGCTGGCCGAGGACCGTGATCAGGAAGCTCTGCATCCCCGACCCGGCCATGGAGGAGAGCAGGAAGAAGGCGAAGAACAGCAGGATCGGCTTGCTCAGCAGCAGGTCGCGCCCGCTCGGCGCATCGGCGCGCTTCGGCGTCCGCACCTGGTCCTGCAGCACGCTGCTCTGCGCCAGTATCGCCAGCACCACGGGAATGCCGAGCAGCCCCACCGTCAGCAGCGTGCCCCGCCAGCCCAGCCCCGGCAGCAACAGCGCCACCACCAGCGGCGCCATGGCGAAGCCGAGATGGCCGGTGAAGGTATGCAGCGCGAAGGCGCGCCCCATGAAGCTCTTCTGCACGCTGCCGGCCAATATCGCGTAGTCGGCCGGGTGGATCACGCTGTTGCCCACACCCGAAAGCATGGCCAGCGGCAGGATCAGCCAAAAGCTGGGCACCACCGCCATCAGGCTGACCGAGAGCGCCATCAGCAGCGTGCCGCCCACCAGGAAGGGCCGGGCGCCGAAGCGGTCCACCCAGAAGCCCACCGGCGTCTGCAGCGCCGCGGTGGTCGCGCTCATCAGCGCCACGGCCAGGCCAAGCGCGGCGTAGGAAACCCCGAACTCCTCCCGCCACACCAGGAACAGCGGCGGCAGCACCAGCATGTAGAAGTGGCTGAGGAAGTGACCGGTGCCGATCAGCGCGATGATCCGGAGGTCGTGGCGCGAATGGGCCGGGGCTGCGGCGTCGGCGGTCATGCGGGCGGTCCTGTCATGATGGGGCAACCTGCGGTCGCCGTCCCGTCCGGTCAAGTTGCCCCGCCCCGAGAAATTCCTACCGTTCTGCCAGCGGCATTGAGTAGGTTGCTGCCAAGCCATAAAAGCAAGGGAGGCTTCATCTTGGATCGCCGTGCTCTAATCGGGGCGGCCGCCGCCGCGCCCGTCGCGTTCGCCGCGCCCGCCATTGCCCAGACCCAATCGCCGGAAGTGCGCTGGCGCCTGGCCAGCAGCTTCCCGCGTACGCTGGATATCCTGTACGGCGGCTGCGAGAACATCGCCCGCCGCGTGGCCGAGCTGAGCCACAATCGCTTCCAGATCCATTGCTTCCCGGCCGGCGAGATCGTCCCCGCGCTGCAGGTGCTGGACGCCGTCCAGGGCAATACCATCGAATGCGCGCAGACCGCGCCCTACTACTTCATCGGCAAGGAACCCAGCTTCGCCTTCTACACCGCCATTCCCTGGGGGCTGAACCAGCGCCAGATGACCGCCTGGCTGCACCACGGCGGCGGCAATGCGCTGGCGGACGAGTTGTTCAGCGAATACAACGCGGTCGGCATCGCCGGCGGCGATACCGGCGCGCAGATGGGCGGCTGGTGGCGCAAGGAGATCAAGTCCGTCGCCGACCTGCAGGGCGTGAAGTTCCGCATCGGCGGGCTGGGCGGCCAGGTCTTTGCCAAGGTCGGCGTCTCGCCGACGCAGATCGCCGGCGGCGACATCTACCCCAGCCTGGAGCGTGGCGTGATCGACGCCGCCGAATGGGTCGGCCCGTACGATGACGAGAAGCTCGGCTTCGCCCGGGTGGCGCCGTACTACTACACCCCCGGCTTCTGGGAAGGCAGTTCGCGCAACTACTTCCTGATCAGCAAGCAGGCCTGGGCGGCGCTGCCGGACGACTACAAGGCCATTCTGAAGGTCGCCTGCGCCGAGCAGGTGGCGGCGATGACGGCGCATTTCGACTACGCCAACCCCGCCGCGCTGCGCCGCCTGGTGGCCGCCGGCACCCAACTGCGCGCCTTCCCGCGCGAGGTGCTGCAGGCGCTGTGGACCGCGGCGCACGAGGTCTACGACGAAATCAGCGCCCGCGACCCGCGCTTCAAGAAGACGTGGGAGAACTACCGCGCCTTCCGCGACGAGCAGTTCAGCTGGTTCCGCGTGCTGGAGACGCCGTACGACAGCTTCGTGCAGCAGGCCTCGGCCCGGCGCTGAGCCAAGCGGTCCCGCTGCCTGCTTGAACGGGCCGGCTCACGTGCCGGCCCGTTCGGGTCTCGTTCCGGCGCAGCCGCCGAGCCAAGCTGCGCGCCCGATACCGCGTGGCATCAGGCTGCGAGCGGGGCCTCACCCACGCCTTCCCGCAGCATTTCGATAAGGGGCGCCACCAACGCGCCCTGGCCGCCGGCATCGCCGAAGACGCACATCTCCGCCGTCCCCAGCGTCGGCAAGCCGTGCACCTCCACCAGCCCCGGCAGGAAGCCGCCGCGGCCCAGCACGGTCATGCCCAGGCCGGCCTGCGCCGCCGCCGCCACGCCCAGCAGGCTGGCGCTGACGAACACCACCTCATGCGCCAGGTTGGCCCGGGCCAGGGCGGCCAGGGCGCGGTCGCGGAACATGCAGCCGGGCGGCAGCAGCGCCAACGGCAGCGGTCGGCCATCGGGCGCGCGCCAGTCGGGTGCGGCAGCCCAGACCACGGCCTCGGTGAAGATCGGCCGACCGGCGGTCTCGCCGTCCCGCCGCTTGCCCAGGACCAGGTCCAGCCGGCCGGCTTCCTGCTCGGCGCGAAGCTCGTGGCTGCGGCCGACCTCCACTTCCAGCCGTACCTCGGGATAGACGCGGGAGAACCGCGCCAGCAGGGGCGTCAGCGTCCGCGGCACGAAGTGATCCGCCACGCCCAGCCGCAGCCGCCCCGCCACCGCGGGCGCTACCATGCGGCGCACCGCCTCGTCGTTCAGGGCCAATATGCGCCGGGCGTAACCCAGCAGCGCCTCGCCGTCCCGCGTCAGTGCCACGCTGCGGCTGGTGCGCTCGAAGACGCGCCGGCCGATCAGGTCTTCCAGCCGCTTCACCTTCAGCGAGACGGCCGATTGCGTCAGGCCCAGCGCCGCGCCGCTGCTGGTGAAACCGCCCCGCTCCGCCACCGTGACGAAGCAACGCAGCAGGTCAAGATCGAGGTCGGGTATCCGCATGGCAGGAGTAGAACTCATGCCATGCGGGCTATCAATGATGCTGGCTCATGCTCAGCAGTCGTTGCCGCTGCCGTAGTCACCGCCACCGCTGTCGCCGGGGTCGAAGCCGCCGCCACTGCCGCCGCTGCCGTCATCCGGCGCGTAGCTGCCGCCGCCGCCATCCCAGCTGGTCGGAGTCGCATCCGGCTGGTAGGCCGGCGGCGCGGCGAACTTGTCCGGCTCGTCGAAATCCTTCGGCGGCCCCGCCCAGGGCTGGTCCGCGGCCACCTGGCCCGGGTCCTGCCACGGGGAGCCACCGGCGCCGCCAAAGCCACCGCCGCCAAAACCGCCGCCGAACCCACCTGCGGCCGCGGCCGCGGAGGCGTCCTGGCCATGGTGGCTGAAGGCGTTCATGAGCATGTTGCCGACCACCACGCCGCCGGCCACGCCGGCCGCCGTGCGCAATGCGCCGCCGAGAAAGCTCGGCCCCTGCTGCGGCGCCGGCTGGAAGGCCTGGGGGTTGTAGCCCGGCGGATATTGCGGCTGCGGCGGCGGTGCATAGCCCTGCTGCGGATAGCCCTGCGGGGGCGGCGCATAGCCCGGCGGAATGTTGCCCTGGGCCGGACGCTGCTGGCCGCCGCCGAACAATCCGCCGAGGAAGCCACCACCCTGGCGCGGGGCCGGCGCGGCCTGCGCCGCCTGGGCCTGGCTGCGCGCCTGGTCGCGTTCCCATTCCAGCTGGCGAATGCGGTTCTGCGCCTCCACCAGTGCGGCTTCCTGCACGAAGGCCGTCTGGGTCAGGCGGTAGCGGGCTTCCGGATACTGCTGGAACAGCTGGCCGATGAAGGCATCGGCCTCGGGGTCCACCGGTGGCAGCGCCGGCCGCGGCTGGGTCTGGGGAACGCTGCCGCCCCAGGGGTTGCCGGCGGCCGGGGCACCGGCCGTGGCGGCACCGGACACCCGGGCCACGTAGTCACTGATGATCCGGCGTTCTTCGTCGGTCATGGTCGCATCTCCTGGGCCCGCGGGTCCCGGCAGCGGCCGCCCGCGATGCGGGCGTTCCGGCCTGGATGGGGCCGCTCCGCGAAGTGGCCCGCCGCCGGCGGCGTTTCAAGTGAAGCCTTGCCCGATGCGGGGCGGCAGCCCCAGCCGCGGCCATTCGATGGCCGGGCAGCGGTCCTGCACGAAGGCCAGCCCGGCAGCGCGGGCGCGCCCCGCGGCCGCATCGTCCGCCACCCCCAGCTGCAGCCAGACCGCCTTCGCTCCAAGGCGGATCGCCTCGTCCACGGTCTGGCCGGCCTGGTCGCTGCGACGAAACACGTCCACCAGGTCCAGCGGCCCGGCCTCCGCCAGGCTGCCCAGCACGGTCCGGCCATGCACCTGCCGGCCCGCCAGCATCGGGTTCACCAGCGCCACGTCGTAGCCATGCTCGATCAGGAAGGCGGGAATGTAGTGGCCGGCGCGCTCCGGCTTGTCCGAAGCGCCGACCACGGCGATGCGACGCGTGTTCAGCAACAGCGTGCGGATGTCGGCATCGGTCATCAGAACGCCTCCAGCAGCCGGCCGAAGCCGAAGACCTTGTCCTCGATGCCGTGGCTGCGCAGCACATGCCACCAGGTGGCGGTGTTGATGGCGATGACGGGCTTGCCCAACCAGAGTTCCGCCGCCGCCGCCAGCCGGACCATGGAAAGGTTGGTGCCCACCTGAACCAGCGCGTCCACGTCGTCGCCATCCAGCCGGCGCAGCGCGTCGCGGCACTCGGCGGTGGTGATGGCGGCGATGCCGGTCCAGCTGGTGGCGTGCAGCGCCACGTCGCGCTTCACCTCGAACCCGGCTTCCTCGAAGTAGGTGCGAACGATGTCGTTCATCACCGGCCAGTAGGGCGAGAGGAAGGCGATGCGCTTCACCCCAAGCCGCCGCAGTGCCTCCGCCGTGGCGATGCTGCCGCAGCTGACCTGCAGGCCGGTCTCCTCTCGGACCTGCTGCACGAAGCGTTCCGCGCCCTCGACGCCGCCGTAGAAGGTGACGGAGGACATGCCCATGACGAAGCCGTCCGGCTCCATCGTCATGCCCACCCGCACCGCATCCATCACGTTGCCGGCGATGACGTCGATGCCGGCCTTGAAGCTCTCGTTGGAGATGGCCTTGGCGTTGGGGGTGATGATCGGCCGGTAGTGGCAGGTGACGCCGGGCGGGCGCATTGCCTCGAAATCCGGTTGCACCACGGTGTTGGTGGAAGGGCCGATGGCGGCGAACTTGGCGCGCCAACCGAGGGCATCACGCCTGGGCATGCATCACCTCCGCCGACGTCATCAGGTCGGCATATTTCTGGCCCATGTCGAACAGGTTGGCCGCGTGCGGGCCAATGGCGCGGTCGCCGACGCAGTCGGTGGCGACGATGCAGCGGAGGTTGTGCTGCATGGCATCCACCACGCTGGCCCGCACGCAGCCGCTGGTGGTGCAGCCGGCCACCACCACCGTGTCGACCCGCCGGAACGCCAGCCAGGCCGCCAGGCCGGTCGCGAAGAAGGCGCTGGCCCCCTGCTTGCGCACCACCAACTCCCCCGCCGCCGGCGCCAGCGCGGGCACGATCTGCGACAAGGGGCTGGCCTCGGTCAGCTTGAGCAGCGAAGGCGCCTTCAGCGTGAACACGCCGGCATCGCTGCCATCATCGGCGTAGACCACGCGGGTATGCGCCACCGGCCAGCCGCGCGCCCGGGCATGCGCCAGCAGCGGCACCGTGGCGTCGATGGCGGCCAGGATGTTGCCGCCGCCGAAATGCGCCGGGTCGGCAAACCCCTCGACGAAGTCCACCACCAGCAGCGCCGGTGCCTGGCCCATGCCGGCGCGCCCGGCGAAGCCCTGCTGGGCATAGATGTCCAACTCGCTCATGCCGGCATCAGAGAACCAGCGCGAGGGGCTGGCAAGCCCTGCGCCCCTGCGGCAGGCTGTCGGCAAAAGCCGGAGGAAACCCATGCATCGCCGCAGCCCTTGGTCGACCCGCCGCCGCGCCCTGTTGGCCGCTGCCCTGGCCGCGCCGGCGAGCGCCCTTGCCCAGCCGCGCTGGCCGGACCACCCGATTCGCCTGATTGTCGCCTGGCCGCCCGGCGGCGGGGCCGACACACCGGCCCGCCTGGCCGCGCCGACCATGCAGCGCGTGCTGGGCCAGCCGCTGGTCATCGAGAATCGTGGCGGCGCCAGCGGCGCGATCGGGCAGGGCGTCGCCGCCCAGGCACCGGCCGATGGCTATACCGTGCTGGCCGATACCTCGGGGATCGTGACCAACAGCCTGCTGGTGCCGAACCTGGGCTTCGACAGCGAAAAGGCATTCACCCCCGTCTGCAAGCTGGTCGACAGCCCGTTGATCCTGGTGGTGCGCGCCGACAGCCCGCTGCGCAGCCTGGCCGACCTCATCGAGCAGATGCGGCGCGAGGAGGGCCGGCTGGCCTTCGCCTCCTCCGGGGCCGGCGGCGGCACCTACATCAGCGTCATCACCCTGATGCAGCGCGCCGGCGTCAGGGCGACGCATGTCGGCTATCGCGGTGGCGCGCAGTCCATCCTCGGCCTGGTCGGCGGCGATGCGGTGTTCACCTTCTCCACCCTGCCGCAGGCGGTGCCGCTGGTGCAGGAAGGCCGGCTCAGGGCGCTGGCCGTCTCCACCGCGCAGCGCCTGGCCAACCTGCCGGACGTCCCGACCGTCGCCGAGCAGGGCTTCCCCGGTTACGCCTATGCCGAGTTCCTCGGGCTGCATGTGCCCGCCGGCACCCCGGCCGAGCCGATCAACCGGCTCTGGGCAGCCGCCGCCGAGGCGATGCGGCAGCCCGAGGTGCTGGCCCGCCTGGCGCAGATCGGCATGCTGCCGGCACCGCTCGGCCCGCAGGCGTTCCAGCACTTCATCGCCGAGCATCGGGCTTTCCTGCGCGCCCGCATCGCCGATGGCAGCCTGAAGCGGGAAGACTGACGTTGCCGAAAGCGTGCAGTATACAAACCCGACGTTTACATCCTCTCGCTAGAAGCCCGGTGAAGCACATCACCGGACGATGCCATGCGCCTGAAGCTGCCCCGACTGACCCTTTCGATGCGTGTACAGGGGCTTACCGTCCTGTTTACCGTCGCCCTGGTGGCGCTGGTCGGCGTCGCGCTGCGCCAGCAGGGCCAGGCGATGCTGGCGGACCGCCGCGCTCAGCTGACCGGCATCGTCCAGTTCGCCCGCAGCCTTGCCACCACGCTCCACGCGCAGGAAACCGCGGGGCTGATGACGCGCGACCAGGCAATGGCCCAGTGGCGCACCCAGTTGCGGGCCATGCGCTACAATGCCAATGACTACATCTTCGTCTATCGCAACGACGGCGTGCTGCTGGTCAACGGCGTCGCGCCGGAGACCGAGGGTTCCAACCGGCTGGCGCTGCGCGACCCCACCGGCCGCGACTTCGTGCGCGAAATGCGCGACCTGGCGCTGCACGGCGGCGGTCATGTCGCCATCCTGTATCAGCGGGACGCGCAGAGCCCGGTGCGGCACAAGCTGAACTACGTCGAAGGCTTCGCGCCCTGGGGGCTGTTCATCGGCACCGGCGTGTTCATGGACGACCTGGACGCCGCCTACCGTGAAAGCGCGCTGCACCTGGCGCTGCCCGCTGCCGGCGTCGTGCTGCTCGGCATCCTGGCCGCCCTGCTGGTCGCCCGGTCCATAGCCCGCCCGCTGCGCCGGCTGCAGGCCAGCATGCAGGACATCGCCGCCGGCCGGCTGGATGACGCGGTGACGGACACCCAACGTGGCGACGAGGTCGGCGCCATGGCCCGCGCCACCGCCGTGTTCCGCGACCAGGCCATCCACGTGCGGGAGATCGAGGCCCAGTCCGCGGCCGAGCGCCTCCAGGCCGCGGAGCACCAGCGGGCCGCGACGCTGACGCTGGCCGATGACGTGGAACGGACGGTGGGCGCCATTGCCGGCACCCTGGGCGAAGCTTCCCGTCGCATGGCCGACGCGGCCGAGGCCGCCGCCGGCGCCGCTGCCGAGACCACCAGTCAGGCCAGTGGCGCCACCGAAGGCGCCGGCCGGGCCAGCCGCAGTGCGCAGACCGTGGCCGCCGCCGCCGAGGAAATGACCGCGACGGTCAACGAGATCTCCCGCCGGGTCGGCGAGAGCGCGGCGATGTCGGCCGAGGCGTTGGTCAAGGTGCAGGCCACCGACGACACCATCCGCGCCCTGACCGATGGCGCCCGGCGCATCGGCGAGGTGTTGGGGCTGATCGCCGATATCGCCAGCAAGACGAACCTGCTGGCGCTGAACGCGACGATCGAGGCGGCGCGGGCCGGCGAGCACGGCAAGGGCTTCGCCGTCGTCGCCAGCGAAGTCAAGGCGCTCGCCGCCCAGACCGCCCGTGCCACCGAGGAGATCGGCGGCCAGATCGACCAGATGCGTGCCGCCACCTCGCGTACCGTCGCGGCCATCGACGACATCGGCAGCACCACCGCGCGCAGCAGCGAGATCGCCACCGCCATCGCCGCTGCCGTTGAGCAGCAGGCCGCGGCGACGCGCGAGATCGCCTCGGCCGCGCTGGATGGCGCCCGGGGCACCGACGCCGTGTCCGGCACCATCGGCGCGGTGGATGCCGCCGCCGGTCGCGCCGGCGACGCGGCCCAGGGCATGCGGGGCGCGGCAGCCGAGGTGGCGCGGCAAGGCCAGGCGCTGCGCCAGGCGATCGGCACGCTGACCCAGCAACTGCGCGCCGCTGCCTGACCGCGGAACCGCCCGCTGCCCCGGCCGTTCGCGACCGCGGCAGCGGAGGTTCGGCATGACCGGTTTCGACATTACCGCCGAGGCACGGCGGCGCCTCGTTCTCGGTGGCGCGCTGATCGCCTCGGCCGCCATCGCCGGCGCCGCCAGGGCGCATGACCGCACCGACACCGACCCACGGGTGCTCGACGGCAACCCGATGCCGGAGCCGCCGGCGGATAAGTCCGCCGGTCCTGTCCGCCCTGGCCGCGGCAGCGCCCTGGCCGGCAAGCTGGCGCTGGTCACCGGCGCCGCGCGCGGCATCGGTCGGGCCATTGCGGTGGAATTCGCCGCCAACGGCGCGGACGTGGTCTGCCTCGATATCTGCGGCCCGGTCAGCCCCGCGAGCAATGCCCGCCCCGCGACGCCGGCGGAGCTGGACGAAACCGTCAGCCAGGTCCGCGGCTACGGCCGCCGGGCCGAAGGTGTCCATGCCGACATCCGCGACATCACCCAGCTTCGTTCCACCGCCGGCATCATCGAGCGCGATGTCGGTCCGCTCGACATCGTCGTCGCCAATGCCGCGATCCAGCGCTGGAAGCCACTGTTGGAAATGGAGGACAGCGACTGGCGCGACGTGATCGACAACAACCTGAACGGCACCGCCAATACGGTGCGCGTCTTCGCGCCGGGCATGGTGGCACGCAAGCGTGGTCGCTTCATCCTGCTGTCCTCGATGCAGGGCAAGCACGGCACGAGGAACGCCGCCAGCTACAGCGCCAGCAAATGGGGCATCCTCGGGCTGATGAAATCCGCAGCGATGGAACTCGGCGAGCACAACATCACCGTCAATGCCCTGATCCCCGGTCTGGTGGACACGCCGCTGACCCGCTACGAGACGCGCCTGCGCAACAGCATGGCGGAGCAGGGCGTCACGCCGCCCGCCCACCCGACCCCGCAGGAGGCCTGGGACAACCGGGCGCCAACCGTCCCGCTGAAGGTCGGCTGGTTGCAGCCGGACGACGTCTCGCCGGCCGCCGTTTTCCTGGCCAGCGACGCCGCCGCCATGGTCACCGGCGCGGAATACGAGGTGACCGGCGGCGACAGCGCCAAGGATATCTGAGGCAGCCGGCGCTGCCGCTAACGCCCCGCCACAGGGACCCGGCCCTGGCTGAAGGCATCCCGCAGCCGCTGCGCGGCGATCCGCTGGGCCTCGGCCGCCTCCGGCACCACCGCCGCGGTGCCGAAGAACTCATGCACCATCCCCGGCCAGGTCCGCTGCATCGCCGGCACCCCGGCCGCCTGCAGCTTGCGCGAGAGCAACTCGCCATCTGAGCGCAGCGGGTCGATGCCGGCATTGATGATGGTGGCCGGCGGCAGGCCGCGCAGGTTGGCCTTCTCCACCACGTTCAGCCGTGGGTCTTCCAGGTCGAGCGGCGAGTTGGTCAACTTGTCGACGAACCACAGCACGTCGTCGCGCCCCAGCGGCACGGCGGCGGTGTTTTCCAAATAGGACGCGGTGCGCGTATCGGTGCCCGCGACCGGATAGACCAGCAGCATGTGCACCGGCCGGGGCAGCCGCTGGTCGCGCGCGCCCATCGCCACCGATATTGCCAGGTTGCCGCCGGCGCTCTCGCCGGCAACGGCCACGCGATTGCGGTCGGCACCCATCTGCTCGGCATGGCCGATGGCCCAGGACCAGGCGAACAGCGCGTCGTCGTGCGCCGCCGGGAACTTATGCTCCGGTGCCTGCCGATAATGTGCCGAGAGCACCACCGCGCCGGTCTGCGCCGCCAGCGCCCGCGCCGAGGCGTCGTAGGTATCCAGGTCCGCGATGACCCAACCGCCGCCATGGAAATAGACGATCAGCGGCGCCCGCCCGCCGCTGCCGTCCGGCGCCGGCGCATAGATGCGCGCGGCAATGGCACCGGCGGGGCCGGGGATGCTGATATCCCGCACCGAGGCGAGCGGCTGCGGCGTTTGGTCCATGCCGCGCTGCTGCTGCACCCGGCGCACCGCATCGGCCATGCTGGGCTGGCGGCGCGCCTGCTCCACGGTCAGCGTGGCGACCGGTTTGGCGCCAAGGTCGATATAGGCCTGCACCACCTGGCCCATGGGGTGCGCCGCCGACTGCGCCGTCTGCCGCGCCGCGCCGGACCCGCCCAGGGCCTGCTGGCCGGCCACCGTGCCGGTGCCGGACAGGTCCATGGTGGTGGTGGAGCAACCGCCGAGGGCCAGCGCCCCCAGCACCGTGGCGCGACGCGAGAGAAGCGGGCGTGCAATCATTTTTCTGCCTTCCGTGACCTGCTGCGGCCGAACGCCGGCGGGCCGGGCTTGTTCCCAGCGCCAGCGGGCGCATCTTCCCCGGCATGAACCTGCCCTTCCTGTCCCGCGCGCCACGCGTCGCCGTGGTGCGGCTGCACGGCGCCATCATGGCCAGCGCCACCCCCGCTTCCGGCCAGGCGCTGAACCTGGTCAGCCTGGCGCCCGTGCTGGCCCGTGCCTTCAGCCTGCGTCGGGCGCGCGCCGTCTTCCTGGTCATCAACTCGCCCGGCGGGTCGCCGGTGCAGTCCAGCCTGATCGCGCAGCGCATCCGCGCCCTGGCCGAGGAAAAGAAGCTGCCGGTGACGGCCTTCGTCGAGGATGCGGCGGCCTCGGGCGGCTATTGGCTGGCCTGCGCGGCGGACGAGATCATTGCCGACCCCGGCAGCATCCTCGGCTCCATCGGTGTCATCGCCCAGGGCTTCGGGCTGGGCGGCGCCATGGCCAAGCTGGGGGTGGAGCGCCGGCTGCGAACCGCCGGCACCGAGAAGAGCTTCTGGGACCCCTTCGGCCCCGAACGCCCGGCCGACCTGGAGCGGCTGGACGCGCTGCTGGCCGAATTGCACGCCGAGTTTCGTGGCTGGGTGGCCGAGCGCCGCGGCGCCAGGCTGAAGGCGCCGGCCGAGGAACTGTTCAGCGGCCGCTTCTGGGCCGGTCGTCGCGCCGTGGAGTTGGGCCTGGCCGATGGCCTGGGCGAGGTCCGCAGCGAGGCGCGGCGCCGATTCGGCCCCAAGGTGCAGCTGGTGGCGTTCGGCGGTCGCCGCCGCGGGTTGCTCTCCCGCCTGCTGCCGGGATTCTCGGCGGAAGCCCTGCTGGCATTGGCGGAGGAACGTGCCCTGTGGGGCAGGCTTGGGCTTTGATTTGATACCGCTGGCCTTGCGCGGCCGCGGCTACGCCGGCGTCGATCCGGTGTCGACCAGCCTGAACCTCGCCGCCGAGACCGCATCGTCGCGCAGCGTGGTGGCGATCAGGTCTGCCGCCGCGGGCGTTTCCGCCAGCGCCAGCACGCGTTCGAACCAGGGGCACTGGCCGCGGATCCGCGCCAGGAACAGCCGGTCCAGGGCCTCCGCCACCGGGCCGCGGCCCTGGCAACAGGCGCAGGCCACCGCATGCGGCAGGCTTGCCACAAACCGGGCCGCCGCCGCCGCGCCCGCTGGGGCGGCCAACCCAGCCTCCACCAGCATTGCGGCCGCCGGCCCCTGCGCCAGCGCAGCCGCCAGCGCGGCAGGGTCTGCAAACAGCGTCAGCGGGGTGCGGGCGTCGAGGTTCCAAGCCATACCAGCTAGACATAAGGATATATTTATGTCACTTGCAAGGCCATGGAACACCTGCTGGCCCAACTGCGCGCTGCTGCCGAGCCGACCCGGCTGCGGCTGCTTGCGCTGTGCGCCCGCGGCGCCTTCTGCGTCACCGACCTCTGCGACGTGCTGGGCCAGAGCCAGCCGCGGCTGTCCCGCCACCTGAAGCTGCTGGTCGAGGCCGGCTTGCTCGCCCGACTGCCGGAGGGCGTCAACGTATTCTTCCAGGTGCCGGCCGGGGCCGACCTGGTCCACACCCTGCTGGCCCGCCTGCCGGAGGATGACCAGACCCTGGCCGCCGATCGCCGCCAAGCCGTACGCCTGGCGGCCGAGCGCGCCCGCGAGGCCAGCGCCGCCTTCCGCCGCGATGGCGCCGACTGGGACGAGCTGCGCGCCCTCGGCCTGCCCGCCGCCGAGATCGAGCAGGCGCTGGTGGCGCTGCTGCCGGCGCGCATTCCGGCGCTGCTGGATATCGGCACCGGCACCGGCCGCCTGCTGGAGTTGGTGGCGCCACGTACCGCACGCGCCCTGGGCGTGGATGCCAGCCGTGACATGCTGCACCTGGCCCGCGCCCGCCTGGCCGAACGCGGCCTGGCCGCCCGCTGCGCGGTGCGCCAGGCCGACATGTACCGCCTGCCGCTGCCGGATGCCGACTTCGACGTGGTCGCCATGCAGATGGTGCTGCACTACGCCGAGGACCCCGGTGCGGCGATTGCGGAAGCCGCGCGCGTGCTGCGTCCCGATGGCCTGCTGCTGATCGCCGACCTCGGCCCGCACCAGCGCGCCGAGCTGCTGGCGAAGAACGCGCATCGCTGGCCCGGCTTCGACGATGCCGCCATCGCCGGCTGGCTCGGGGCCGCCGGCTGCGCCGCGCTGGCGCCGGTCTCGGTGGCCGGCCCTATCGAGGTGCGGCTGTGGCCGGCGCGCCGCATTCCCGGCATGGCGACCTCGGCCGTGCCAGCCCTGACCTTCTGATCGAGACGGAATATCCCATGTCCCGCCCCCATCTGCTCGACGCCCTGCGTGACCGCGTACTGCTGTGCGATGGCGGCATGGGCAGCCGCGTCCAGGCGCTGACGCTTGACATTGAGAAGGACTACTGGGGCCGCGAGAACTGCACCGACGTGCTGGTATTGTCCCGCCCCGACCTGGTGCGCGAAATTCACCGCGGCTACTACGAAGCCGGCAGCGACATGGTGCTGACCAACACGTTCGGCGGTTCGCCGGTGACGCTGGGCGAGTTCGAGCTCAGTGACCGCGCCTTCGAGATCAACAAGAACGCGGTCGAACTGGCACGCGAGGCGGCGGAGAGCTTCGCCGATGGCCGTGACCGCTGGGTAATCGGCGATATCGGCCCCGGCACAAAGCTGCCCAGCCTTGGCCACATCACTTACGACGCCTTGGAAGCGGCACTCACGGAACAATGCCGCGGCCTGATCGCCGGTGGCGCCGACGCGCTGCTGACCGAGACCAACCAGGACACGCTGTTCATCAAGGCGGCGGTCAATGCCGCGAAGGCGGCGCGCAAGGCGGCCAACAGCGATATCCCGATCTTCGTGCAGGTGACCGTGGAGACGACCGGCACGCTGCTGGTCGGCCCCGACATTGCCGCCGCCGCCACGGTGGTGCAGGCGCTTGACGTGCCGCTGATCGGCCTGAACTGCGCCACCGGCCCGCAGGAAATGGCCGAGCACGTGAAGTGGCTTTCCCAGAACTGGCCCGGCCTGCTGAGCGTGCAGCCCAATGCCGGCCTGCCGGAGTTGGTGGACGGCCAGACGCACTATCCGCTGGGCGCGGCTGAGATGGCCAGCTGGATGGAACGCTTCGTGCTGGAGGACGGCTTCAACCTCATCGGCGGCTGCTGCGGCACTTCCATCCCGCATATCCAGGGGCTGGACGCCATGCTGCGCAAGGTAGGTGGCGGCTTCCGCCCCACGCCGGCGGCCCGCAAGCACTACTGGGTGCCGAGCGTCGCCAGCCTGTATGGCGCGGTCAGCCTGCGGCAGGAGAACGCCTACTTCTCCATCGGCGAACGCTGCAACGCCAATGGCAGCAAGGCGTGGCGCGAACGCCAGGCGGCGCATGACTGGGATGGCTGCGTCGCCATCGGCCGCGAACAGGTGGCCGAGGCCAGCAACAGCCTGGACATCTGCACCGCCTTCGTCGGCCGCGACGAGATGGCGGAGATGAGCGAGGTGATCACCCGATTCACCTCCAGCGTGAACGCGCCCTTGGTGATCGACTCTACGGAAACGCCGGTGATCGAGGCCGCGCTGAAGCTGCATGGCGGCAAGCCGATCATCAACAGCATCAACTTCGAGGACGGCGAGCAGGCCGCGATCGACCGGCTGATCCTCGCCAAGAAGTTCGGCGCCTGCGTCATCGCGCTGACCATCGACGAGGTCGGCATGGCGAAGACCCCGGACGACAAGCTGCGCATTGCCCGTCGCCTGGTCGAGTTCGCCTGCACCAAATACGGGTTGCCGCAGAGCGACCTGATGATCGACCCGCTGACCTTCACCATTGCCACCGGCAACGAGGACGACCGCAAGCTGGGCCAGTGGACGCTGGAGGGCATCCGCATGATCCGGGAGGAGTTCCCGGATATCCAGATCATCCTCGGCCTGTCCAACATCAGCTTCGGCCTGAACCCTGCGGCGCGGCACGTGCTGAACAGCGTGTTCCTGGACCATGCGGTGAAGGCCGGCATGACCGGCGCCATCGTGCACGTCTCCAAGATCAAGCCGCTGCACCTGATCCCGCCCGAGGAAGTGCAGGTGGCGGAGGACCTGATCTTCGACCGTCGCCGCGAGGGGTACGATCCGCTGCAGAAGGTGCTCGAGATTTTCTCGGGCCGGAAGGTGGCGGACAACGTCAAGAAGGTACGGGCCGAGACGGTCGAGGGCCGGCTGAAGGACCGCATCGTCGACGGTGACCGCAAGGGGCTGGGTGAGGAGCTGCAGGCCGCGCTGGACCAGGGCAATACGCCGCTCTCCATCATCAACGACGTGCTGCTGGACGGCATGAAGGTGGTGGGCGAGCTGTTCGGCGCCGGCAAGATGCAGCTGCCCTTCGTGCTGCAATCGGCGGAGACGATGAAGGCCGCCGTCGCCTACCTGGAACCCTTCATGGAGAAGATCGAGGGCCAGGAGAAGGGCACCATCGTGCTGGCCACGGTGAAGGGCGACGTGCACGACATCGGCAAGAACCTGGTCGACATCATCCTGACCAATAACGGCTATCGCGTCGTCAACCTGGGCATCAAGGTGCCGCTGGCCGACATGGTTGCGGCGGTGAAGACCCATAAGGCGCATGCCATCGGCATGTCCGGCCTGCTGGTGAAGTCCACCGTGGTGATGCGCGAGAACCTGGAGGAGATGCATCGCCAGGGGCTTGAGGTGCCGGTGCTGCTGGGCGGCGCCGCGCTGACCCGCAACTACGTCGAGGACGACTGCGTCCGCGCCTATGCCGGCGGCGAGACGCGCGGCCGCGTCGCCTATGCACGGGACGCCTTCGACGGCCTGCACCTGATGGACAAGGTCACCGGCAACGGCTTCGACGACTACCTGGCGGCCCTGCAAAAAAAGCGCGTCGGCAAGGCGCGGAACGAGAGCCGCACGCTCGGCCAGGCCGACCCTCGCGGTTTTGCGCCGGTCGATATCGGCTACGCCCAGTCCCGCCGCCGCAAGCTGAATGCGGGCACCGAGACGCCCACGCCACCGTTCTGGGGCGCCCGTGTGCTGGAGAGCGTGCCGAAGGCGATCATTCCCTTCATCAACGAACGCAGCCTGTACCAATTCCAATGGGGCTTCCGGAAGCAGGGCAAGTCGCTGGAGGATTTCCTCGGCTGGGCCAAGCAGGAGCTGCGCCCGGTGCTGAAGCGCATGCTGGCGCTGACCGATGAGCAGGACATCCTGAAGCCGCAGGCGATCTATGGCTATTGGAAGTGCGCGGGCCAGGGCAACGACCTGGTGCTGTTCCACGAGGACGGCGCCGAGGCGCTGCGCTTCACCCTGCCGCGCCAGCCGAAGCAGGATGGCGAATGCATCGCCGACTTCGTGACCGATATCGAGGACGGCCGCGACGTCATCGGCCTGCAGGTCGTCACCGTCGGCCAGAAGGCCAGCGACATCGCCCGCACCTGGTTCGAGGATGACCGCTACCAGGACTACCTCTACCTGCACGGCCTCAGCGTGGAGATGGCCGAGGCGATGGCGGAATACACCCACAAGCGCATCCGCGCCGAGCTCGGCTTCGCCGGCGAGGATGACCGCGACATGGACAAGATGCTGCAGCAGGGCTACCGCGGCGGACGCTACAGCTTCGGCTATCCCGCCTGCCCGCGGCTGGAGGACCAGGTGCCGCTGCTGCGTCTGCTCGGCGCGGACCGCATCGGCGTATCCATCTCGGATGAGTGGCAGCTGCACCCGGAACAGTCGACCAGCGCCATCGTGCTGCACCATCCGAAGGCGAAGTATTTCAGCGTGTAAGGGAAGGGGTTGCGGGGCCACCCCGGATACGGGCATGAACCTGCCCCAACCGGAGCCCAGGCCACTCCATGGACCCCCTCGGCATGACCCCGCCGGCATGACAAAGGTCATCCGCACCGCCATCGGCAGCGTCGTCATCGCCGGCCTGGTGCTGGCGCTGAAGCTCGGCGCCTGGTGGCTGACCGGCAGCGTGGCGCTGCTGGCCGATGCGCTGGAATCGGTCGTCAACGTGGTGGCCGCCAGCGCCGCCCTGGCCGCGCTGCATTTCGCCGCCATGCCGCCGGACGCCAACCACCCCTATGGCCACACCAAGGCGGAATACTTCTCGGCGGTGCTGGAAGGCGCGCTGATCATCGTCGCGGCGGTGTCGATCCTGCATGAGGCCTATGGCGCCTGGGTCACCCCGCGACTGATCGCCAGCCCGGATACCGGCCTGGCGATCTCGGCGGTGGCGACCGTGGTCAACCTGCTCTGGGCCATGCTGCTGTTCCGCCGTGGCACGGCGGCCCGCTCGCCAGCCCTGCTGGCGGATTCGCGGCACCTGATGGCCGATGTGGTCACCTCGGTCGGTGTGATCGCCGGGGTCGCCGCCGCGGCGCTGACCGGCAAGACCTGGTTCGACCCGCTGCTGGCCGCCCTGACCGCCGTCAACATCCTGTTCAGCGGATGGGGGCTGATGAAGGCCAGCTTTTCCGGCCTGATGGACGAGGCGGTGCCCGACGAGCTGCTCGGCCGCATCCGCCGCGTCGTCGGCGCCAATGCTGCCGGCGCGATCGAGGCGCATGACCTGCGCACCCGCCATGCCGGCCGCCTGGTCTTCATCGACTTCCACCTGGTGGTGCCCGGCGGCATGACGGTGGACGACAGCCACGCCATCTGCGACCGGATCGAGACCGCGCTGAAGGTGGAGGTGGATGGCGCCGTGATCAGCATCCATGTCGAGCCCGAGGGCAAGGCCAAGCACCACGGGGTGCTGGTGCTGTGAGGCTGCCGGCGGGGCTGGACCTGCCGCCGCTCGGCTTCGCCGGCCCGGCGGCCGGCGACCGCCTGCTTGCCGCCCCGGCCACTCCGCCGCGCCGACCCTGGCCTTCCGCGGCTTCCCTGATACTGCACGCCCTGGCGCTGGCCTTCGCGCTCGGCCTGCTCGCCTTGCCACGGCTGACGCCGCCTGGCCCGGACCAGGCGGTGGAGATGCTGTGGGAACAGCCGCCGGCCGAGGAATCCGCCAGCCTGCCCGAAGCCGAGCCACCTTCGCCGCCCGCCGTGCCGCCGCCGCCCGAGGCGATGCCGATGCCGCCGCCACCGCCGCGCGCCGCGCCGCCGCTGCTGATGGAGCCGCCCCCGCCGGCCCTGCCGGACAGCACCGCCCTGCTGCCG
>CAIMOR010000015.1 GCA_903843125.1 uncultured Rhodospirillales bacterium
AGCGTGCCGGACAGCGTCTTGTCGGCCAGCAGATCCAGCAGCTGGCCCAGATGCTCGGCCGGCACCGGCGGCTCGGCGATGCTGGTCTTCGTGGCGTTGATCGCGGCGAAGAGGTCCCCGGTGACCCAGTTGGCAGCCAGCTTGGCGTCCCGCCCCTTGGCCACCACCTCGAAGTAGGCAGCGGTCTCCTTCTCAAGCGTCAGCACATGCGCGTCGTACGGCGTCAGGCCCATGGCGACGTAGCGGGCGCGGCGGGCGTCCGGCAGCTCCGGCAGCGCGGCCTTCAGGGCATCCACCCAGGCCTGCTCGATGACCAGCGGCGGCAGGTCCGGGTCCGGGAAGTAGCGGTAGTCATGCGCGTCTTCCTTGCTGCGCATGCTGCGGGTGATGCCGCGGGCGGTGTCGAACAGCCGGGTTTCCTGATGGACCTCGCCGCCGCTCTCCCAGACCTCGATCTGGCGCTTGGCTTCTGCTTCCACCGCCTGCATGACGAAGCGGATGGAGTTGACGTTCTTCACCTCGCAGCGGGTACGGAACCCCTCGCCGGCCTTGCGCACGCTGACATTGACGTCGGCACGCATGCTGCCTTCGTCCATGTTGCCGTCGCAGGTGCCGAGGTACTGCACGATCTGCCGCAGCTTCGTCAGGTAGGCGCCGGCTTCCTCCGGGCTGCGCATGTCGGGCTCGGAGACGATCTCCATCAGCGCCACGCCGCTGCGGTTTAGGTCGATGTAGCTCTTCGTCGCGTGCTGGTCGTGCAGCGACTTCCCGGCATCCTGTTCGAGATGCAGCCGGGTGATGCCGATGGTCTTCGTAGAACCGTCGGAGAGCGTGACCTCGATCTCGCCGGTGCCGATGATCGGGTGGGCGAACTGGCTGATCTGGTAGCCCTGCGGCAGGTCCGCGTAGAAGTAGTTCTTGCGGTCGAAGCGGCTCCACAGATTGACCTGCGCGTTCAGGCCAAGCCCGGTACGCACGGCCTGCGCCACGCATTCCCGGTTGATGACCGGCAGCATGCCGGGGAAGCCGGCATCGACGAAGCTCACCTGGCTGTTCGGCTCGGCGCCGAATGCGGTGGCGGCGCCGCTGAACAGCTTGGACCGGCTCGTCACCTGGGCGTGGACCTCAAGCCCCACGACGATTTCCCAGGGGCCGGTGGTGCCTTCGAGGATGTAGCTCATGCGGAAGCCCTCAGGCCCGGAAGTGCAGTGAAGTTGGCGGCGTGTTCCAGCGCGGTGCCCACGGCAAAGACGGTTTCTTCGTCGAAGGCGCGGCCCAGCACCTGCAGGCCCAGTGGCAGGCCTTCCGCGCTCAGCCCCGCCGGCACGGCCAGGCCGGGCAGCCCGGCCAGATTGGCGGTCACGGTGAAGACGTCGTTCAGGTACATCGCCACCGGGTCGTCCTGCTTCTCATCCATGCCGAAGGCGGCGCTGGGCGTCGCCGGCGTCAGGATCGCGTCGCACTTCTGCCAGGCTTCGTCGAAGTCGCGGCGGATCAGCGCGCGGACCTTCTGCGCCTTCAGGTAGTAGGCGTCGTAGTAGCCGGCGCTCAGCACATAGGTGCCGATCATGATGCGCCGCTTCACCTCGTCGCCAAACCCAGCAGCACGCGTGCGCTCATACAGATCGCGCAGGTCGCTGTCCGGCGCGGTCTGGCGCAGGCCGAAGCGCACGCCATCGTAGCGGGCCAGGTTGGAGGACGCCTCGGCCGGCGCCACCACGTAGTAGGTGGGCAGCGCGTGCCGGGTGTGCGGCAGGCTGATTTCGACGAGTTCGGCGCCGCCGGCGCGCAGCCAATCCATGCCCTGCTGCCACAGCGCCTCGATCTCAGCGGGCATGCCGTCCAGCCGGTATTCCTTCGGAATACCAATCCGCAGCCCCTTCACGCCGCGGGCGCAGGCGGCGGCGAAATCCGGCACAGGCACGTCCGCGCTGGTGCTGTCCTTTGCATCGAAGCCCGACATGGACTTCAGCAGAATGGCGCAATCCTCAACCGTACGTGCCACCGGCCCGGCCTGGTCCAGGCTGCTCGCAAAGGCGACCACGCCGAAGCGGCTGCACCGGCCATAGGTCGGCTTGATGCCGGCGATGCCGCAGAAGGCCGCCGGCTGGCGGATGGAGCCGCCGGTATCGGTGGCCGTTGCGCCCAACGCCAGCCGCGCGGCCACGGCGGCGGCCGAACCACCGGAGGAGCCGCCCGGCACCAACCGCGCACCGGGGTCGTTCCTCCGGCTCCACGGATTCTCAACCGGGCCGAAGGCGCTGGTGCCGTTCGACGACCCCATGGCGAACTCGTCCAGGTTCGCCTTGCCGAGGAACACGGCGCCGTCGCGCAGCAGGTTGCCGGAGACGGTGCTCTCATACGGCGGCACGAAGTTGCCGAGGATCTTGCTGCCCGCGGTGGTCAGCGTGCCCGCGGTGCAGAACAGATCCTTGATCGCCAGCGGAACGCCTTCCAGCGGCCCGGCGCCACCTTCGGCGCGGCGCGCATCGCTGGCCTTGGCCTGCGCCAGCGCCTTGTCTCCGGTCACGGTGATGTAGGCGTTCAGCCGCGGGTTCAGCTTGGCTATCGCGTCCAGGTGGGCCTGGGTCAACTCGACACTGCTGATGATGCCCTCGTTCAGCGCATCGATGGCGCCGCGCAGGGTGAAATCGGTCGGGTGCATCAGCGTTATTCCACCACCTTGGGTACGGCGAAGTAGTCGTGGGCACGGTCCGGCGCGTTGGCCAGCACCTGGTCCGGCTGGCCACCATCGGTCACCACGTCGTCCCGCTGGCGCATCGCCGGTTCGCCGCGCGGGGCGCCGCCGGCCATCGGCTCCACGCCGTCGGTGTTCACGGCCTGGAGTTGCTCGATCCACCCCAGGATGCCGTTGAGTTCGTTCTGCATGCGGCCGACATCGGCCTCCTCCAGCCTGATGCGGGCAAGCGAGGCGATGCGCCGGATGGTGGCGGTATCGAGGGACATTTTGCTGGGTGTGTCTTTCGCAGCGGAAGGGAGCGGACCATAACGGCGGCCATGGGCGTATTCAACATGGCGGACCTGCGGGCCGGTTTGGGCCGGGGCCAGCGGCTGATCGGGCTGGACCCCGGCAGCAAGACCGTGGGCGTCGCGCTCAGCGACGTATCGCTGATGCTGGCTACTCCCTATGGCGGCATCGCCCGGGGCAAGCTGAAGGCCAACGCGGCCGAGATCATGGCCATCGCGGCTCGGGAGGGTGCCGGGGGCCTGGTGGTTGGCCTGCCGCTGGGCATGGATGGCAGCTTCGGCCCCGCCGCGCAGGCCGCCAAGGACTGGGGACTGGCGTTGGGGGAGGCCTGCGGCCTGCCGGTGGCGCTGTGGGACGAACGCCTGTCCAGCGCCGCGGTCAACCGGGCGATGATCGAGGCCGACCTGACCCGCAAGCGCCGGGCCGCGGCCGTCGATGCGGCGGCGGCGGCCTATATGCTCCAAAGCGCGCTTGATGCCTCTCGCGGGCCCCGCGGCGGCTGAGCCAGCGGCCCTGGCCCGGCGCCGCTACTCCACCGAGACGTGGCCTTCGTGCACCACGCGCGCCCACTTGGCCATCTCGGCGCCGACCATGGTGGTGAAGGCCGCCGGCGTCGTGCCGCCGACCAGGAAGCCCTGACCGGCGAAGAAGTCGTGGATTTCCGGCAATGCCAGCGCAGCGCGCACTTCGGTTGAAAGTCGCTCCACCAGGTCCGGCGGCGTTGCGGCGGGGGCGAACAGTCCCTGCCAGGAAACCGCCTCGAACCCTGGCAGGCCGGATTCGGCCACCGTGGGCACCTCCGGCAGCAGCGGGTTGCGCGTGGCGGAGGTGACCGCCAGCGCGCGGATCGCGCCGGCGCGGATCTGCGGCAGCACCACCAGCAGGTCGCCCCACATGCTGCTGAGCGTGCCGCCGACCAGGTCGTTCAACGCCACAGCGGAGCCGCGATAGGGCACATGCGTGGTCTGCGTGCCGGCGGCCTGGTCGAACATCACGCCGGTCAGGTGCATCGACGTGCCGTTGCCGGGCGTGCCATAGCTGATGGCGCCGGGCCGGGCCTTGGCCGCGGCGATGAACTCCGCCATCGAATGGATCGGCAGCGCCGGGTGCACCACCAGCACCAGCGGCGCCTGCACCACCAGCGTGACCGGCGCGAAGTCGCGCAGCGGCTGGTAGGGCAGGGCAGGGTACAGGCTGGGGGCGATGGCATGCGTGCCGGTCACGCCGAACAGCAGGGTCAGCCCATCCGGCGGTGACTTGGCGACCAGGTCGGAGCCGGTAACCCCGCCGGCGCCGGGGCGATTTTCCACCAGCACGGTCTGACCCAAAGTCTGGGTCAGCCGCTCGGCGATGCGCCGGGCCATCAGGTCCGTGCTGCCGCCGGGGGCAAAGGGCACCACAATGCGCAGCGGCCGGGCCGGCCAGGCCGGCTGCGCCCGGGCGGCCACGGGGGCCGCCAGGGCAAGGGTCAGCAGGGTGCGACGCAGGGTCATGCCAGATGGCTCCGCGGCGGGCCGCTATCGAACCAGCGGGCAACCGCCCTCGCCCAGCGGACGGAAGGCGTCGGCCGGGGCGATGGTGGCGATGCGCTGGTAGTAGTCATACGGCCCATGGCTTTCGGCTGGCGACTTGACGCGGAAGACGTGCATCTCGTGCACGGCGCGGCCGTCCGGCCGGACGGTGACGTCGCCGAACAGCGGGTCGTGGAACACGCCCTGGCGCATCTGCGCCACCACGCGCTCGCCCTCGATGCTGCCGCTGGCCTTCACCGACTGCAGCCAGGCCATGGTGGCGGAATAGACACCGGCATGATTGAAGGTGGGCCGACGGTCGCCCATGCGGGCGCCCCAGCGGGCCGACCAGGCGCGAGTGGCCGCGTTGGTGTCCCAATAGAACGGCTCGGCCAGCAGCAGGCCCTGGGCCACCTGCAGCCCCAGCGCATGCACGTCCGAGATCTGCAGGAAGGTGGCGGCGATGCGCATGCGGTTGCCACGCAGCAGGCCGAATTCGTTGGCCTGCTTGATGGCATTGATCGCGTCGGTCCCGGTATTGGCCAGCGCCAGCACGTTGGCGCCCGAGGATTGCGCCCGCACCAGCAAGGCGGACATGTCGCCGGTGTTCAACGGGTGCCGGGCGCTGCCGACGTTGCGGCCGCCCAGACGGGTGACGGCGGCCGAGGTATCGGCCTCAAGCGCCTGGCCCAGCGCATAGTCCACGGTCAGGTAGTACCAGGCGTTGCCGCCCTGGGCCATGACCGCACGTGCCACCGCGTTGCCCTGCGCCCAGGTGTCGCTGGTCCACTGCACCGTGGTCGGCGCGCAGGCCGCGCCCGTCACCGCGCTGCTGGCGGTGGAGGAGGCCAGGGCCGTGCGGTTGCGTTCCTTCATCACCTGGATGACGGCCAGGCCGACGCCGGAGTTCGGCAGGTCCACGATGGCCTGGACGCCATCGGTATCCACCCAGCGACGGGCGATGCTGCTGCCGACATCGGGCTTGTTCTGGTGGTCGGCGAAGACGATTTCCACGCGGAAGCCGGGGTTGGTGGCGGCGAAGTCCTCGGCCGCCATCTGTGCCGCGACGACGCTGCCCTGGCCGACCTGGTCGGCGAAGGGACCGGACATGTCGGTCAGGACGCCGACGCGCACCACCGGCGGCAGTTGCGCCAAGGCGGCCGGCGCGGCGGCCAGCAGCACGAGCAGGGAGAGGATCGCACGCATTAGGCCAGGTTCCTTCAGAAGAGGTCGAAGTATTCGCGCTGCTCCCACTCCGAGACCTCCAGGTTGAACCTGGCGACCTCGGCGCGCTTGATGCGCAGGAAGCAATCGGTGAAGGCATCGCCGAAGCCGGCGCGCAGCGTGGCGCTGGCCTCCAGCGCATCGAGCGCGTGTTCGAGCGTGGCCGGCAGCAGCGCGGCCTTGGTCTCGTATGGCGTGTCGGCGGAAGGTCCCGGGTCCAGCCGCGCGGCCAGGCCGGCGCGCCCGGCCACCACCTGGGAGGCGAGGTACAGGTACGGATTGGCGGCGGGTTCGCCGACGCGGTTCTCCACATGGGTGGAGGCCTCGCCGGGTTGGCCCAGCACGCGCAGCATCACGCCGCGGTTGTCCCGCCCCCACACCGCGCGGTCCGGCGCCAGCGAATAGGGGCGGAAGCGCTTGTAGCCGTTGATGGTCGGCGTGGTGAAGGCGGCGCAGCCCTGGGCATGGGCCAGCAGCCCGCCCATCCAGTGCAGCGCGGTGGGCGAGAGCATCTCGCCGCCGCTGCCGACGAAGGCGTTCTCGCCGCCCTTCAGCAGGGATTGGTGCAGGTGCCAGCCGCTGCTCATCACGTTGGGCAGGCGCGGTCGGCACATGAAGCTGGCGTGGTAGCCATGCCGCCGCGCCACCTGCTTCACCGCGCTGCGGAACAGCACCATCTCGTCCGCCGGCAGCAGGCCTTCCGCCGGGCGAAAGGTGAACTCCACCTGGCTGGGGCCGTACTCCACCTCGATGCTGCGCAGCCCGAGGCCGAGCGCCTGCACCGCGCGGCGCAGGTGCTCCAGGATCGGCTCCATCTGGTCGAGCCGGAGCTCGGTGAGGTACTGGTAGCCCTGCGTCAACAGGGCGACATCGGGCGGCGTGCCGGGCTGGCCGGCATCGGCGGGTGCCAGCTTCGGGTCCAGCAGCCGGGTCAGGTGGAACTCCACCTCCAGCCCGCTGAACATGGCGTAGCCATCGGCGGCCAGCTCGCCCAGCAGGCGGCGGCACAGGCTGCGGGTGCAGAACGGCATGGCGCTGCCATCCGGGTAGACCACGTCGCAGAGCAGCCAGCCGGTATCGGGCAGCCAGGGCAGCACGCGGAAGCTCAGCGGGTCCGGCACCATCACCACGTCGGCGGCGCCTTCCAGCGCCTTCAGGCCGATGCCGGCACCGGCGGTGAACACCGGCACCACCGTGCGGTGGGAGGTATCCTTCAGCAGCAGCGTGGAGGTCAGCGAGACGCCGTTGCGGAAGGCGCTGGCCAGTTCCTCGGCCACCACGGCCTTGCCACGCAGCATGCCGTGCTGATCGGCGAAGGCCAGGCGCACCAGCTGGATGCCATCCTTCGCCACGCGGTCCAGCACCTGGCGCGCGGCTTCCTGCTGCTCGGACGAATGCAGTCCGGCGCGCTCGACAAGGCTCATGCTATTCGGCGGCCAGGCGAGACCACGGCGCGTTGGCGCGGCGGCGCCGGTCCACTTCGGGCCAGTAGTCCTGCCATCCCTCGGTGGGTCCCATGCCATCCATCGTGGCTGGGCCATGCAACCGGCGGGCCGCGGCGTCGTCCAGTGCCATCGGCGGGCGCTCGCCGGCCTCCACCGCTTTCATCGCCGCGAACATCATGCGGCGGAAGGCGACGATCGCCTTGTCCGTGGTGGCCAGGTGCTCGCGCCGGCGGTCCTGGATGGCGCCTTGGCTTTCGACCGCCCATTGGTCGTGCACGTTGATGTCCTGGCCCATGCCCGTGTAGGTGCTGGTGCGCTGTTCGGTCGGGTTGAAGCCGTATCGGTTATGCGCGCCGAACTTCGGGATGTAGTCCGGCAGGCTGTAGGTCTCCAGCCGCTGGCGGCGCATTTCTGCTTTATCCACGGGCGCGGCGAAGCTGGTGAAGATGGCGTACCAGTAGCAATGGGTGTCATCGACAGGCACATGCCACTGCGTGATGGTCATCTCGCCGCTCAGCGGGATGTGGAAGGCCTGCGGGAAGACCAGGCCGGTCACGCGCACATGGGTCTTCGCCTCGTTTATCCGGCGCAGCGCGGTCAACCGCAGGCCGTGCTGGGTGGCTTCCACCTCGATGACGGGACGCGGGTATTCGCGCAGCACGGTGGTCATCGGCAGGTCGCTGTCGGCGCTGGTGGCGCGGAACTGGCGGCCGTAGTTGGCGGCGGCGTCGGCATCCTCGAAGAAGCGATGCAGAAAGCTGGCATGGGCCGGGTCGATGCCGACTTCCAGCGCCTGCACCCAGTTGCAGCTGATCAGGCCCTTGAAGGCGAAGACATGCGTATCCGGCGCTTCGAAGCAGTCGAAGGCGGGGAAGGCCGGCGGCGCGCCCTTGCCGAGATAGCCCCAGATCACGCCGCTGCGTTCCACCACCGGGTAGCTGGCCTGCCTGATCCTTTGGCAGAGCGTGCTTCCCTCCGGCTCGGCCGGGGTTTCCAGGCATTGGCCGGTGGCGTCGAACAGCCAGCCATGGAACGGGCAGCGCAGGCCGCCATGTTCCAGCCGGCCGAAGGCCAGGTCCGCGTTGCGATGCGGGCAATCCCGGTCCAGCAGGCCGAGGCGGCCGGCTTCGTCGCGGAACAGCACCAGCTCCTGGCCCAGCAGCTTCACCGGGCGCAGGGGCCGCTCGCCCTGAAGTTCATCGGCCAGGGCCACGGGTTGCCAGTAGCAACGCAGCAGCGCGCCGCCGGCGGTCTCCGGGCCTGACTCGGTCAGCAGGCGGTTCTGTTCGGCGCTCATCATGGCAGCAGGCTCCAGCAGGCCAGGCGCCAAGCCTAACGCAATTTCCGGGCCGACAAAGCCCGGGCTTCGCGCGCTGGTCTCGTTGCAGCGGCAGGGGCCGGCGCTACGCCTCTGCCGTCTGCCCCAACTCGCGCGACAGGGCCCGCCCGGCGGCAACCAGCAGGGACGCCGCGGCGTCGATCTCGGCCGTCTGCAACCGTGCCTCAGGCCCGAACAGCGCGACCGAGCCGGCGACCTGGCCACTGTGGTCGAACAAGGGTGCCGCGATTGCCACGGCGCCGCGGAACACCTCGCCACGGCTCAGCGCGTAGCCGCGGGAGCGGATGGCCGCGAGTTCCGCCGCCAGGGTTGCGCGGTCCATACCGGCAGGCAATCCGTCCAGCGCCGCGTTCAGCCAGGCGCTGCCGGCCGGCGCGAACGCCAGCATGGCGCGCCCACTGGCGCCGCGGCTGATGTGCTCGGTCTCGCCGACGCCGCGCGCCATGGCCAGCACCTGGCGGCTGACGCATTCGGCGACGCAGAGCCGCCGGCCGTCACGCAGCAGGAACAGCGCCGCGGTTTCGCCCGTGGTGTCGCGCAACCGCTCCAGCAGCGGCTGCGCCAGGCGGCGGATGTCCAGGCCCGAAAGCCAGACCTGCGCCAGCGTCATCACCCCCGCCCCCAACGCAAAGCGGCGCGGCTCGCCTTCCGCCCGCACCAGGCCGCGCGCCTCCAGCGCCTGCAGCAGCCGGTAGAGCGTTGGCCGGGCCAGCCCGGTCCTCGCCTGCAAATCCAGCACGCTCAGCAACGGCGCCTCGGCACTGAATGCGTGCAGTACGGCCAGGGCGCGGTCTACCGCCCGCACTGCCTCCGGTCCCTTGACAGGGTCAATCGTCATGGAGATAGTCAAGCAGATAATGAGAACGATGTCCATCAGGCGGACATAACGTGGGAGCGGGCGGGATGAGCGACAGCGTCAAGCCAGGCGAGTGGATCGACACCGAACGGGGCTTCATCAGCCGCGAGATCTTCGTCAGCCCCGAGGTGCATCGCCAGGAGCTGAACAAGCTGTTCACGCGCGCCTGGCTGTTCGTGGGGCATGAGAGTCAGGTGCCGAAGCCCGGCGATTTCTTCCAGTCGCGCATGGGCGACGAGAGCGTGATCCTGTGCCGCGACAAGGCGATGCAGCTGCACGTGTTCCTGAACAGCTGCCGGCACCGCGGCATGAAGGTGTGCCGCTACGACAGCGGCAATACCTCGCTGTTCACCTGCCCCTACCATTCCTGGACCTATGGGCTGGACGGCAAGCTGCTGGGCGTGCCGCAGTTCCGTGAGCTGTACCAGGGCACGTTGGACAAGGACGCCAACTCGCTGGTGACGGTCGGGCGGATGCACAACTACAAGGGCGCCGTCTTCGCCACCTGGGACCCCGGCGCGCCGGACTTCCTGACCTGGCTCGGCGGCGCGGTGGAGCACCTGGACATGGTGCTGGACTGCCGCGACGGCCGACCCGGCGGCAGCGAGGTCATCGGCGTGCACAAGTGGATATTCCCGGCGAATTGGAAGTTCGCCGCCGAGAACTTCCTTGGCGACACCTACCACAACATCTCGCACCGCAGCGTGGACCTGATCGGCATCGGGCCTTCCGCCCGCGCCGGCGCCACCGGGCGGCGCGACAACGAGATGGACCAGGCGAAGCACATCTGGGCCGGGTTCCCCGCAGGGCATGGCGTGCACAGCGCCATCCTGCCCGAGGGCAACGAATACATCCCGTCCTTCCTGAGCGACCCGATCGTGGAGGAATACTTCCGCCACTGCTTCTACGAACGGCGCCGGCGGATGGGCGAGAAGGCGCGGATGATCCCGTTCACCGGCAACCTGTTCCCCAACGTCAGCTTCCACGGCCGCCAGCCGCGCAACCTGTGCAACTGGCACCCCCACAGCGCGACGGAAACCGAAGGCTGGCGCTTCTTCCTGGTAGACGCCGACGCGCCGGCCGAAGTGAAGGATTTCCTGCGCCGCTACTACATGCGCTACAGCGGCCCGGCCGGCATGACCGAGCAGGACGACATGGAGAACTGGCTCTACGCCACCGCCGCCAGCAAGGGTTCGGTGGCGCGGCGCTACCCGTTCAATTACCAGCAGTCGCTCGGCAAATGGGAAGCCACCGGGGAAGGTGGCTCGAACGCCTGGCAGGTCAGCGAGCAGAACCCGCGCAACTACTATCGCGTCTGGGCGGAATACCTGAAGGGCAGCCCGTGGGACGTGCTGGTTGGCGGGCCGCAGGCGAAGGCGGCGGCGGAGTGAAATCCGTCATCGTCACCGGCGGCACCTACGGCATCGGGCGCGCGATCACGCTGGTGCTGGCGCGCCAAGGCTGGCGCGTGCTGGCCTTCGGCCTGGAGGCGGCGCAGCCGTCCTCGCTGGCCGCCGACGCCATTCCGGCACTGAGGGAGCAATGCCGGCGCGAGGCCCTGGACGTGACGCTGATGGAGGCCGACGTCTCCCGCGCCGCCGATGTCGCGCGCGTGGTGGCGCAGGCGTTGGCGCTGCATGGCCGCATCGACGCCTTGGTCAACAATGCCGCCATCGGCCCGCTCGGCACCGTGCTCGACACCGAGGAGGGGCTGTGGGATCGCATCCAGGCGGTGAACCTGAAGGGTCCCTACCTGATGAGCCGCGCCGTCATCCCGCACATACGCGTGCAAGGTGGTGGCGCCATTGTCAATGTCGGCAGCGGCGCCGGGCATGGCAAGCCGAACATGGCGGCCTATGCCGCCAGCAAGGGCGGCATCTTCGCGCTTTCCGCCGCCATGGCCTACGACCATTTCCACGACCGCATCCGCGTGAACACCGTGCTGCCGGGCGGTGGCGGCATCGTCTCCGGCATGTCGCTGGGGCGGGTTGGTGGGGACGAAGCGCGTTTCGGCCGCGGCGCGCCGGGCACCGCGGCGGGCCGCGTCGCCACCGGGGAGGACCTGGCGCATGCCATTGCCTTCCTGCTCTCCGATGCCGCCGAGACCATCTCCGGCACCGTGCTCGATGTCGGCTGTTTCGCCAACCAGGGCGGACCCATACCGCCGAAACCGGAGGTCCGCGCATGAGCGGTTCGCTCGCCACCCAGCCGGCCTACGCGGCGCTGCAGGCCGAGATTGCCGATTTCCTTTACCGCGAGGCGGAACTGGTCGACGACCGCCGCTTCGACGAGTGGCTGGCGCTGCTGGCCGATGACATCCTCTATTTCATGCCGCAGCGCCGCAACGTGAAGTACGGCGAGCACGCCGCGCGCGAGAACACCAAGGTCGGCGAAGGCATCTCGTGGTTCGAGGAGGACAAGTGGACGCTGGGCAAGCGCGTCGCACAGATTCAGACCGGGGTTCACTACGCCGAGGAACCACTTTCCCGCGTCTGCCACCTGGTCAGCAACGTTCGCATCCTGACCGCGACGCCGAGCCTCTCCGACGCGCAGGAGGTCACCACCAGCTGCCGCTTCCTGGTCTATCAGAGCCGCGTCGAGTACGAGAACTACACCTTCATCGGCAAGCGGCTGGACACGCTGCGCCGGCACGGCGAAAGCTGGGTGGTCGCCCGCCGCGAGATCCTGCTGGACCAGAACGTGCTGTTGGCGAAAAATCTGTCGATCTTCTTCTGAACGGAATTCGTCCGATGGCAATCGATATCGGCCCGCTGCCGGTGGGCAGCCTGGTGCGGCGCAGGGAGGATGGCGCGGTGCTGCTGGTGGTGGACAACCCACGCGACGGCATGTGGCTGCACGTGCGCCCGGCCGAAGACGCCGGCGCGGCCGAGGAACTGCTGTTCGTCGACGACGTCGCCGCAGTGTTGCCAGCGACAGGCGCAGCCGCTTCGGGTTAGGCTGCGTTCAAGTCCAGGAAGGAAGCAGGAAATGATCAAGCGGCGTGCCGCGGTGGGCCTGGCGGCTGCCGCGTTGGTGGCCTGTACCGCGCGGGCGCAGGACGTGGACGAGAAGACCTGGCCGGACCGTCCGCTGCGCCTGGTGGTGCCCTACGCGCCCGGCGGCACCAACGACATCGCCGCTCGCTTGCTGGCGCAGCATCTGGGCGAGACGGTCGGCCAGCCGGCAGTGGTGGAAAACCGCCCGGGCGCGCAGGCAATACTGGGTACCGAGGTGGTGGCGCGGGCCAAGCCGGATGGGCTGACGCTGCTGGTCGCCGCCAGTGGCCCCATCGTGTTCAACCCCGCGACCAACGACCGGCTTTCCTACGACCCGCTGCATGATCTGGCGCCGGTCTCCCTGCTGGTGGCGTTCCCGTTGATGCTGCTGGTCGGCGCCGACAGCCCGTTCCGCACGGTGGCGGAACTGGTCGCCTTCGCCAAGGCCAACCCGGACAAGGCGAATTACGGTTCTCCCGCGGCCTCCATGCAACTGGCCACCGAGCTGTTCAATCAGCGCGCCGGCACGCGCTTCCAGCATGTTGCCTATCGTGGCAGCGCCGAGATCGTCACCGCGGTTTCAACCGGCGACCTGACCATGGCTTTCCTCGATACCGCACCGGTGGCCGGCGCCCTGAGCGGCGGGCGGGTGCGGGCGCTGGCGGTGACCTCAGCGGCACGGCTGCCGAGCCACCCTGACATTCCGACCATGACGGAAGCCGGCTTTCCCGAGATGGCGGTGGAGTTGTGGACTGGCCTGCTTGCCCCGGCAGGCACGCCTGCCGGCATCATCGCCAAGCTGCATGGCGCCTGCGCCAGCCTGGTCGCATCGCCGAGCTATCGCGACCGGATGGCGGCGCTCTACTCGCGCCCCGTCGCCGATACGCCGGACGAGATGCGCGCGCTGATCGGCCGGGAGATCGCCCTGTGGCGGGGCGTGGCGCAGGCCGGCGGCATCCGGATGGAACGGTGATGCGCCGCCGCGCGGTCCTCGGCTCGCTGCTGGCCACGCCGGCGCTGGCCCAGCCGGAGGGCCGCTCGATCCGCTGGGTTGTTCCCTATCCGCCCGGTGGCCCGGCCGATGTGGTGGCGCGGATCAGCGCACTGAAGCTCGGCGAAAAGCTCGGCGTCTCGTTGATCGTTGAGAACCGTGCCGGTGGCAATGGCACCATCGGCGCCGAACTGGTGCGCCAGGCGGCGGCGGATGGCGGCACGCTGCTGGCGGCACCAAGCGTTCACGTGATGGCGCGTCAGGTATTGCGCGCGGTGCCGTTCGACCCGGTGGCGGACTTCACCCCCATCGCGCGCACGGCCGAGGCGCCGTTGCTGGTGCTGGCCAATCCGGCAATGGGCGTGCGCAGCATTGCCGAACTGCTGCCGAAGCTGCGTGCCGCGCCGCAGGAGTTCAGCTTCGGTCTCTCCGCGTTGGGGGCCGCCGCCCACCTGGCTGTGCTGCAGTTCAACCGGCTGGCCGGGCTGGACCTGCTGGTGGTGCCGTATCGTGGCTCGGCGCCGGCGCTGACCGACCTGATCGGCGGACGCGTGCAACTGATGATCGACCCGATCCCGGCAGCACTGCCGCATGTGCGCGATGGCCGGTTGCTGGCGCTGGCCGTCACCAGCGCAACGCGTGCCGCCGCGGCGCCGGAGGTGCCGACCGCGGCCGAGAGCGGCATGCCGGGGCTCGAGGTGCTGTCCTGGTATGGCGTTTGGGGGCCGCAGGGCATGGCAGCCGGCACCGTGGCACGGCTGAACCAAGCCCTGGCGCAAGGCATGGCGGAGCCGGATGTCGCGCATCGCTTGGCGCCGTTGGGTCTGTCGCCGGTGGCGGAAAGCGCCGCCGATTTCGCCCGCTACATCGCCCTGGACGTGGCCCGCAACACGGAGTTGTTGCGCGCCGCCCACTTTCAGCCGGAATAGCGCCCGGTCAGGCAGCGCGGAACGCCACCGTCTCGCCGCCGGGCTGGCCGACCACATGCCACACCGACGCGGGCGCCAGGCTGTCGTTACGAAACCAATGCAGCCTGCCCGCCGGGGTCAGCAACAGGTCGCGCGGGCCGAGCGTGGCCTGCACCTGCTCGCCATCCTGGTCCCAGCCGACGGTCAGGCTGCCTTCCAGCACCATGAAGGCGTCCTCGACCGCGCGGACATAGGGCTGCACGCCGAGCCCGGCCGGCACCGTCAGCAACTCCTTGCGGCAGGTCGCGGAAGCAACGCCGCCCGGCCCGACATAGACCTGGCGCAGGAAGCCCGCGGCATCCCGCAGCACTGGTTGTTCTGCGTGGCGGATGACGTACGGCGCCATCACCTGCTGCAGCGGATGCGTGCCTTCCGGGTCGTGCGGCAGCGTCTTGCCGGGTTGGGCGCCGAAGGCCCGCGCCAGCGTTGGCTCGGTGTTCTTGGGATGGAACAGGTAGACCGGCGGCAGCGGATGCCCGGCGTCGACGCTGATGCTCATCAGCACCGGTTCGATCCCGTCGTTGCGGAAGCCGTGCCCGATGTCGGCGGCGTTCAGGATCATGTCCTTCGGGCCGAGGCGCACTTCAACCACCTCGCCATCGCGTTCCCAGCCCACCGTCAGCACGCCGGAGATGACCAGGAAGCTCTCCTCCACCTCGTGCGAATGACAGGCGGCGAAGTTGCCGACGGGCTTGTGGATCAGGCTGAGGGTGAAGTGCTCGGGCTTCAGCAGCCCGGCCTCGTTCACCTTGGGGCTGCCACCGGCGCCTATGTAGCGCATCTGCGCGCGCTGCAATTCGGGGTAGCCACGGCTGCCGGGGAAGGCGTCCCAATCGAAGCTCTTGCTGGTGTGGCGCACCAGGTTGCGGCGGAACTCGGTGCGCAGCGCGCTGGCCGGCGGCGGGGCGATGACGTTCATGGCGTTGCTCCTTGCAGGTTCAGGCGTGGCCGCGGCCACTGTTGTCGATGGCGGGCTTCTGTCGCCGGGTCGTGCCGTCGATGCCGCCGGCGATGGCCCATTCGGCGAAGAGTTCCGGTGCACGGGTGAACTGCTGCGGCACCCAGGCCTCGGTGCAGTAATCCTCGTCGGCATAGTATTCCAGCGGCGCGCCGAGCGGGTTGTGGAAGTACCAGAAATACGCCGAGGAGATCGGGTGGCGCCCCGGGCCGATCTCGGTCTTCCAGCCCTTCTGCGCCATGGCGATGCCGCCGCCGATCACCTCGTGGATATCCGCCAGCGTGAACGCCACGTGGTTCATGCCCGGCTTGCCCGGCCGATTCAGGATGAACAGGTTGTGGTGACCGCCACGTGGCGCGCAGCGCAGGAATACGCCATGGCCCGGATATTCGTCCGAGACGATGAACCCCAGCCGCTCGACGTAGAAGGCGCGCATTGCGGCGAAATCGGCGGCAAACAGCACCACATGGCCGATGCCGACCGGCCGCGCCTGGACATTCACCGGCGAACGGCGGTCGATACGCCGCGGCGCGCCGGGACCGTTGGCCGGCGTGGCCTCCACCACCACGGCACGGCGCTGCGAGACCCGGAAGGACAGCGTCAGGCCGTTGGGATCAACCATGCGGGGCTCGGCCGGCAAGGCCGCGGCATCGGCCACGCCCCAGACCACTTCGCGCAGCGTATTGCCCGGCTCCATCGCCGGCGGCAGATCCGGCGCGCCGAGCGGCCGCACGATCACCTGCGCGCCGTCGCGGGTCGCATACACCAGCCGGTCGTCGGCGATATTGACCGGCGCAGTGCCCCAATCATCCAGGAAGCGCTTCGCCTCCGCGATGTCCTGCACGCCGAAGACGACGGCATCGATGCCGGATAGGGCCATGTTCGCCTCCCTCAGTTCGCGGTAATGCCGCGGTCGCGGATGACCTGCGCCCAGGTCGCCGTCTCCCGCCTGATCCGCGCGGCGAAGGGAAGCGGCGGCTCGCAGACCACATCCAGTTCCTGCGTCCGGATGCGCACGGCATTCTCCGGGGCGCGCAGCACCAGCGCCGCAGCTTCGGCAATGGCCCCGACGACCGCATCCGGTGTCGCCCGCGGCACCAGCAGGCCATACCAGCTGGTCACGTCGATGCCGGGGATGCCGGCTTCGGCCAGCGTCGGCACGTCCGGCAACGCGGCGCTGCGCTCCGCCGTGGTCAGCGCCAGCGGCCTTACCTGGCCGGCGCGGATCGGCGGCAGGGCAACCGGCAGGTTGCTGGCCAGCAACTGGATCTGGCCGCCGAGCAGGTCGGTCAGCGCCTGCGTCGTGCCGCGATATGGCACGTGCGTCAGCTCGATGCCCGCCTTCTGCTTGAACAGTTCCACCGCCAGGTGCAACTGGCTGCCCACGCCCGGCGTGCCGTAGGAGAGCGCGCCCGGCTGTGCCTTGGCCAGGGCGATCAGCCCGGCGATATCGCTGACCGGCAGGCTAGGCGCCGCCACCAGCAGGTTCGGCGCGGTGGCGAGCATCGAGACCGGCGCGAAGTCGTGCTCGACATCGAAGGACAGGTTGCTCAGCAGCGTCGGGTTGATGGTCAGGTTGCCGGCGGGAATGACGAGCATGGTCGTGCCGTCCGGCGGCGCGCGCTTGACCAGGTCGATACCGATATTGCCCGCGCCGCCACTGCGGTTGTCCACCGCGGCATTCCGCCCGGTCTTCGCCTGGAACCCTTGCGCCAGGATGCGCGCGACCAGGTCGATCGGCCCGCCCGGCGTGAACGGCGCCACCAGCGTCAGCGGTCGGCGCGGAAATGCGGCAGGCAGTCCGTCCTGCGCGCGCGCCGCAGCGCCGAGCAGCAGGGCAGGCAAGCCGAGCGTGATGCGGCGGTCGATCATGCCTTGCCCCCCGCCTTCAACGCCGCAAGCTGCGCACGCGCCTGCTGCGTCAGGTAGCGCCGCAGCCGCACCACGCCGGCATCGTGCTGGTACAAAGTCTCGAACTTCTCCAGGCCGGGCCGACAGCCTTGCAGGATGTCGCGGTCCTGCGTCAGCACATGCCAATGCCGTGCCTCCAGCTTGGTGCGGTACAGGAAGCGCCAGACATCCCGCTGCCAGCCCTCCACCTGGCGGCAGCGCCAGAAAAAGCAGGCGGTGTTGTTCTCGTCGATCGGCGTGCCGAAGGAGATGATCGCGAAATTGCCGCCCGGACCCGCGGTCTTCGGGTAGGGAATCTCCAGCCGCACATACAGGCCGCCGTCATCCACCAGCTCCGACCAGTCGAAGTTAACGTCGCGCTGGTTGGTCTTCTCGAAGAAAAAGCCGGTCGGGGTATCGCGGGTGGCGAAGCTCGCCTCCCGGTCGCCCTGGTACATGGTGTGGGAATTGGCGTGCAGGAAGGTCCCGTGCATCGGGTCCATGTTGTTGTCGTAGTTGTAGCGCCAGAAGAACTCCCATTCGGCGTGGCACAGGATGCGTTCCCATTCCGGCGCCACCAGCTGCGGCGGCGGCACGAAAGCGGGGGCTTCCTCGTGCAGCGCATCGCCGAACCAGACGAAGATCGCGCCGGCCACGTCCTGGGCGGGATAGGTCTTCACCACGCGCGCACCCTCAAGCCGGCAGCCGGGTTGGCCGGGCACGCGTAGCACCGTGCCGTCGGCGCCAACCTCCACGCCGTGGTAGTTGCAGCGCAGCCGGTCGCCGAGGTTCAGGCCGCGCGACAGTTGCACCGCACGATGGGGGCAGCGGTCCTGCTGCACATGGATGCCGCCGGCCTGGTCTCGCCAGACGACGATCTTCTCGCCGAGCCGGACCATGCCGACCGGCTGCTGTCCCGCGACCACGAAGCGGCTCGCGGTGATCGGCCACCAGCGGTTGCGCAGGCCGAGCAGCAGGTAGTCCTGCGCTTCGACATCGGAGACGGCGACGGCGTCCATCGGTCAGGCCCCCAGTTCGCGCAGCAGCGCGGTGAAGTTCTCCACGGTCCAGTCGGCGCCCGAGGGCGGTCGCACCCAACCCGTGTTCAGCGCCGCCACCAGCGCGGGCAATTCATGGGCGCCGCTGGCGAAGGCGGCTTCCAGCGCGGCGGCCAACTCTATCTCGTAGGCGGTGGCGTCGCGCTCGGTGGACTGACGATGCTCGACATAGGGCACATGCGACTGGATCATGCCTTGCTCTCCTGCCATTCGCGCTTCAGGCGTTCGCGCACCGGGACGAAGTCGTAGGTCGGGAAGAACTCGGTCGAAAAGACGCCCCAGGCGCAGCGTTCGATCTCGACATTCACCACATTCAGCAGCCGCGGCGGCAGGCGCAGCGTGACCACCTGGCCGATGCCCATCACCACGTTCCAGGAGACGATCTCGACGCCCGGTGGCGGAAACCGCTCCCACCATGCGGTCTTCGCCAGATGCGCCTGGATCTGCTCCAGGTTCTGGCTCTGGTCGTGCTTCAGGTGGATCGTCAGCAGGATGGTGGCCTCGCTCATGCTCCGCTCCTATACGTCCAGCACCAGACGGGCGCCGCGGGCACGCGAAACGCAGATCATCATGCTGCGTCCGGCGGCGCGTTCGCTCGCAGACAGAATGCTGTCGCGATGGTCTACCTCGCCTTCGAGGACGGCAACCTCGCAGCTGCCGCAGACGCCTTCCTCGCAACTGGCCGGCGCCGTGATACCGGCTTCGCGCAATGCCGCGAGGATGCTGTGGCTGGCAGCCACCGACACGGTGCGAGCGCTCCGCGCGCAATGCACCTCGAATACGCCGGCTGCGGCGTGCAACTGTTGGCGAGGCGCGAACCACTCGAAGTGCAGGCTGCCCTCGGGCCAATGGGCGCCGGCTTGCTCCACCGCCGCCATCAACGCCTGGGGGCCGCAGCAATAGATGCGCATTCCCGGATGCACGTCGTGCAGGCGGGCAGCGGCATCAAGCCGTGTGCCGGCCGCCGAGGCGTACAGCACCACCTCGCCAAGCGCACGCGCTTCCGCGAGGAACGGTGCCTCCGCCGCACTGCGGGCGCAGAACAGCAGCGTCCATGGCGTGCCCGCAAGGTTGGCCGCGCGCATCATCGGCAACAGCGGCGTGATGCCGATGCCGCCGGCGATGAACAGGTACCGCTGCGCCGGCAGCAGCGGAAAGTTGTTGCGGGGCAGGCCAACCTGCAGCATCGCCCCCGGCCGCAGCTGTCGATGCACCACCATGCTGCCGCGTCCGCCGGCCACCTCACGCACCGCCAGGCGCCATTGGGTGCGCTCGGCCGGATCGCCGCTCAGCGAATACTGCCGTACCAAGCCATCGGCCAGGTGCAGGTCCACATGCGCGCCCGCGGCAAAGGCCGGCAGCGCGGCACCATCGGGCGACACCAGCTCCAGCGACAGCACGCCCGGTGCCTCCCAGCCCAATCGCTGCAGACGGAGCGTCAGCATCAGCGCACGCTACCCGCCGCACCGGCAGGAGGCCCGGCGAAACTTTCCGCGAAGGGCCCGATGGCAATCATGTCGACCTCGATCATGCAAGGCCCCTTCGTGGCCAGCGCGCCGTCCAGCGCTGCCACAAAATCCGTAGCGCGGGCGATGCGCTGGTGCGGCAGGCCGACGGCCTGGCAGATCAATCCGAAATCCGGCGTCAGCAGGTTGGCGTAGACGTGGCGTCCCCCATACTGCGCGTCCTGGATGTTGCGGATCACGCCATAGCCGCGGTCGTTCATGAGCACGAAGACGACCGGCGCAGCGGCTTCCACCGCGGTTGCCAACTCGCCCAGCATCAGCTGCGCGCCGCCGTCGCCCAGCAGCGTCACCGCCTTCCCTGCCCCGGCCAATGCGGCGCCGATGCCCATGGCGATGCCCTGGCCGATGCCGCCACCCAGCGCATGCACGCCCAGATGCGGCGCCGCCAGCCTGACGTAGCGATTGCCGAAGGTACTGTTGGCGATGGTCACGTCGCGCACCCAGGGGTGCCGGCCGGCCTGCACACGCTGGTTCAGCGCGTCCGCGACCATGGCGTAGGGACCCAGCGCCTGGCGCAACGCCGCCTCGCCGCGGGAACGTGCTTCGGCAACGGCGCCGAGAAAGCCCGCATCGGTTGGCAATTCCTGCGGCAGCCGCGCCAGCAAGCCTTCCAGCACCAGGCGCGCATCGCCGGGGATGAAGAGGTCGACCGGATAATTCCGGCCCGCCTGCGACGGCTCGGCATCAACCTGGGCCAACACCGCTGGCAGGCGCATGGCGTTGTTGCGCGTCTCGTTGCCCCGCAGCCGGCTGCCGACCACAAGCATGAAGTCGGCGTGCTGGTACAGCGCCTGCGCCTCCGCGGTCATGTTGAAGGCGCCGAGCGAACGCGGGTGACCCTCGGCAACCACGGCGCGGCCATTCGTGCTGGTCACCGCGGCCATGCCGCGCTCCACCAGTGCCGTGGCAGCTGCGGCCGCCCCGCGCGCGCCGCCGCCCAGCCAGAGCATCGGACGCTCGGCGCGCAACAACATGCCCGCAAGCGCATCCAGCAGCGCGGCATCCGGCGCCGGCACAGCGAGACCGAGCCGCGCCGGCGCGGCACGTAGCCGCAGCTTCATCCGCTGGACGTCTACCGGAATCTCCAGCGAGACCGGCCCACTCGGTGCCGTCAGGGCCGCGCGCGCCGCCGCCAGCAGCGTATCGACGGCGGCTTCCGCTTCCCACACGCGCAGATAGGCCTTGCTCACCGCCTTCAGCATGTCGGGCTGCCGCGGTACGTCGTGGATCGCGGCGCGGTCGCGGTCCATGAAAGGTCGGTCGATCTGCGTCGTGATGTGCAGGACGGACGAGCCCGCCGTCAGTGCTTCCACCTGGCTGCCGGCGGCGTTGCCAGCCGCCGTGCCCGTGCTGGTGATGCAGACGCCGAGCCCCCGCGTGACGCGGGCGTGGGCGTCCGCCATGTTCATCGCCCCAGCCTCGCCGCGCGCCGGCACGAAGCGGATGCGACCCTGGCGCGCGATGGCGTCAAGCAGCGGCATGTTGTGGATGGAGATGACGCCGAAGGCGTGCGTCACGCCGATGTCGGCGAGCGCGGAGGCGAGCAGATCGCCGACCGGAAGTTCCATGGTGCCCGTCATCTCAGATATGCCGTGACACGCCGCCGGAAACCTCCAGGCTGGCGCCGGTGATGTAGCTGGCAGCCGGCGAGCCGAGGAACAGGATGGCCCGCGCCGCCTCCTCCGGTTCTCCCAGGCGTTGCAGCGGAATGCCCTTGTTGCGTGCCAGCGCGCCGTACCAGCCTGCGCGATCCTGTGCCTTGTCCTCGCGCGCGGCGAAGCGCCGCTGCCACTGCCCGCTGTCGACCAACCCCAGCAAGATCGAGTTGACTCGGATGCGCGGGGCAAACTCGCGCGCCAGGGATTTCATCAGGGATTGAACGCCGGCGCGTGCTGCGGAGGTGGCGACCATGTGCGACTCCGGCTGCAACGCGAGCAGCGAGTTGACGGCAATGATGGCCGGCGTTTCCGCCGCAAGCAGCAGCGGCAGCATGGCGCGGGTCGGCAGGACCTGGCTGAAGAATTTAAGCTGCAGCTCCTGCTGCCACTCGTCGTCCGAAGTATCGGCGAAGGTGGAGACGCGGCCCTGGCCGGCATTGTTCACCAGCAGGTCCAGCCGCCCGCCGCACCATGCGGCAACGGCCTGCGCGAACCTGGCCACCTGCACCTTGTCGAGCACGTCGCAGCGCAGTGCCAACACGTTGCCCAGCGCTTGCCGCGCCGCCGCCAGGCGTGCTTCATCACGGCCGCATATTGCAACATGCGCGCCTTCGGCCAGCAGTAGTCGTGCCGTCGCCAGGCCTATGCCGGAAGTGCCGCCGGTGACCACCGCGTAGCGGCCGAAATAGCCGAGGTCCATCTGCGTCTCCTCAGGCCGCCAGGCCGGGCTGGCGCACGGCATGCCAGCCGAGCCGGCGGGAGATCTCATCCGCGGCCGCCGCCACCGCCTGGCCGATCTGCGCGCGTCGTTCGGCCGGTTCGAATTGCGCGGATTGACCGCTGACGTTCAGCGCCGCCGCGGGCGCACCCGTTGCATCCAGTATCGCCGCCGCGACTGAGCTGATGCCGCTCTCGTAGTAGCCATCGCTCCAGGCCAGGCCGCTCGCCCGGTCCTCGTCCAGGCGCGCGCGGAGCTGCGCCGGGGTGATCGCGGTATGCGCGGTCGTGGCGGCCATCGGAACGCCGGCGTAGAGCCGCGCGACCTGCTCGGCCGGCATATGCGCCAGGATGATGCGCCCCATGTTCGCGGCATGTGCGGGCAACCGGCTGCCGACACGGATGTTGCTGGCGAAGGTGCGGTTCGGCGTGCGGCGGACCACGTAGACGACTTCGCGCTCGTCAAGCACGCCCAGATGCGCCGAGAGTTCCAGCGTCTCCGCCAGCCGCGTCAGCACCGGTACCGCCACCTGCACCAGGTCTTCCGAGAAGAACGCCTGCGCTGCGAGGCCGATGAGCCCCAGCCCGATCCGCCAGCCACCTATCTCACCTCCTCGTGGCTCGATGAAGCGCTCGGCCTCCAGCGTGCGAAGCAGCCGCAGCAGCGTGGTGCGGTTGATGTCCAGCGCACGGGCGGTGCGCGCCATGTTGGTGACGGCGTCGCCGTCAGCGATGTGGCGCAGCAACCGCGCGGCGCGCTGCACCGGCGGGGAGAGATAGGCATCGTCGTCATCCGCCATGGGTCAAATCCGCCAGCAGGGCGGCGACCAGCGCCGGTTCTTCCTGCGGCAGTGCATGGCCGACTGCCGGCACCAGGTGAAGTGCCAGGGGGGTCCTCAGCACCGCATGCACGCGCCGAGCGTTGACCGGTGGTGCGACGACGTCTTCGGTGCCGACGGCCACCATGGTTGGCTGGTGCAGCTCGGCGGCGTCAGCCAACAGCGTGCCGGCGCCGAGTGCGCGCACGGCCTGCGCATAGCCGGCCAGGTTCACTGCTGCCATGGCCCGCTGGACACCGGCGAGGACCGCGGGCTTATCACCGTGCACCAGCCGCGCCGCGCGCTTGGCAGCGAAGTCAGCGGGGCCCAGGCTGGCGAGGTCATCGATACGTGCCTGCACGGCGGGCGGCAGGGCGTCGCCGGGCGGCACGCCGTAGCCCAGCGCAGGCGCCATCAGTGCCAGCCGCGCCACGCGCGCCGGCTGCCGCAGCGCGAAGCGCGCGGCGAACAGGCTGCCGAGTGAGTGTCCGGCCAGAACGACGCACGGCAACGACAGAGCGTCCAGCACCGCTGTCAGCCGCGCGGCATAATCGTCGGCGGTGGGGTAGGCGGGCTTCACCGCTTCGCTGTTGCCATAACCCGGCGCGTCCCACGCCAGCACGTCAATGGCGGGGTCGAGCGCCTGCATCAGCGGCGCCCAGGTTTCTGCATCGCTGCCGATGCCATGCAGCAGCACCAGCGGCAACGACATGCCGTTGCCGCGGCGGCGCAGCAGCACGGTGCCGGCGATGGTCTCGCGGAACAGGGTCATGTGAAGACGAACCCTGCATCGACCGGCAGCACCTGGCCGGTCAGCGCCAGCGCGCCGGGTGTCAGCAGGAAGCAGACCGTGGCGGTGATGTCCGCTGGCACCTGTGGCCCTGGCACGGCGCGGCCTTCCTCATACAGCCGGTGCCGTTCGGCGGGCACGTAGTCGGTCGCCTCGTTGCGCAGGATGCCCGGTGCCACGGCGGTAATGCCGACGCCGCGCGGTCCGAGTTCACGCGCCAGCGATCGCGTCATGCTGATGATGGCGCCCTTGCTGGCGACATAGGCCAGGAGCCGCGGCGCGCCCCACAGCGCGGTGTCGGAAGCCAGGTTGACGATACGGCCGCTGCCGGACGCGACCAGCAACGGCGCCAACGCCCGCGTCACCAGCCAGGTGCCACGCACATTGACCTGCATCACGCGGTCCCAGCTTTCCAGCGTGATCTCGTCGAACATCGGCCCGCCGATGCCGGTTGCGATGGCGGCGTTGTTGACCAGCCCGTGCACGGTGCCTTCGTGGCTGGCGATGTCGTCGGCCAACGCCTGAACACTGGCCGGCTGCGCCAGGTCCACCGGCACGAAGCGTGCGCCCAGCGCCGCCGCCGTCGCTTTGCCCTCGGTCAGCAGCACATCGGCCAGCACCAGGCGAGCGCCGGCGGCGTTGCAGGCTTCGGCGATGGCGCGGCCGACGCCGCGCGCCGCGCCGGTGACCAGGATGGTGCGTCCGTGCAGCACGTCAGTGCTCCACGCGTGGGATGTAGTGCAGCACGCGCGCCTCCACCCAGGCGACCGCGCCGTACATGGCGATGCCGATGATGGTGAGCAGGAAGATGGCGTTGAACACCATGGCGGTATTCGCCTGGCCTTCGCCGAAGGTGATCAGGTAGCCGAGCCCGACCTCGCCACCGAGCAACTCGCCCACCGTGATGCCGATGACCGCCAGCGTCGCGCCGATCCGCAATCCGGCAAGCAGGCTGGGCATCGAGGATGGGAACAGCACCTTCCAGAACACCTGCGCGGGGGACATGGAATAGGCGCGCGCCAGGTTCACCTGGTCGCGGTCTGCCGTGTGCATCGCCTGCAGCACGTTGACGAGGATGGGGAAGAACACCACCAGCACGGTGACGATCAGCTTCGGCCAGGCATTGTAGCCGAACCACATGATGAACAGCGGCGCGAAGGCCACCTTGGGCGCGATCTGCAATGCCAGGATGTAGGGCGACAGCACGCGTTCCCACAGCGGCGAGAGCCCCAGCAGGTAGCCGCACACCGCGCCGAACAATGCCCCCAGCGCGAAGCCCAGCACCGCCATGCTGCCGGTGGAGACGACATGGGCCAGCAGGTTCTCCTGCCGGCCCATGCGCGCCATCTCCAGTAGCAGGTCGCTGACGCGTGGCACGATGTACTTCGGCACGCCAAGCGCCGGCGGCACGAACTCCCACGCCACGAGGACCAGCGCGGCGAAGACCAGGCTGGCCGCCGGCAAGGCCAGGTTGCGCAGCCAGGGGCGCGGTGTCGCCACCGCGGCTTCAGCCAACGAAGTCATTGGTGAACAGGTCCGTCACCGGCACCGCGGTCTGGATGATCTGGTTGTCGAGGTAGAAACGCTGCACCTTGGCCAGCCGCTCGGCGTCGAAGCGGCCGAGCGCGGCCGGCGGGTTGGTGCGGTACACGTCCTCGACGTAGCGGGTCAGGATGCGCTGCATCTCGGCTTCCTTGCCGGCATGCTGCGGCACCGCGGCAACGTAGTCGCGCGCGCCGGCGGCAGGGTCCTCGATGCAGTCGCGCACCGCGCGCAGCAGCGCCTTGACGAAGCCCCGCACCATGGTCGGCTTGCGCCTGATGGTTTCATCCGAGGCGAAGACCGCCTGCGCCATGGCCGGGAACACGGCATCGATGGGGAAATAGTCCAGCGCGGTGCCGGCCTGTTCGATGGTGTCGGACCAGTCGGGCGTGGTCATGATGGCGTCGACCGTCCCGCTGATCATCAACTGCGTCATCGCCGCCGGGCCGATGGCCTGTACCTGCAGGTCGCTGCGTGTCAGCCCGTTCGCCGCCAGCACGCCGAGCAGCGCGTAGTAGCCGGTGTCCTGGTAGCCGATGACCCCGACCTTCCTGCCGCGCAGATCCGCCAGCGACTTCACGCCAACCGCCTTGCGCGCGGCCACCTGGAAGATAGGCCGCGCACCGAGCAGCGCGACCGCGCGCACCGGCACGCCGTTGGCGCGCACGATCATCGTGGTCTCGCCGACACCGCCGCCCAGGTCGGCATTGTTGGCGCCTACCTGCTTGGCAGTATCCGCGCCGCCACGGCCGGTCTGGAAGGTCACCGCCAGGCCCTCGGCGGTGAAGTAGCCGCGCTTCTGCGCCAGCTGGTGCGGCATGAACGCCGGCAGGAAGGACGGCGCGGGGAACAGGTAGGTCATCGCCTCCACCGCGCGGGCGCGGTGCAGGGCGGGCAATGCCAGGGCGGTCCCCAGCAGGGTGCGGCGGATCACGGGCATCACGTGGTCTCCCAGGTCAGGCATCGGTGCGGTCGGCCAGGTGCAGGGCGTCGAACAGGTGCGTCATCAGGTCCTGCGCACGCGGCAGCGGCCGGCGGGCGATGGGGTCGTCGCGGTGCGGCAGGTCCACCACTATTTCCTCGACAATGCGACCGGGGCGCTCGCTCATCACCAGCACCCGGTCGCTCATCGAAACCGCCTCGACCAGGTCGTGCGTGATCAGCAGGGTGGTGATGCCAGCTCCGGCAATGGTCTGTGCGAAGCTGCGCTGCAGCAGCAGCTTGGTCTGACTGTCCAGCGCTGAGAAGGGCTCGTCCAGCAGCACGATGTCCGGCTCTATCGCCAGGGTGCGCGCCAGGGCGGCGCGCTGCCGCTGGCCACCCGAGAGCTGGAAGGGGTACCGGTCAGCCAGTTCGCTCAGGCGGCAGCGTTGCAGTTCCTGCTGCGCCCGTGCTCGGCGCTCTGCCCGCGGCATCGGCCGTGCTTCCAGCCCGAACTCCACGTTGCGGGCGATGCTGCGCCACGGCAGCAGCAGGTCCTTCTGCAGCATGAAGCCGACATGCGTACTGGGGCCGGTCACCGGCAGTCCGTTCAGCAGCACCCGGCCGGAGGAAGGGCGGTCCAATCCGGCGACCAGGTTCAGGATGGTGCTCTTGCCGCAGCCGGAGGGGCCGACGACCGAGACGAACTCGCCGGCGCGGACGCTGAAGGCCAGCGCCTCGATGGCGGTGAACAGGCCGCTGCCGCGCGTGGCGAAGCGCCGGCTGACCCGATCCAACTCCAGCGCTACGGCCGCGGCCATGCGTGCGTCCGATCCTATGGGAAGCAGCATGTTCATATATGAACATGTTGTTCAAAAATCGTATCTCCCCGCTTCGATCCCCGTCAAGCGCCTTGTGCCGGCATCATCCGCATCGCGGCGGCAGCGCAGAAACCGTTTGCCCAGGGCTGGGCGGCATGGTGACCTCGGCGTGGTTTTGCTGCGAGGCCACATGCCGCTGTCTCCGGTTCCCGCCATCGACGCGGTGGTCAACCTCTGGACCGAGGACGCGCTTGCGGTCCGGCCGCCATGGCGCGACGCCTTCTTCGGCGACAAGATGCGGGTCAAGCAGGAAACCGTGCAGGGCGTTTCTCTTGAAGCCATGCTGGCGCGCATGGATGCCGCGGGCATCGAGAAGGGCCTGCTGGTTGCGACCAAGGCGGGTCCGCTTGGCCATCCCAGTTGTTACCATCTGCCCTATGCGATGGTCGCCGACGCGGTGCAGAAACACCCGCACCGCTTTCGCGCCCTGGCCGGCATCGACCCCACCGAGGGCATGCGTGGCGTCCGCGCCTTCGAGCATGCAGTGCGCGAGTACGGCTTCGTCGGGGCGCATTTCTATCCGCATTGGTTCGAACTGGCGCCCGACCATGCGCGCCTCTATCCGTTCTACGCCAAGTGCTGCGAACTGGAGGTGCCGATCCAGATGCAGGTCGGCCAATCCATGCTCTATGCGCCGGACTACCCGTGCCGCAGCACCGGGCGCCCGATCGCGCTGGATGGCGTCGCCTGCGACTTTCCGGAGTTGGTGCTGGTCGGCATCCACATCGGCATCCCCTGGCATGACGAGATGATCGCCATGGCCTGGAAGCACCCGAACATCTACATCGGCACCGACGCGCATTCGCCTCGGTACTGGCCGGCCAGCTTCATTCAGTATGCCAACACCTTCGGTCGTTCGAAGGTGCTGTTCGGCACGGATTTCCCGGTGCTCGACTTTGAACGCACGATGCGTGAGTTGCTGGCCCTCGGTTTCCGCGACGAAAGCCTGCGAGCCATGCTGCGTGACAATGCCGCGCGGATCTACCGGCTGTGACCCTCGATGCCGTGTTCCGCCTGCATGCGCGGACCAGGCCGGACAAGCTTGCGTTGATCGACGGCGAGCGGCGCTTCGACTTCGCCGTGCTGGACCGCATGATCGATGGTGCCGCGCACCACCTGGCGGCGCGCGGCGTCCGGCGCGGCGAGATCGTCGGCGTCGCCCTGGGTGACACCGCGGAACACCTGGTGGCGCTGTTGGCGCTGGCCCGGATGGGCGGTGTTGTATTGCCGATGGATTGCCGCTGGCAGCCGGCGGAAAAGCAGAATCTGGCAACTCAATTCGGCGCCGCACATGTGCTGCTGGAGCCCGACGACCCCGCCGCCGACCCAACCGGCTGGCACGCGTTGCCTACGGGCTGGGCGGCCGAGAGCGGGGTAGCCTACCTGGACCCGGACGTATCGGCGGAAAGTCCCTTCGTGCTCTCGCTGTCTTCGGGCACCACCGGCCTGCCGAAGGGGCCGCTCGCCAGCCATCAGCGGTTCGAGAACCGCTTCATGGTCTACTGGATCAACCTCGGGCTCAGCGCGCAGGACATCTACGTCAATGCGACGCCGCTGTACTTCGGCGGCGGCCGCGGCTTTTCGCTTGCGATGCTCTACGCCGGCGGCACCGTCTCGCTGCTGACTCCCCGCGCTTCGATGCCGGAACTGGTCGCGCACGTCGCGGCGGTGCAGGGCACCGCCTTGTTCCTGGTGCCCACGCAGATCCGCCGGGCGCTGCAGGAAGCCTTGCCAGCGCCGGCCTTGCCGTCGCTGCGCGTACTGATCTCCTCGGGCTCGGCGCTGCATCCGGATGAGCGCCGGGCGATCCGCGAACGGCTGACGCCAAACCTGTTCGAGATGTATTCCTCGACCGAAGGCGGTGCCGTTTCCGTCCTGTCGCCAGCCGATGGCGCCCTGCACGGCGACAGCGTTGGCCGCCCCGCCTTCCGCGTGCAGGTGGAGATCGTCGACGAGAACCACGCGCCGCTGCCACCCGGCGCCGTCGGTCGGCTGCGCTACCGCAGCCCCGCCAGCGCCACCGGCTACTACCGCGCCGCAAGCGGTGAC
>CAIMOR010000016.1 GCA_903843125.1 uncultured Rhodospirillales bacterium
CGCGTCCTGGCCGACATAGGCGATGGCGTCGCGCAGGCTGGCCAGCGAGACGCTGCGCAGGTCGGCGCCATCCATGCGGACCGCGCCGGCGGTGACGTCGTAGAGGCGCGGCACCAGGGCCAGCGCGGTGGACTTGCCGGCGCCGGACGGGCCGACGAGGGCCACGGTCTGGCCGGGTTCGGCGGTGAAGGACAGCGCCGAGAGCGCGGCATCGGCGCCACCGTAGTTGAAGCCGACGGCGTCGAACTCGACGCGGCCGCGGCCCGGCGGCAAGGCGGCGGCGCCGGGCGCGTCCAGGATGCGGCGCGGCGTGTCGGTGATGGCGAAGACGCGGCTGAGGCCGGAGAGCCCTTCCTGCAAGGCCGCGTTCAGGCTGCCCAGCGCCCGGACGGGGCGGGAGGCGATCAGCAGCGCGGCGACGAAGCCGGTGAAGTCGCCGACGGTGCCGACGCCGTTCGCCACGCGCCAGCCGACGAAGCCGAGCACCGCCGCCACGGCGACGCCGCCGAGCGCCTCCAGCATCGGGTCCAGCCGGGCGCGGGTGGCGCCGATGGTGAACAGCGCCGTGCGCAGCTGGGCGAAGGTGCGGTTGGCGCGGGCTTCCTCCTGCGTTTCCAGCCGGTAGGCGCGGACCACGCGGGCGGCGGCGAAGCTTTCGGTGAGTTGCGCCGCGGTTTCGCCGAAGCGGTCCTGCACGCCCCCGGAAGCGCGGCGGATGCGCTTGCCGAGCTTGAGGACCGGCAGGATGGCAACCGGGTACATCAGCCCGGCGATGATCGAAAGCTCCCAGTCCAGGTAGACCATGGAGCCGACCAGGCCGATCACGCTGAGCACGTCGGCGACGCCGTTGATCGACTTGGTCAGCGCCTCGCGGATGGCGCTGGCATCCACGGTGAAGCGGCTGGCGTGGCGGGCCGGGGCCTCGCGGATCACCTCGGCCAGGTCGGCGCGGGTCAGCGCCTGGAACAGCTGGCCCTGCAGGCCCTCGATGACGCGGAGCACGACGGACTGGATGAACACCGCCTGGCCGTACTGGGCCAGCGACTTCAGCCAGGTGACGGCGATGATGATCGGCGGGATCAGCCAGATGATGCGGGCATCGCCGGCGGTGAACAGGTTGGAGGCCTGCTGGATGACCACCGGGTAGAGCGCGGTGAAGCCGGCGACGGCGACGGTGCAGAGGATGGCCAGCGCGATGCCCGCCTTGTGGCGGCTGACATGGTCGCGCCACAGCCGAAGCACGAGGGCGCGGGTGGAGTGGTCGGTGGGAAGCGTGGCCATGCCCGGCGGGTTAGCAGAGGTGGCGCGCGCGGGCGAGAGCGGCCTAGTCTGGTGCCGCCCGAAGGCATCGGGAAGGATTGCGCCGCCATGACGACGACCCGCCTTGCGCCGGCCCTGCTGGCCGGATTGCTGTTGCTGGGCGCCGCGCCCCTGGGCGCGCAGAGCCTGCCCAACCTGCCCGGCGCCGCGCTGGGCGGCGGGGCGGTGGCGCCTTCGCCG
>CAIMOR010000017.1 GCA_903843125.1 uncultured Rhodospirillales bacterium
CCATCCGCGCGATCACCACGCTGTCGTCCGGATGCAGGCGGATGACGGGCGGCTGGGTGGTGGCGTCCATGGCGGCTGGCTCCCGTGTTTGCGGCCAGCTTAGACTCAGCAACCGGCGGGGGTCAGCGCCAATTCCACCAGCTGGCCGTTCACCACGAACTCGCCGAAATCCATCTTCAGCTCATCGGCCACGCCATTCTCGAAGTAGCGCAGCCCAACTTCGTAATCCGGTGCGCTGGCGGTGGCGCCGCTGGCACTGTTGCGGTCGAAGAAGGCGACACGGACACGGGCGCTGCCCAGGCTGGAGAGCTGCGGGAAGTGCTCCATCACCTGCGGTGGCGTCCAGGCCGAGATGGCGGTGGTGCTGTCCTGCGCACCATTGGCGGAGGTGCCGTCGAACAGTGGCGCCACCATCAGGCGGCCGCCGGCGCGCGCTTCGGCCAGGGCACGCAGCGTGTGGGTCGTGGGCAGCAGCGTGCCGGTGGGCAGCCGCTCCTCCTTCGCCTCGGGCGAGGTATAGCGCACGAAGCCGGCGCCATTCGGCCCCAGCGTGGCTTCCCCGGCGATGCGCTGCGAGACCGCCCCTTGGCTGGTCTGGGTCAGGGAGAACCGGATGCTCCGCCCGTCCTTGGTTTCGTAGGTCGAGTAGTCGGACGTGGTTTCCACCTCCTGCCCGTCGCGGTCGTTCAGCGCCAGGGTGAAGCGCTGCCGCGTGGTCCAGCCGTCGCAGGCATCGCCCACCTCGTACAGCATGGCGCCGCGGGCCGTCGCCACGTTGGAATTGGCGCGTACCTGGTCCAGCGTCAGCCGGTAGGCCGCCCGATGCGCCACCAACCGCTCGGACCCCGGTACCGGCGGGCCGGGCGGAGCCGGATCGGCGGCGCGGGGAGCGCTTGGCGCCAGGGCAAAGGCGGCGCCGGCCAGGGCGAGAAGCAGGCTACGGCGCAGGCGCATGGGGCAGTCTCCGGTCGGGCGACGCTGTAGTTAGGAAGCCTTCGGGCCGCCTGCACCCTTGGCCGGAGGTAAATCCACCTTCAGGTGCAACTCCTTCAGCCGCTTGTCCTCCACCGGCGCCGGGGCGCCCATCATCAGGTCCTGCGCCTGTTGGTTCATCGGGAACAGGATCACCTCGCGGATATTCGGCTCATCGGCCAGCAGCATGACGATGCGGTCGATGCCCGGGGCCGAGCCACCATGTGGCGGGGCGCCGTAGCGGAAGGCGTTGAGCATGCCGCCGAACCGCTCCTCCACCGTCTGCGCCGGGTAGCCGGCAATCTCGAAGGCGCGGATCATGATGTCCGGCCGGTGGTTGCGGATGGCGCCGGAGCTCAGCTCGATGCCGTTGCAGACGATGTCGTACTGGAACGCCTTGATCTCCAGCGGGTCCATCGTGTTCAGCGCCTCCAACTCGCCCTGCGGCATGCTGAAGGGGTTGTGACTGAAGTCGATCTGGCCGGTTTCCTCGTTCAACTCGTACATCGGGAAGTCGGTGACCCAGCAGAACTTGTAGCAGTCCTTCTCGATCAGCCCGAGCTCGTTGCCCAGGCGCGTGCGCACCTGGCCGGCGAATTTCGCCGCCGGCTCCGCCTTGTCGCAGGCGAAGAACACCGCGTCGCCATCGCCCAGGCCCATCAGGTCGCGGATCGCGATGGCGCGGTCGCGCTCCAGGTTGCGGGCAATCGGCCCCTGCGGCTCGCCGCCGGCGAAGGTGATGTAGCCGAGGCCGCCGGCGCCGCTTTCCTTGGCCCAGTCGTTCAGCTTGTCGAAGAAGCTGCGTGGGTTGCCGCCGGCACCGGGCGCCGGGATGGCGCGGACCACGGCGCCCTTGCCCTCGATGTTGCGCGCGAACAGGCCGAAGGCGCCGCCCTTGAACTGCGCAGTGACATCCTTGATCCGCAGCGGGTTCCGCAGGTCCGGCTTGTCGCTGCCGAATTCCAGCATCGAGGTTTCGTACGGGATGCGCGGAAAGGGGTAGGGCGTGACGCTGCGCTTGGTGCCGCTGAAGTCGGCGAACTGCTCGAACACGCCGTGCAGCACCGGTTCGATGGCCGCAAAGACGTCGTCCTGCGTGACGAAGCTCATCTCGAAATCGAGCTGGTAGAACTCGCCAGGCGAGCGGTCGGCGCGCGACGCCTCGTCGCGGAAGCAGGGCGCGATCTGGAAGTAGCGGTCGAAGCCCGCGACCATGGCCAGCTGCTTGAACTGCTGCGGCGCCTGCGGCAGCGCATAGAAGGTGCCGGGGTGCAGGCGGGATGGCACCAGGTAGTCGCGGGCGCCTTCCGGGCTGGAAGCGGTCAGGATCGGCGTCTGGAACTCGGTGAAGCCCTGGTCCACCATCCGGCGGCGGATGCTGTTGATGACCTGGCTGCGCAGGATGATGTTGCGGTGCTGCTTTTCCCGCCGCAGGTCGATGAAGCGGTAGCGCAGCCGCAGGTCCTCCGGGAAGTCCTGCTCGCCGGCCACCTGTATCGGCAGCACCTCGGCGGCGCTCTGTACGCTCAACTCGCGCACCCGCAGCTCGATCTCGCCGGTGGGCAGCTTGGCGTTGGTGGTGCTGCCTTCGCGCAGGACAACGTCGCCGGTCACGGTGATGACGCTCTCGGGCCGCAGCGCCTCCAGCTTCTCCAGCAGGGGCGAGCCCTGGGCCACCACGCATTGCGTCAGCCCGTAATGGTCGCGCAGGTCGATGAACAGCACGCCGCCATGGTCGCGCTTGCGATGCACCCAGCCGGAGAGGCGCGCGGTGCTGCCGGCATCGGTGCCCCGGAGGGCGGCACAGGTATGGGTGCGATAGGCGTGCATGGGTGGCTGGCCCTGAAGACGAAGGTTCGGGCCGGGAGAGAGGGGGCAGCGGCCGGGGAAGTCAACCCCGGCCAGCGTTTCCATCCCATGCCGCGCCGCCGAACGGCGCCGGCCCACTGGCATGGCTCAAGCCAAGCAGCCCGATGGCGATACTGGAGGCACGCGTCCAGCCGAGGCCCAATGACTGAGACCCGGCGAAGCGGCCTCAGGCGCTCGCCGCATCCAGCATCTGCACCGCCTCGGCATCCAACCGCAGCGCCGCAGCCTTGGCCAGGTCGGCCAGTTGCTCCAGCGTGGTGGCGCTGGCGATCGGCACCACCGTGCCCGGCCGCGCCCGCAGCCAGGCCAGCGCCACCTGGGCCGGCGTCGCGCTGTAGCGGGCCGAAACCGCATCCAGCGCCGCCAGCACGCGCAGGCCCTTGGCGTCCAGGTACTTGCCGGCGCCGCGGGTGCCGCGCGGGCTTTTGCCCAGGTCGGCCTCGGTCCGGTACTTGCCCGAAAGGAATCCGCTGGCCAGCGAGTAGTAGGGGATCACCGCCACCCCGGCCTCGGCGCAGGCCGGCAGCAGGTCGGCCTCGATGCCGCGCTCCATCAGGTTGTACTGCGGCTGCATCGTCTCATAACGCGGCAGGCCTTCCTTGGCGCTGACGGCCAAAGCCTCCTGGAAGCGCACCACCGAGACGTTGGAAGCCCCCACCGCCCGCACCTTGCCGGCCTTGATCATGCCATCCAGCGCGCCCAGCGTCTCCGCCAGCGGGGTCACGTCGTCATCCCGGTGGGTCTGGTACAGGTCGATCACGTCCGTCCCCAGGCGCTTCAGCGAATCCTCCACCGCCCGGTTCAGCCAGGCGGCCGAGAGCCCCTTGCCCTTGCCCGGCATCTCGATGCCGCCCTTGCTGAAGATCAGCACGTCGCCCCGCCGGCCGCGCGCCTTCAGCCATTCGCCCATCAGCGCCTCGGATTCGCCGCCCTGGTTGCCCGGCACCCAGTAGGAATAGACATCGGCGGTATCCAGCGCGTTCAGGCCCAGGTCCACCAGCGCGTCCAGCAGGCGGAAGGTCTGCGCCTTGTCCACGGTCCAGCCGAAGATGTTGCAGCCGAAGATCACCGGCGGCACCGCTATGCCGGACCGCCCGAGTTGCACCTGTTCCATCATCCGCTCCCTCGCGTTTCGCTACCCAGCTTGCCGGGTTCCCGCCCGGCGGCAAGAGGCCGGCTTTCCCCCGCCCCCGCAGGGGTCTAGAAGCGCTGCCATGAATCGCCGAACGCCTGCCGCCGGCAGCCAGGACCGGGCCACCCCGGACCCCGCCATCCCGCTGATCAGCACCTCCGCCGAACTGGCCGCCCTGTGCCAGCGCCTGCGCGACGAGGAGTTCGTCACCGTGGATACCGAGTTCATGCGCGAGCGGACCTATTGGCCCGAGTTGTGCGTGATCCAGCTGGCCGGCGACCACGAGCTTGCCGTGGTCGACGCCCAGGCCGAGGGGCTGGACCTGGCCCCGTTGGGCGAGCTTCTGGCCGACGAACGCGTGGTGAAGGTGTTCCACGCCGCGCGGCAGGATGTGGAAATCTTCCTGCTGAAGTTCGGGCAAGTGCCGAAGCCGATCTTCGACACCCAGGTGGCCGCCATGGTGGCCGGCTTCGGCGACCAGGTCAGCTACGACGGCCTGTGCCGCGCCCTGGCCAATGTGCAGATCGATAAGGCGCATCGCTTCAGCGACTGGTCGGCCCGGCCGCTTTCCGCCAGCCAGGTCAGCTACGCCGCCGCCGACGTGACGCACCTGCGCGTCATCTACCGCGCCCTGACCGAGCGATTGCAGCGCGAGGGCCGGCTGGCCTGGGTGGCCGAGGAAATGGGCGCCCTGGCCGAACCCGGCACCTACCTGGCCGACCCGGAGGCGATGTGGGAGCGGCTGAAGCCCCGCACCACCAACCGCCGCTACCTGGGCATGCTGCGCGCCGCGGCGGCCTGGCGGGAGCGGGAGGCGCAGCGCATCAACATTCCCCGTCAGCGCCTGGTGAAGGACGAAACGCTGCTGGAGATTGCCGCCACCGCGCCGGAGGACGCCATCGCGCTGTCCCGCGCCCGCGGCATCAGCGAGAATTTCGCCCGCGGCAAATCCGGCGCCGGGCTGCTGGCGGCCATTGCCGCGGCCAAGGCGATGCCGGATGCCGCCTTGCCGGAGGCGCAGAAGGAACGCGCCGGGCCGGTCGCCTCCCCGGCGCTGGTCGCGCTGTTGAAGGTGGTGCTGGCGGCGAAGAGCGAGGAACACCACGTGGCGCCGAAGCTGCTGGCCAACAGCGAGGAACTGGACCGCCTGGCTGCCGAGGCCAACCCGGACGTGCCGAGCCTGCATGGCTGGCGGCGGGAGGTGTTCGGCAATGCGGCGCTGGACTTGAAGAGCGGGCGGCTGGCCGTGGGCGTGGATGGGCGGAAGATCAAATTGATCGGGGTGGGGTAGGGCGCAACGCCTCCGAACCAACCATTATCCACTGCCAAGCCACGGTTCGTCGTTGAGCGCGTGCCCGCAGCACTCCTTGGCGTGCGGGAAGATCATCTGCCCATGGTCTGACCATGGTTTAGACTTTCTCGCCAGCAGGTGCGCAGTTTGGCAGTGGCGGTCAGCCGCATGCCAGCAGGGCAAACTGCACTCCAGCTGGGCTGCTTCGGCACGGTGTAGCAGGCCCCCTCGCGCCTCAGGCTGAAAGCGGCAGCACCAGGTTCACCACCACATAGCCAGTGGCGGTGGCCAGGACCGTGACGCGGTCGAAGGCGCGGGAGTATTCCTTGTCCGCCAAAATATTCCAAATATAGATCGAGACGATAGTCGCGATCAGCGAGAAGAAGATCGTGAACATCCCGAGGAAGGTCACGTACTCCACCAGGCCGAACTGGCCGGAGGAGGGGATCAGCGAACCCGCCAGGTAGGAGTTCGCCACCGCGCCGAAATAGGCGCCCGCCAACATGGAAAACCGCGGCCCTGCATCCGAGGCGCGCAGCGCGAAACTGGTCAGCGCCAGCGCCATGCCGGCAAACAGGCCCAGGAAGATCTTGATGTAGACGCCCATCCCGGCGCGCTGAATGGTCACCCCATAGGTGAACATGCTGAAGGTGCGCCAGCGCCCTGCCTCGGCACGCGGGTCGCCGTAGGTGGTGCGGTAGGTATGGGTCTTCACCACCTGCGCCCCGCCCAGGATGTCGTAGCCCGAAATCCGTGCGCGCGAGCTGAGGTTGGTCGCGGGGTCGGCGACGTAGCGCAGGCGCGAGGCGTCGAGCCGCCCGTCCTCCACGTAGATGTTCAGCATGTGCCCATCCAGCGGCACGCGGGTGGTATTGAAGAACTTGGTGACCCGGGCCGTAACGCGCCAGCGCTGGTAGTGGCTGTTGTCGGGGCCGTGGAACTCCTCGACCAGTTCCTTGCGGTCGGTGCGAGCGTCAATGACGCGGAAGTTCGCGCCCGGGGCCAGGTCACGATCGCCGGTCCAGCGAAACCAGATATAGAAGGTTGGGCTCCAGAAGGAGTCGCGCACCGACACCGCCTCGATCCCGTCGAGGTAGAGGCCCACGGTCACCGGGGTGAAATCGCCGCTCTCGGGGATCGGGTCGGGCGGGGTCTGGCCGTGCTCCACCAATCCGGGCGTCAAGCGGATGGCGTGGCTGGCATCGGCGGCCAGGCGCTCGCTACGGATGACACCGCTGCCCCAGGCGCCGATGGCCATATAGAGCACGACAATCAGCGCGAGCCAGCCGAGGAGTACTGCGCGGCGGCGCGGAGAAAGGTTGGGCCAGGGCGTCAGACGGAGGCGCAGCCTCGGGCTGGTGGCAAGGATCATGGGATGCTCTCCGGCGGGTAGGGCGACCGCGCCGAACATCCA
>CAIMOR010000018.1 GCA_903843125.1 uncultured Rhodospirillales bacterium
CGCCTGCTGCGGCGGCAGGATGCCGGGCGGCGAGAGCGGCTCCAGCAGTTCCCCGGTGGCCAGTTGCAGCCGCAGGGTCCATTGCGACTGGGCGCACTGGGCGAGCTTCGGCAGCCAGGCGATGAAGCCGGGCTGGCTGGGGCCCAGGCCGTGCGGCGCCTGGGCGAAGGCCTTGGCCAGGTCCGGCCGGGGGTAGCGGTGGCGCTGCGCGATGGGCAGCGTCTCCTCCAGGAAGCGCGAGCGGATGCTGACCTGCTCGACCAGGTTCAGCGGGTCGCGCAGCCAGCCGCGCAGGAACAGGCCGCCGCCGTGGTCGTCCACCGCCAATTCCAGCGCGGCGCCCACCGGGCGCTGCGGGTCGGCGAAGTTGCGGGCCGGCTGGGCCATGGCCAGGCTGGCCTCGGCGCGGAGATAGCCGCGGGCCCTTGGGTCGGCGCCCGAGGCCTGGGCAAGTTCGCCCATGCCGGCCAGGTGCAGCGCGGCGCCGGCTCCGCCCTGGCGCGGCAGGTCGGCCAGCAGCGGCGTGGATTCCTGCGGCGCGGCCAGCAGCCAGGCGTGCGGGGCGCGGCTTTCCAGCAGGAAGCTGCCGGCGCTGTCACGGTCCAGCAGCAGGGCGCGGCGCGAGCGTGAGGGGCGCAGCTGGATGCGCTTCGGCCCCACCAGGTAGGCCGGCGTGGTGCCCAGACCTTCCGGCGGTGCCCAGAGCGCCAGGGCCGGGCCGCACAGCGCGGCGGGCGTCAGCGGGCGGGCGGCCGCGGCGGCTTCCTGCAGCAGGCGGTGGCAGGTGGCGGCCAGGTCGGTATCCTCCCGCGCGCGGAGGGTGCCGAGGGCGCTGCGGGCGATGTGCAGCGCCAGGGCCAACACCGCGGCCGGGGTGGGTTCGTCCAGCAGCTCGGCCAGGGTGGTGGCGGGAGCCAGGTGGAATTCGGCTGCTGGCTGCATGCCCTTCACCAGCGCCATCGGGGCACCGGGCAGCAGGGAACGGTGGGGGCGCGCCAGCAGCAGCACGCGGTGGCCATGTTCAAGCGCCAGCTGGTTGATGGCCAGCGGCGGCGGCAGGGCGCCGGACATGGTCATGGGCGTCAGCCCGGCCAGCGGCAGGGCGCGCGGCAAGGCCATGGTGATCAGCACCACCCTGGGTGACAGGGCCATCAAAGCCGCGGCCGAGCGCATGACGGTGGCGGCGGCGGGGTGCGGTTGGGTGTCCAGCGTCAACTCCAGGCCTCATGGGTGGCCGGCGCTGCCCGGCGTGTTGCGGCTGCCACCTATAGTGCAGAAGCGGCCTTGCCGTAACACAGCTTGGGGGAAAACGGGTTAACGGCCCGGCAAGGGCACCGGGGCGCAGACATGAAACGCCCTCCGCGCCGTTGCCGGCGGGAGGGCGGGGTAGGCCAGCCGCGTCAGCTGACGTGGATGAAGGTGTGCGCGTCCGGACCCTGCAGCTGCTCCATGGTCAGGCCGTGCACCACGACGGTCTCGCCGCCGATGCTGATGGAGACCACGCCGGTGTCCGGGTCGGCGGAGGCGTGGTTGATGATCTGGTCGACGCCGGCCGAACCGCTTGCCAGGGTGAAGCCGTTGCCGTAGTCGCCGGCGCTGAACGACAGCGTGTCGCCCTGGGCAACGCTGAAGTCGACGATGACGGCGCTGCCGGCGCCGGCGTCGAAGTGGAAGGTATCCGCGCCGCCGCCGCCCTGCATGGTGTCGCCGTAGCCGGCGGCATTCAGCACGTCGTTGCCGCTGCCGCCAACCAGGTGGGTGCCGCCGTTCAGCGCGTCGATGGTGTCGTTGCCCGAACCGCCGCTCAGCGTGCCGCCGGTGCCGTACAGATGGTCGTCGCCGGCGCCGCCGGTGACCGCGTTGTCGCCGGTGCTGCCGATGTTGTCACCGCCGCCGCCGCCGCCGACCACGTTGCCGCTGCCGGTGACATGGACGTTGCTGCCGGCGCCGGTGGAGGTGTCGCTGCCGACGCCGATGAAGTTGTTGGTGCCGCCGGCGATCACGCTGTCGCTGCCGCCGCCGCCGATGACGATGTTGCTGTTGCTGTTGCCGCCGAGGTTGATGGCGTCGCCGCTGTCGCCGCCATGAACGGTGTTGTTCAGGGCGTTCAGGATCTCGGCCTGCAGGGTGCCCGAGTTATCCACATACAGATTGGAGCCGGTGAAGTCGGTGAAGTTGACGATGTTGTCGCCACCGCCGAGGTTGATGGTGTTGTCGGTGATATGCGAACCACCGAGCTGGTCATTGCCGGAGCCACCGATGATGGTGTCGTTGACGGTCTGGCTCACGTAGATCTGGTTGTCACCGCCACCGGCGTCGATGTGCTGGCCGCTGCCGCTGGCGGCGAGACTGTCGTTGCCGCCGCCGCCGAGCAGCGTATCGCCCGAGCCGTCGCCGACGATGACATGGTCGGTTGTGCTGTGGCTGAAATCGACCGTGTTGTCCGAACCGGAGCCGGCGTCCACGCCGTGCTCGCCGTCGGTGCCAACATGATCGTTATTGCCGCCGCCAAGTGTGGCCATCGGGGGAACTCCTCGATCCCGGGCAAACGCCCTTGGGTGTTGAGGATCATTTAACCTTTGGTTGAACTAGGGTCAACGCAAACGCCATTGCGTTGACAACTCATTACACTGCACTGCGGTGACGAAAGCCTTGCCAGCCGGGCTTCTGCGCTGCATGCGTGCGCTGCAACATACTTCACGAAGTCGTGAAGTTCATGGCCGGATTAACGCCGGGGGCGTCGCGACGGGCAGGTGCCTCGGCCGGAAACCCGCACTGCGCCTTGGCCCGCGACCAGGCCGCGTCCGGGATGTGGCTGATGTGCGGGTGAACGTTCATAAATTATTGATGCAACCGTGAATACAAAATGAGACGGCACCAACGCTTCACCTGAGGTTTTAAACACAGTATTAACCGTGCCCAAGATTGTTCGGGGGTGAGTGCGGTGGCGCACGGCCTCCGGTTCCCCCCTTGCCGGAGGCCACAGCATGACCACGAAGAGCGCGACAGCGAACGGTCAGACCCTGCTCGTTACGGACCCCACGGTGGGCACCTACACGAACGGCACGTATACCGGGGTCATCATCGACTTCACCGGCGACACCAGCCTGACGCTGGCGCTGACCGACGCCGGGGCGGCGACGGCCAACGTCACGATCGGGTCCAGCACGGTCGGCCTGACCATCACCGGCATCACCGGCTACCATGGCTCGGCCGATGACGACCAGATCACCATGGTCTCCACGGCCATGCCCACCGACACGGCCTACACGGTCTACGCCAGCGAGGGCAGCGACACCTACGGCCTGTACGGCAACAGCACGCTGAGCTACGCCGCCTACAGCCAGGCGCTGACTTTCGACATGTCGCTCGGCCTGATCAGCGGGAAGGTCGGCGGCAACTCCGACATCTTCACCACCGATGCCGGCGGCGCCCCGGTGACGCCGAAGACCATCGTCGGCACCGCCTTCGACGACACCTTCCTGATGGATCCGAACAACCTGGTCTCCGTCGTCGGCGGCGGCCATGGCACGGCGGGCGACACGGCGAGCTGGGCGGCCTTCACCACCGGCGCGGCGGTGGATATCGGCCTCGGCCTCGACACCAACGGCAACAGCTTCAGCGGCATCCAGAACTTCCTGGGCTCGCGCTCGGACGACCAGTTCACCGTCACCGGCGCCAGCGTCACCGGCTACACCATCTTCGCCTCCAACGGCTCCGACACCTACGTGTTGAACGGCCACGGCACGCTGAGCTACGCCAACTACGTGGTGACGGCCTCGCCGACGGTCGGCCTGACCTTCGACTTCGACCACACCACCGGC
>CAIMOR010000019.1 GCA_903843125.1 uncultured Rhodospirillales bacterium
CGGGGATGTGCATGCTCAGCACGTCGATGGCGCCGAGGAAGCTGGCGTCCTCGGCGTGGAAGGTGGCGCCGGCTTCCTCGACCGGGCTGAGGCGCGAGCGGTTGCGGTAGTGGACCTGCATGCTGAAGCCGCGCGCCATTTTTGCCAGTTCGCGGCCGATGCGGCCCATGCCGAGGATGCCGAGCGTCTTGCCTTCCAGCGTCACGCCCATCAGCTGCGTCGGCGCCCAGCCGCCCCAGTTGCCGGCGCGGAGCAGGCGCTCCCCTTCCCCGGCGCGGCGGGCGGCCATGAGCATGAGGGTGAAGGCGATCTCGGCGGTGGCGAAGCTGAGGACATCCGGCGTGTTGGCGACGGGGATGTTGCGCGCCTTCGCGGCGGCCAGGTCGATGTGGTCGGTGCCGACGGAGAAGGTGGCGATGAGCTTCACGCTGGGCGGCAGGGCGGCGATGCAGGCGGCGTTCATCGCGTCCCCGGCGGCGCAGAGGATGGCGCTGGCGTTGCAGGCGGCGGCGCGGCGGGCGATCTCGGCGCCGTCCAGCGCCCAGAGGTCGTCGGCCAAGTTCAGGTGGGCGTCGTAGTCGCGGGCGGCGCGGGCCTGGACGGCTTCGGGCAGGCGGCGGGTGATGAGGAGGGTGGGCTTGGACATGGCGGCGTTTCCTCGGGTTGCCGCAGTGATAACGCCGGGGCGGGCGGCTTGCCAGGGTGGGCCGGCGGGGGCACGGTTCGCGGCCATGTACTGAGGAGACGCGGGCGATGGATCTGGGTTTGAAGGGGCGGCGCGCCCTGGTGATGGGCGGGACCAAGGGGCTGGGGCGCAGCATTGCCGATTCGCTGGCCGGCGAGGGTGCCTGCCTGGTGATCAGCGGGCGCGACCAGGGGCGGCTGGACAAGGCGGCGGCGGAGCTGACGGCGGCGGGCGCGGCCAGCGCGGTGGGGTTTCCGGGCGACGTGGCGGTGCCGGACGACATGAACCGGCTGTACGACGCGGCGGTGAAGGCAATGGGTGGCGTGGACATCCTGGTGCTGAACCATGGCGGGCCGCCGCCCTGCACGGCGACGCAGATGAAGGAGAGCGATTTGGTGACCTGGTTCACCAGCATCGTGGTCTCGCCGCTGCGGATGGCCAACCTGGCGCTGCCGGCGATGCGGGCGCAGAAGTGGGGGCGGATCATCGTGGTGGGCAGCACGGGGATGCAGCACCCGATCGGCTACCTGGCGCTGAGCAACACGCTGCGGGCCAGCGTGTGGGCCTGGGTGAAGACGGTGAGCGGCGAAGTGGCCGAGGATGGGGTGACGGTGAACGTGCTGGCGCCGGGGAGCATCCTGACCGACCGGACGACCGAGACCTCCACGAAGAACGCCGCGGCGAAGGGGATCACGGTGGAGCAGGTGATCGCCGAGGCGGCGAAGGAGATACCGGCCAAGCGGTTCGGCATGCCGGCCGAGTATGGGCCGATGGGGGCGTTCCTGGCCGGGGATACCGGGAGCTACGTGACCGGCAGCATGATCCGCATTGATGGCGGGCGCGTGCGGGGGATGGTGTAACGCCCCACGAAACTGCTGCGCTGTTCCGCGGGGACCCCTGATGGCGCTGCGCTTGCACGGTGGCTGCGCGGCGGTCGGGCAAAGCCCGGCCGCCTTTCCGTGGAGAGTTGAGTGATGCTGCCGAACCTGACGCCCGATGTCGCGCTGGCGGAGACGCTGTTCGAGGAGCTGCGGGTGCGCAGCTTCGACGGCGTGGGGATGACGCGGGAGGCCTATGGCCCGGGCGAGCGGATGGCGCATGCGCTGGTGCGCGATGCCGCCGGGAAGCTGGGGCTGGAGACGAACGCGGACCCGGTTGGGAACCTGTACTGCACCTTGCCGGGGACGGATCGGGCGGCGAAGCGGGTGCTGCTGGGGAGCCACCTGGATACGGTGGTGAACGGTGGCAACTTCGATGGCGCCGCCGGCGTGCTGGCCGGGCTGGCGGCGGTGGCGGGGATGAAGCAGGCGGGGTGGCAGCCGCGCTGCGACGTGGCCGTGATGGTGACGCGGGCGGAGGAAGCCGGGGCGTGGTTTCCGACCAGCTTTCCCGGCAGCCGCGGTGCGCTGGGCGCGTTGCGGGCCGAGGAGTTGGAGATCAGGCGGTTGGATTCAGGGCGCTCCCTGGCTGACCACATGGCCGAAGAAGGCTTCGACCCCGGCTTCGCCCGGCGTGGCGACAAGGTGCTGGGGCCGCACAACGTGGCGGCCTACCTGGAAGTGCATATCGAGCAGGGGCCGGTGCTGGATGCGATGGAGATTCCGGTGGGGATCGTCACCGGCATTCCTGGCAGCCGGCGGCTGCGCACGGCGCGGGTGCTGGGCGAGTACAACCACTCCGGCGGGACGCCCCGGAAGTATCGGCGCGACGCGGCGATGGCGCTGGCCGACCTGGCGGTGGCGCTGGACGACGCCTGGTGCCTGCTGGATGCGCGCGGGCAGCAGCTGGTGGTGACCTTCTGCACCATGGGCACCACGGCGGAGGCCGGGTTCACCAAGGTGGCGGGCGAGGCGACCTTCCAGCTGGATGTGCGCAGCGTGAACCTGCACAGCATCGATGCCATCTGGGAGGTGCTGTACGACAAGGTGCCCGAGATAGAGGCACGGCGCGGCGTGCGGTTCGAGCTGGGGACGCAGAGCGGCAGCCCGGCCAGCCTGATGGACGCCGATGTGCAGGACGGGCTGAAGCGCGCGGCGATGGCGCTGGACATACCTTTTCATGCGATGGCGAGCGGCGGGGGGCATGACGCGGTCGCCTTCGCCCAGGCCGGGGTGCCCGCTGGCATGCTGTTTGTCAGGAACCAGAACGGCAGCCACAACCCGAAGGAAGCGATGCGGATGGACGATTTTGCGAAGGCCTGTGCCGTGGCGCAGCGTTGGGCTGCGGAGATGGCGGCATGAGTGCCCGGCTCGCAGTCGACATCGGCGGCACCTTCACTGACCTCGCTATCGAACAGGGCGAGCAGCGCTGGACCGCCAAGGTGCTGACCACGCCGGATGCACCGGAGCAGGGCGTGCTGGACGGCGTGAAGGTGGTGCTGGAACGCGCCGGGCTGACCGCGGCCGACCTGGCGCTGGTGATCCATGGCACGACGCTGGCGACGAATGCGGTGATCGAGCGCAAGGGCGCCAGGACCGCGCTGATCACCACCGAGGGGTTCCGCGACGTCCTCGCGCTGGGCAATGAGAGCCGCTACGACCAGTACGACCTGAATATCGAGCTGCCGCAGCCGCTGGTGCCGCGGCGCTGGCGGCTGCCGGTGCAGGAACGGCTGGACAACACCGGCAAGGTGCTGCTGCCGCTGGATGAGGCGGCCGTGGCGCGCCAGGTTGAGTTCATGATGCGCGAGGGGGTGGAGGCCGTGGCGATCGGCTTCCTGCATTCCTTCGTCAATCCGGCGCATGAACGGCAGGCCGCCGCGATCGTGCGCGGGATCTGGCCGGCGGTGCCGATTTCGCTGTCGTCGGACGTCTCGCCGGAGATGCGGGAGTGGGAGCGGTTCAGCACCACCGTCGCCAACGCCTATGTGCAGCCGATGATGGCGAGCTATCTCGGGCGGCTGGAGACCGGGTTGCGCCATGCCGGCGTGGCCTGCCCGCTGTTCATGATGCTGTCGGGCGGTGGGCTGACCACGCTGGAGACGGCGGCGCGGTTTCCCATTCGGCTGGTGGAGAGCGGGCCGGCGGGCGGCGCGATCTTTTCCGCGCATGTCGCCAAGCAGCGCGGGTTGCGGCAGGTGCTGTCCTTCGACATGGGCGGGACGACCGCGAAGATCTGCCTGATCGATGGGTATCAGCCGCAGGCGTCGCGGACCTTCGAGGTGGCGCGGGTGGGCCGCTTCAAGAAGGGCAGCGGGTTGCCGTTGCGGATACCCGTGATCGAGATGGTGGAGATCGGCGCCGGCGGTGGGAGCTTGGCGCAGGTGGACAGCATGGGGCGGATTCAGGTGGGGCCGGAGAGTGCGGGCGCCTCGCCGGGCCCGGCTTGCTATGGGCGCGGCGGCACGCGCCCGGCGGTGACGGATGCGAACCTGGCGCTGGGGCGGTACGACCCGGAGCTGTTCGCGGGCGGGGCGCTGAAGCTGCATCCGGATGAGGCGCTGGCGGCGTTGGGCGCGGCGGTAGGCGAGAAGCTGGGGCTGGCGCCGGACATGGCGGGGCTGGGCGTGGTCGAGATGGTGGATGAGAACATGGCCAATGCGGCGCGTGTGCATGCCATCGAGAGCGGCAAGGGCTATGAGGGGCGGACGATCATCGCCTTTGGTGGTGGCGGGCCGGTGCATGGCTACCGC
>CAIMOR010000020.1 GCA_903843125.1 uncultured Rhodospirillales bacterium
GACCATCACGCTGCGCGACGGGCTGAAATTCCACGACGGCGAGCGGGTGCTGGCGCGAGACGCGGTGGCCAGCGTGCAGCGCTGGCTGAAGCGCCACGCCATGGGGCAGAAGCTCGCCCCGGCGCTGGACGAGATCACCGCGCTGGACGACCGGCGCCTGCAGTTCCGCCTGAAGCAGCGCTTCCCGCTGCTGTACGAGGCGCTGGGCAACCCCGTCGCGCCGCCCTGCTTCATCATGCCGGAACGCCTGGCCCGCACCGACGCCTTCACCCAGTTGCGCGAGGTGGTCGGCAGTGGTCCCTATCGCTTCATCCCCGGCGATTTCGTCGCCGGCAGCGGCGCGGCGTTCAGCCGGAACCACGACTACGTGCCGGTTGCCGCCGGAGCCTCGGGGCTGACCGCCGGGCCGAAGATTGCGCATTTCGAGCGGGTGGAATGGAAGACCATTCCGGATGCCGCCACCGCCGCGGCGGCGCTGCAGAACAACGAGATCGACTGGTACGAACAGCCGCCGCCGGAAATCCAGCAGCTCCTCGCCCGCAACCGCGCCCTGGCGATCGAGGACATGGACCCGCGGCCGATGATGGCGCTGATGCGCTTCAACTTCCTGCAGCCGCCGTTCGACGATGCGGCGATGCGCCGCGCCCTGCTGCCGGCGATCAGCCAGGAAGACTTCATGATCGCCTCGGTCGGCACCGACAAGCGGCTGTACGAAACCGACGTCGGCTTCTTCACCCCCGGCGGCCCGATGGCCAGCGACGTCGCGCTCGACCCGCTGAAGGGGCCGCGCAGCATCGAGGCGGCGAAGGCCGCGCTGAAGGCGGCCGGCTATGCCAACCAGCCGATCCGCCTGCTGGGGCCGACCGATATCCTGATCCCATCCGCCCTGACGCAGGTGGCGATCGACCTGTTCCGCCGGCTGGGCGTGAACCTGGACGTGGCATTGACCGACTGGGGCACGGTGGTGCAGCGCCGCACCAGCAAGGAGCCGGTGGACAAGGGCGGCTGGAGCGTGTCGATGTACGCGTTCAGCAGCATGGATTTCCTGACGCCGGCGACCAACCCGACCCTGCGCGCCAACGGCGCCGGCGCCTGGTTCGGCTGGCCGGACATGCCGCGGATCGAGCAACTGCGCGACCAATGGTTCGAGGCGCCGACCTTGGCCGCGCGCCAGGCCATCGCCCGGCAGATCCAGGTCGAGGCGATGCGCGACCTGCCCTTCATTCCCGTCGGCGCCTACCGGAGCCAGACCGCCATCCGGCGCGACCTGGCCGACCGCGTGCGCGGCCTGGCGCTGTTCTGGGGCATTCGCCGCACATGATCGCACGACGCTCGCTGCTCGCGGCCGGCGCCGCGCTGTCGCTGCCGGCCCGCGCCCAGTCGGCCCGCGTGCTGAGGTTCGTGCCGCAGACCGACCTCACCTCGCTCGACCCGATCTGGACCATCAGCAACGTCGCCCGCAACCACGGCTACATGGTGTGGGACACGCTGTACGGCACCGATGCGCAGTATCGCATCCGCCCGCAGATGGCCGAGGGCCATGCCGAGGAGGAGGACGGCCGGCGGGTGACGGTCACGCTGCGCAGCGGCCTGAAGTTCCACGACGGCGAGCCGGTGCGTGCGCGCGATGCGGTGGCCAGCATCAAGCGCTGGGCGCGCCGCAGCCCCACCGGCCAGGTGCTGGAAACCTACCTGGACGAGATCAGCGCCGCCGACGACCGGCGCATCGTGTTCCGCCTCAAGCGCCGCTTCCCGCAGTTGATCGGTGCGCTGGGGCTGCCATCCTCCCCGGTCTGCTTCATCATGCCGGAGCGCCTGGCGAATACCGACCCGTTCCAGCCGGTGCGCGAGGCCATTGGCAGCGGCCCCTTCCGCTTCATGCACGCGGAACTCCGCAGCGGCAGCTTCGCGGCGTGGGAACGCTACGCCGACTACACGCCGACGCCCGACAGCGCCACCGGCCTGACCGCGGGGCCGAAGATCGCGCATTTCGACCGCGTGGAATGGCTGACCATTCCCGATGCCGCGACCGCCTCGGCGGCGCTGATGTCCGGCGAGGTGGACTGGTTCGAGCAGATGCCGCCCGAAGTCTCCACGCAGCTGGAACGCCAACGCCAGCTGGTGGTGGACGTGATGGACACGCTGGTCTTCCCCGGCTCGATGCGGATGAACCACCTGCAGCCGCCGTTCGACAACCCGGCCATCCGCCGAGCCTTGCTCGGCGCGATCAACCAGGAAGACTTCATGACCGCCATCGTCGGCCCCTCGCCGGCGCGCTTCGCCACCGGCGTCGGCTTCTTCACGCCGGGCACGCCGCTGGCCAATGACGAGGCGCTGGCGCCGCTGAAGGGTCCGCGCAGCTTCGCCGATGCCAAGCGCCGCCTGCGGGAGGCCGGCTACAATGGCGAACCCATCCGCCTGCTCGGCACCACCGACATCATCAGCACCTCCGCCATGGCGCAGGTCGCGATCGATTTCTTCCACAAGCTCGACGTCAATCTCGACGTCGCGCTCTCGGACTGGGGCGGCCTGGTGCAGCGGCGCAACAACCGCGGGCCGGTGGCGCAGGGTGGCTGGAGCGTCTCCTGCTTCGCCAATTCGGGCATGGACTTCATCAACCCCGGCACGCACAACAGCCTGCGCAGCGACGGCAATGCAGCGACGCCGGGCTGGCCCAACATCCCCGCGCTGGAGACGCTGCGCATGCAGTTCTTCGACGCACCGGAACTGCCGCAGCAGCAGGCCATCGCGCGGGACATCCAGCGCATCGCCATGCAGGAACTGCCCTACATCCCCTTGGGCGGCTACCGCAGCCTGACGGCGTACAAGCGCAGCCTGGTGGACCGGGTGAAGGGGTTTGCGATCTTCTGGGGCATCAGGCGCACATGATCGGAAGACGCACGCTGCTGGCATCGGCGCTGGCCGCCCCGGCCTTCGCGCAATCCGCGGCCTCGCGCACGCTGCGCGTGATCCCGCAGGCCAACCTGACCAGCCTGGACCCGTTCTGGACCACCGCCGTGGTCACCCGCAACCACGCCTACCTGGTCTACGACACGCTGATCGCCTGCGACAACCAGGGCACGCCGCATCCGCAGATGCTCGCGGGGTGGAGCGTGGAGGATGGTGGCCTGCGCTGGGTGATGACGCTGCGCGAGGGCCTGCGCTTCCACGACGGCGAGCCGGTCCGCAGCATCGACTGCACCACCAGCATCATCCGCTTCTGCGTGCGGGACCCCTTCGGCCAGTCGCTCGGCGCCGCGCTGGCGGAAGCCCGCGTCATCGACGACAAGCGCTTCGAGCTGCGGCTGAAACACCCGTTCCCCTATGTCGCCATCGCGCTCGGCAAGACCAATGGCTGCTTCGTCATGCCGGAACGCGTGGCGCGCACGGACGCGTACACCCAGATCCGCGACACCACCGGCAGCGGCCCGTTCCGCTTCCTGAGCGACGAATGGAACCCCGGCAGCCAGGCGGTCTGGGCGAAGTTCGACGGCTATGTCCCGCGGCAGGAACCGGTGAACGGCCTCGCCGGCGGCCGCGTGCCGAAGATCGACCGCGTCGAATGGAACGTCATCTCCGACAGTTCCACGGCCGCGGCCGCCATGGCCACCGGCGAGCAGGACTATTGGGAATACCCGCTGCACGACCTGCTGCCGCGGCTGCGCCGCGCGCGGGACGTGGTGGTGGACCAGCGCCTGACCGACGGCACCTACGGCATCATGCGCTTCAACTGCCTCTACCCGCCCTTCGACAACGCCGGCGTGCGCCGCGCCGTGGCCATGGCCGTGGACCAGAAGGACTGGTTGACCGCCGTCGCCGGCGACGACCCCGCCGGCTATGGCCGCTGCGAGGGCATCTTCGCCTGCGACACGCCGCTGGCGAACGAGGTCGGTAGCGAGATCCTGAAGACCCGCAACCTGGAACGGGCCAGGCAGGCGCTCGCCGCCGCCGGCTACAAGGGCGAGAAGGTGGTGCTGCTCGCCCCCGGCGACTACCCGCAGATCAACGCGCTCTCCCTCGTCACCGCGGACCTGCTGAAGCGCCTCGGCATGAACGTCGAACTCGTCTCGACCGACTGGGGCACCGTGGTGCAGCGCCGCGCCAGCCGGGAGCCGCCGGAGAAGGGCGGCTGGAACGTCTTCCACACTACCTCCGGCGGCGCCGACCTGATCCTGCCGGCGACCAACCTCTACCTGCGCGCCAACGGCGCCAACGCCTGGTTCGGCTGGCCGGAGGATGCCGAGATCGAGCGCCTGCGCGCCGCCTGGCTGGCGGCGCCGGACGAGGCCGCCGGCAAGCGCATCGGCGAACAGCTCAACGCGCGCTCGATGCAGGTGATGGCCTACATCCCGCTCGGCTTCTACTGGCAGCCCAGCGTCTGGCGCCGCAACGTCACCGGCGTGTTCCGCTCGCCCACCACCGTGTTCTGGAATATCGGCAAGGCATGATCACGCGTCGTTACCTGGTGGCCGCCACGCTGGCGGCACCGTCACTCGCCCGCGCCCAGGCAGCGCAGCGCACGCTGCGCTTCATCCCCCAGGGCAACCTGGCCAATATCGACCCGGTCTGGTCCACCACCGTCATCGCCCGCAACCACGGCCTGATGATCTACGACCAGCTCTTCGGCCTGGGCGCGGACTTCCAGCCGAAGCCCCAGATGGCACAGGGGCATGAGGTCTCGGCCGATGGCCTGACCTGGCGCATCACGCTGCGCCCCGGGCTGAAATTCCATGACGGTGCGCCGGTGCGCGCAAACGACTGCATCGCCAGCATCCTGCGCTGGTCCAGGCGAGACGTGCTGGGCCTGCGCCTGAACGCGCTGCTGGAGGAAGCCCGCGCCGAATCCGATGCCACCTTCGCCCTGCGGCTCAAGAAGCCCTGGCCCGGCCTGGCCTGGGCGCTCGGCAAGCCCAGCGCCAATATCTGCGCCATCATGCCCGAACGGGTGGCACGTACCGACCCATTCAAGCAGATCGAGGACTATACCGGCTCCGGCCCCTTCATCTTCCGCCAGGCGCAATGGGTGCCCGGCAGCCTGGCGGTCTATGAGCGCTTCGCCGACTACGTGCCGCGCCCGGAGCCCGCCGACTTCCTGGCCGGCGGCAAGCCGGTGCATTTCGACCGGGTGGAATGGCTGGTCATGCCGGACCCCGCCACCGCCGCCGGCGCGCTGCTGAACAATGAGGCCGACTGGTGGGAAACCCCGCTGCCGGACCTGCTGCCGCGCCTGCGCCGCAACCGCGAGATCGAGATCGACGTCATCAACACCGCGGGCAATCTCGGCGTGCTGCGCTTCAACCATTTGCAGCCGCCGTTCGACAACCCGGCCGTCCGTCGCGCCATCCTGCCCGCCATCGACCAGCGCGCGTTCATGCAGGCCGCCTATGGCGAGGACCCCGCGCTGTGGCGCATCCCCGCCGGCGCCTTCACGCCCGGCACGCCGCTGGCGAACGAGGCCGGGCTGGAGGTGCTGACCGGCCCGCGCAGTATCGAGGCTGCGCAGAAGCTGCTGCGCGAGAGCGGCTATGCCGGCCAGAAGGTGGCGATGATGGCGCCGACCGACCTGGCCAACATCAACGCCCTGAGCGAGGTCGCCGCCGACCTGATGCGACGCGTCGGCTTCAACGTGGAACTGCAGGCCACGGACTGGGGCACCGCCATCCAGCGCCGCGCCAACCGCAACCCGCCGGACCAGGGCGGCTGGTCCGCCTTCTGCACCACCTGGGAGGGGCTGGACACCAGCGTGCCCGGCAGCCACCAGCCCCTGCGCGGCAACGGGCTGGAGGGCTGGGCCGGCTGGTCGAGCAGCCCAGGTCGTGAAGCCCTGCGCGAGGACTGGTTCAACGCCACGACGCTGGCCGAGGAACGCCGCATCGCCGAGCAACTGCAGCGCCTGGTCTGGCAGGAAGCGCCCTTCGTGCCGCTCGGCCAGGGCCGGCCGCCGCAGGCCTGGCGCCGCAGCCTCAACGGCCTGGTCAAGGGCGGGCCGGCGCTGTTCTGGAACCTGCGCAAGGCGTGACGCCGGCGCTGGCACACCACGTGCAAGTCGGGCAAAGGGACACGGGCGGTTGCGTCTGGACGCTGGCATCCTGCCCATGAATGCGGCAGGCTGGCTTGAAACCGGGCGAACGCCAGCAACTGGAGACGAAGACCACATGGATCGCAGGACGTTCATCAAGGCAGGCGCCGGCCTCGGCCTGGCTGGCCACCTTGGCCTCTCGGCTCCGGCCCATGCCCAGGGCGCCAACGCCCGCACGCTGAAGTTCGTGCCGCAGGCGGACCTGGCCAATTTCGACCCGATCTGGGGCACCCAGTACGTGGTGCGCAATGCCGCCGCGCTGGTTTGGGACACGCTGTACGGCTTCGATGAGCACCTGGTGCCGAAGCCGCAGATGGCCGAGGGCGCCAGCGTCTCCGCCGATGGCCTGACCTGGACCATCAAGCTGCGCGCCGGGCTGAAATTCCACGACGGCAGCACCGTGCATGCCAAGGACGTGGTCGCCAGCCTGACCCGTTGGTCGGCCCGCGATTCGATGGGCCAGATGCTGAAGGCGATCCAGCAGGAACTGGTGGCGGTGGACGAGGTCACCGTCCGTTGGGTGCTGAAGAAGCCCTACCCGAAGATGCTGATGGCGCTGGGCAAGAACTCCACGCCCATGGCCTTCATCATGCCGGAACGCATCGCCAATACCGACCCGTTCAAGCAGATCGAGGAATACATCGGCTCCGGCCCGATGCGCTTCGTCCGCAACGAGTGGGTGCCTGGCTCCAAGGCGGTGTTCGCCAAGTTCGAGGGCTACAAGCCGCGCGAGGAAGCCAACAGCTGGCTCTCGGGCGGCAAGCACATGATGGTCGACCGCATCGAGTGGATCGTCATGCCGGACCCGGGCACCGCCTCGGCCGCGCTGCAGAACGGCGAGATCGACTGGTGGGAGAACCCGATCACCGACCTGGTGCCGCAGCTGAAGCGCAACCGCAACGTGCGCGTGGACATCGCCGACCCGCTGGGCAACATCGGCACCTTCCGGATGAACCACCTGACCACGCCGTTCAACAGCCTGAAGGCGCGGCAGGCGGTGCTGGCGGCGCTGAGCCAGGAAGACTACATGCGCGCCCTGGTGGGCGACGACACCAACCTGTGGAAGGCGCTGCCGGGCTTCTTCACCCCCGGCACCCCGCTGTACACCGAAGAGGGCGGCGACCTGCTGAAGGGCCCGCGCAACCTGGACCTGGCCAAGCGCCTGCTGGCCGAAAGCGGCTATGCCGGCACCCCGGTCACCTGCATCGTGGCGCAGGACCAGCCCATCACCAAGGCGCAGGGCGACGTGACCGCCGACCTGCTGAAGCGCATCGGCTTCAACGTGGACTACGTGGCCACCGACTGGGGCACCACCGGCCAGCGCCGGGCCATGAAGAACCCGGTGGGGCAGGGCGGCTGGTCCATGTTCCACAGCTGGCATGCCGGCGCGGACTGCATCAACCCGGCCGTCTACATCGCCTGCCGCGCCAATGGCGACCGCGCCTGGTTCGGCTGGCCAAGCATTCCCGCCGTTGAAACCGCGGTGGACGAATGGTTCGAGGCGCCTGACCTCGACGCCGAGAAGGCCGCGATCCGCCGGCTGAACCGCGCGGGCATGGAGAACGTCACCTTCGCGCCGACAGGCTTCTTCCTGCAGTACCAGGCCTGGCGCGCCAACGTCTCCGGCGTGGTGAAGGGGCCGCTGCCGTTCTTCTGGGGCGTCTCGAAGACCTGAAGGCAGCATAAATGTTCGCATACATCATCCGGCGCGTGCTCGCGACCATCCCCGTCATGGCGGTGGTCGCGCTGTTCGTGTTCAGCCTGCTCTACATCGCGCCCGGAGACCCGGCGGCCGTCATCGCCGGGGACCAGGCGACGCCGGCCGATGTGGAGCGCATCCGCCAGAGCCTGGGGCTGGACCGCCCCTTCCTGGTGCGCTTCGGCGAATGGGTGTGGAACATCCTGAACGGCGACATGGGGGTCTCGATCTTCACCAACCTGCCGGTCACCACCATGATCAAGCAGCGCATCGAACCCACGCTCTCGCTGATGGTGCTGACGCTGATCCTCGCGGTCTCCATCGCGGTGCCCATGGGCGTGGTGGCCGCCTGGAAGCACGGCACCTGGATCGACCGCTGCGTCATGGGCTTCGCGGTGCTCGGCTTCTCGGTGCCGGTCTTCGTCGTCGGCTACGTGCTGGCCTACGTGTTTGCGCTGGAACTCGATTGGCTGCCGGTGCAGGGCTACACCGCCTTCAAGGAAGGCCTGTTCCCCTGGCTGGAGAACCTGATCCTGCCCAGCATTGCGCTCGGCGGCGTCTACATCGCGCTGATCGCCCGCATCACCCGCGCCACCATGCTCGAGGTGCTGCAGCAGGACTATGTCCGCACCGCCCGCGCCAAGGGCGTCGGCCAGCGCAGCATCCTGTTCCTGCACGCGCTGAAGAATGCCGCCGTGCCCATCGTCACCGTCATCGGCATCGGCATGGCGCTGCTGATCGGCGGCGCCGTCGTCACCGAAAGCGTCTTCGCGATTCCCGGGCTGGGGCGGCTGACGGTGGATGCCATCCTGCGGCGCGACTATCCGGTCATCCAGGGCGTCGTGCTGCTGTTCAGCTTCGTCTACGTGCTGGTGAACCTGTTGATCGACCTGCTCTACACCCTGTTCGACCCGAGGATCCGGTATTGAGCACCGCTGTGATGGATGCGCCGGCCATAGCGGCGCCGCTGCCCGACGTGCTGCCGCCGATGAAGCCGCGGCGCGGCTTCATCGGCTACCTGCGCAAGAACCCCACCATCGCGGTGGGCGGGGCGCTGCTGCTGGTGATGCTCGGCATCGTCGTCTTCGCCCCATACCTGTGGACCGTGGACCCGACCGCGCTGGCCCCGGCCAAGCGCACGCGGGAGCCTTCGGCGCTGTACTGGTTCGGCACCGACATGCTGGGCCGCGACGTCTACTCCCGCGTTCTGTTCGGCGCCCGCGTCTCGATGCTGGTCGGCTTCTCGGTGGCGCTGCTGTCCAGCATCGTCGGCCTCACCATCGGCCTCTGCTCCGGCTTCGTCCGCTGGGCGGATGCGCTGGTCATGCGGATCATGGACGGCATGATGAGCATCCCGCCCATCCTGCTCGCCATCGCGCTGATGGCGCTGACCCGCGGCAGCGTGCAGAACGTCATCATCGCCATCACCATCGCGGAAATCCCCCGCGTCTCCCGCCTGGTGCGCGGCGTGGTGCTGAGCCTGCGCGAACAGCCCTATGTCGATGCCGCCGTCGCCTGCGGCACCCGCACGCCCACCATCATCTGGCGCCACATCCTGCCCAACACGCTGGCGCCCATCACGGTGCAGGCCACCTACATCTGCGCCTCCGCCATGATCACCGAGGCCATCCTCAGCTTCATCGGCGCCGGCACGCCGCCGATCATCCCCAGCTGGGGCAACATCATGGCCGAGGGGCGCGCGCTCTGGCAGGTGAAGCCCTACATCGTGTTCTTTCCCGCGGTCTTCCTCAGCATCACCGTGCTGGCGGTGAACCTGTTGGGCGATGGCCTGCGCGATGCGCTGGACCCCCGCATGGCGAAGAGGCTCTGACGCGCATGGCCCTGCTTGAAGTCGAGAACCTGCAGACGCATTTCCGCACGCCCGACGGCGTCAACCGTGCGGTGGATGGCGTCTCCTTCCATGTCGAGGCCGGCGAGACGCTGGCCATCGTCGGCGAAAGCGGCTGCGGCAAGTCCGTCACCGCCATGTCCATCCTGCGGCTGATCCCGGAGCCGCCCGGCAAGATCGCCGGCGCCATCCGCTTCCAGGGCAAGAACCTGCTGGACTACTCCGAGCCCGAGATGCGGAAGATCCGCGGCAACGAGATCAGCATGATCTTCCAGGAGCCGATGACCAGCCTGAACCCGGTGCTGACGGTCGGCCGCCAGATCGGCGAGACGCTGCGCCTGCACCAGGGCCTCAATGCCCGCCAGGCCGAGGACCGCTCGATCGAGATGCTGAACCTGGTCGGCATCCCCGAAGCCAAGCGCCGCGTGCGCGAATACCCGCACCAGCTCTCCGGCGGCATGCGCCAGCGCGTGATGATCGCGATGGCGCTGGCCTGCAACCCGAAGCTGCTGATCGCGGACGAGCCGACCACCGCGCTCGACGTCACCATCCAGGCGCAGATCCTGGACCTGATGCGCGACCTGAAGCACCGCGTCGGCGCCGCCATCGTGCTGATCACGCATGACCTCGGCGTGGTGGCCGAGGTCGCCGAGCGCGTGGTGGTGATGTACGCCGGCCGCAAGGTGGAGGAAGCTTCCGTGGTGGAGCTGTTCCGCAACCCGCGCCACCCCTACACCCAGGGGCTGCTCGGCGCGGTGCCCAAGCTCGGCTCCTCGCTGCACGGCACGGAAACCCGCCTGGCCGAGATTCCCGGCCTGGTGCCCAGCCTGAAGCAGAAGATCCCCGGCTGCGTCTTCGCCGGGCGCTGCCCGAAGGCGACGGACTTCTGTTCCCAGGCCGCCCCCGCGCTGGAGATGAAGTCGCCCCAGCATTGGGCCGCCTGCCACTACGCCGAGAAGGAAGGGGCGCTCGCCGCATGACTGCGCTGCTCGAAGTCATCGACCTGAAGAAGCACTTCCCGATCCGTGGCGGCTTCATGGGCGGCACCACCGCGCATGTCTATGCGGTGGATGGCGTCTCCTTCAGCATCGAGAAGGGCGAGACGCTCTCGCTCGTCGGTGAGAGCGGCTGCGGCAAGTCCACCGTCGGCAAGGCCATCCTGCGGCTGTTCGACCTCACGGCCGGGCAGGTGGTGCTGGACGGCAAGCGGATCGACGACATGCAGCCGGCCACGCTGCGGCCGATGCGCCGGCGCATGCAGGTGGTGTTCCAGGACCCGTTCAGCAGCCTGAACCCGCGCATGCGGGTCAAGGACATCCTGGCCGAACCCATCCGCAATTTCGGCCTGGCGAAGAGCGGCCGCGACCTGAACAATCGGCTGGCACTGCTGATGGACAAGGTCCAACTGCCGCGGGACGCGGTCAATCGTTGGCCGCACGAGTTTTCCGGCGGCCAGCGCCAACGCATCGGCATCGCCCGCGCGTTGGCGGCCGACCCGGACCTGATCATCTGCGACGAGGCGGTCTCCGCGCTCGACGTCTCGGTCAAGGCGCAGATCGTCAACCTGCTGCAGGACCTGCAGAAGGAACTCGGCCTGGCGCTGCTGTTCATCAGCCACGACCTGGCCATCGTCGAGCACATGACCCATCGCGTCGCGGTGATGTACCTCGGCAAGATCGTGGAAGTCGCGAAGAAGCGCGACCTGTTCGCCGCGCCGAAGCACCCCTACACCCAGGCGCTGCTTTCCGCCGTGCCGGTGCCGGAACCCGGCGCCGCCCGCCAACGGGTGATCCTGAAGGGCGACGTGCCCAGCCCGATCAATCCGCCCAAGGGCTGCCGCTTCCATACCCGGTGCCCCTATGCCTTCGACCGCTGCCGCAGCGAGGAGCCGCCGCTGCGCATCCTCGCCGGCGGCCACCTGGCGGCCTGCCACCTGCATGACCGGCCGGATGCCGAAAATCCGCTGGCCGGGGAGGCTGGCAAGGCGGTACTTCCGGCCTGACCCACCGGGGACCTGCGATGTCCGACCTGATGATGCTGGAGGTCCGCGAGGCGCGCGGGCCTTTCGGCCGCTTCTGCAAGGTGCTGTTCTGGGTGTTCCAGGCCATCACCATGCTGCTGATGCTGGCCACCTGTGCCTTCGTCACCCCCTTTCTCAGCGCCGAGGACCCGGAAGTGGTGCTGGGCGCCGGCATGTTCGGGGCCGTCGCCACCGCCTCGCTCTGGGTCATCTGGCCGCTCGGCACCGTGGTGCTGGGCGGGCTGGCACTGCTGACCCGCGGCCGCAAGCGGTTGATCCCGGCGCCGCTGGCCATGCGCCGGGCCGGCAGCGTGCCGGATACCAGCTGGGGCCCGCGCCCCTAGGCAGCCGAGAAACATTCATCCGCCCCGCCGCTTGACGGAACGCAGGCGGAGGGCGACTTTCCACCCAGATGCGGCCCGCTCCGGCCGCACACCGCAACCAATCGGGGGAGAAGCGGCATGCCGCAGGTGACGTTGACCGTAAACGGCAAGACCCACACCGTTGAGGTGGAGGCCCGGACGCTGCTGGTGGAACTGCTGCGCGAGAAGCTGCGCCTGACCGGCACCCATGTCGGCTGCGACACCAGCCAGTGCGGCGCCTGCGTGGTGCAGATGAACGGCGACAGCGTGAAGAGCTGCACAACCCTGGCCCTGCAGGCCGAGGGGGCCAGCGTGACCACCATCGAAGGCCTGGCCAAGCCGGACGGCACCCTGCACCCGATGCAGGAAGCCTTCCGCGAGTACCACGCCCTGCAATGCGGCTTCTGCACGCCCGGCATGGTCATGAGCGCGATCGACCTGGTGGAGAAGCACCCGCAGGGCCTCAGCGAGCATGAGATTCGCGAGGGCCTTGAAGGCAACCTCTGCCGCTGCACCGGCTACCACAACATCGTGAAGGCCATCGGCGCCGCGCAGGAAGTGATGCACGGCCGCAGCGCCACCCTCGCCCCCGCCCACGCCGCCGAATAACCCGGCCGCGCAGCACGCACCAAGCGGGGCAAAGACCCCGCGCGCGACCAATCTGGGAGGCTCAACGCCATGAATGCGCCCGTCGTCTTCGAGGGTATCGGTGCCAGCCCGAAGCGGAAGGAAGACCTGCGCTTCCTGTCCGGCCGCGGCAACTACACGGACGACATCAATCGCCCGAACCAGACCTATGCGGTGATGCTGCGCAGCCCGCACGCGCATGCCACCATCCGCGGCATCGACACGGCCGCCGCGGCCGCCATGCCCGGCGTGGTCGCGATCTTCACCGGCGCCGACATGGTGGTGGGCAGCCTGCCCTGCGGCTGGCTGATCCACAACAAGGACGGCAGCCCGATGAACGAGCCGGGGCACCCGCCGCTGGCCCAGGGCAAGGTGCGCCACGTCGGCGACATCGTCGCCGTCGTCATCGCCGAGACCCGCCCCCAGGCGCGCGACGCGGCCGAGGCGATTGCGGTGGACTATGACGTGCTGCCGGCCGCGACCAGCATGGCCGCGGCCCTGGCCCCCGGCGCGCCCCTGCTGCACGAAGGCGCCCCCGGCAATGTCTGCTACGACTGGCACATCGGCGACCTGGCGGTGAACCAGGCGGCCTTCGCGCAGGCGAAGCACGTGGTCGAGTTCGAGCTGGTCAACAACCGGCTGATCCCGAACGCCATGGAGCCCCGCGCCGCGATCGGCGACTACGACCGCACGACCGACCAGCACACCCTCTACACCACCAGCCAGAACCCGCACGTCATCCGCCTGCTGATGGGCGCCTTCGTGCTGCAGATCCCCGAGCACAAGCTGCGCGTGGTGGCGCCGGATGTCGGCGGCGGCTTCGGCTCCAAGATCTTCCACTACGCCGAGGAAGCCGTCGTCACCTGGGCCGCCGCCCGGGTGAACCGGCCGATCAAGTGGACCGCCGACCGCACCGAAAGCTTCATGTCGGATGCCCACGGCCGCGACCATGTCACCAAGGCCAAGCTGGCGTTGGCGGAGGACGGCAAGTTCCTCGGCCTGCACGTCAGCACCACCGCGAACATGGGCGCCTACCTCAGCACCTTCGCGACCAGCGTGCCCACCTACCTGCACGCCACGCTGCTGGCCGGCGTCTACACCACGCCGACGGTGTATGCGGAGGTGAAGGCCGTCTTCACCAACACGGTGCCGGTGGATGCCTATCGCGGTGCCGGCCGGCCGGAAGCCACCTTCCTGCTGGAACGCCTGGTGGACGTGGCGGCCAGGCAGACCGGCATCGACAAGCTGGAACTGCGCCGCCGCAACTTCATCCCGGCCGATGCCTTCCCGTACCAGACCCCTGTCGCCCTGCAATACGACAGCGGCGACTACCAGAGCACCCTGGCCCAGGCGCTGAAGACCGCGGATTGGGACGGCTTCGAGGCCCGCCGCGCCGAGGCGGCCAAGCGCGGCAAGCTGCGCGGCATCGGCATCAGCACCTACATCGAAGCTTGCGGCATCGCGCCTTCCGCCGTCGCCGGCGCGCTCGGCGCCCGCGCGGGCCTCTATGAGGTCGGCGCCATCCGCGTCCACCCCACCGGCAGCGTCTCGGTGCTGACCGGCACCCACAGCCACGGCCAGGGGCACGAGACCACGCTGGCCCAGCTGGTGACGGACCGCTTCGGCATCCCGCTCTCCCAGGTTGATATCGTCCATGGCGACACCGACAAGGTGCCCTTCGGCATGGGCACCTATGGCAGCCGCTCGCTCGCGGTCGGCGGCTCGGCCATGGTCAAGGCCATGGACAAGATCGTGGCCAAGGCCCGCCGCATCGCCGCCCACCTGATGGAAGCCAGCGTCGACGATGTCGAGTTCGACCGCGGCACCTTCCGCGTCGCCGGCACCGACAAGACCAAGTCCTGGGGCGAAATCTGCCTGACCGCCTATGTGCCGCACAACTACCCGATCGAGGAAATCGAGCCGGGGTTGGACGAGACCGCCTTCTACGACCCGAAGAACTTCACCTATCCCGGTGGCTGCCACATCTGCGAGGTCGAGATCGACCCCGATACCGGCATCTGCTCGGTCATCAACTTCACCGCGGTGGACGATGTCGGCCGGGTGATCAACCCGATGATCGTCGAGGGCCAGGTCCAGGGTGGCGTCGCCCAGGGCATCGGCCAGGCGTTGCTGGAGGCTTGCGCCTACGACGCCAGTGGCCAACTTCTGTCGGGCAGCTTCATGGACTACTGCATGCCCCGCGCGGGGGATGTCGGCACGCTTTCGGTGGCCACGCACGAAACCCTCTGCACCCACAACCCGCTTGGGGTTAAGGGCTGCGGCGAGGTCGGCGCCATCGGCAGCCCGCCCGCCGTCATCAACGCGGTGGTGGACGCGCTGCGCGACTACGGCGTGACACATGTGGAAATGCCGGCGACACCGGCCAAGCTTTGGCACATCATCAACAGCGGCCGCCGCGCGGCAGCAGAGTAAGAGGGGACCGCGAGATGTATGATTTCGAATACCACAAGCCGACCAGCGTTGCGGACGCGGTGAAGATCCTCTCCGCCGACAGCGACGCCCGGCCGATCTCGGGCGGCCAGACCCTGCTGCCGGCGCTGAAGCACCGCCTGAACAAGCCGACCAGCGTGGTCGACCTCTCGGGCATCGCCGAGCTGAAGGGCATCAAGCGCGACGGCAACAAGATCGTCATCGGCGCCATGACCCGCCATGCCGACGTGGCCAACAGCCCCGAGGTCAAGGCCGCCATCCCGATGCTGGCGATGCTTGCCAGCGGCATCGGCGACCCGGCGGTGCGCAACCGCGGCACCATCGGTGGCAGCGTCTCCAACAACGACCCGGCGGCGGACTACCCCTCGGCCGTCGTCGCGCTGAATGCGACCATCGTCACCAGCGGCCGCCGCATCGCCGCCGACGATTTCTTCCAGGGCATGTTCACCACGGCGCTCGAGCCGGGCGAGCTGCTGGTGGCGGTGGAATTCCCGATCCCCGAGAAGGCCGGCTACGCCAAGATGCGCAACCCCGCCAGCCGCTACGTCATGGCCGGCGCCTTCGTCGCCAAGACCGGCGGCGAGGTACGCGTGGCCATCAATGGCGCCGCCGCCTGCGTGTTCCGCCAGAAGGACATGGAAGCTGCGCTCTCGGCCAACTGGTCGCCGGCCGCCGTCGCCGCGGTGAAGCAGCCGGCCGACGACATGAACAGCGACATCCACGGCAGCGCCGAATACCGCGCCCACCTGGTGACCGTGATGGCCAAGCGCGCGGTCGCCGCCGCCGGCTGAGGCCGCCTGCCGGGCCGAGCGGGGAGCAACCCCGCCGGCCCCATCGTACAGCGCCCTGGCCACCCGGCCGGGGCGTTGGCGTGTTGAAGGGGAGAAGTCCATGCGCCTCACCCGTCGCCAGGCGCTGCCTGCCCTCGGACTGGCCTTGCCCGCCCTGGCGCGGGCGCAGGGCGGATGGCCCACGCGCCCCATCCGCATGGTCATCCCGTATCCGCCGGGGGGCGCCAGCGACATCATTGCCCGCCTGCTGCAGCCGCACCTGACCGAACTGCTCGGCCAGACCCTGGTGGTGGAGAACCGCCCGGGCGCCAATGGCTTCATCGCCGGCGAACTGGTCGCCCGATCCGCGCCCGATGGCTACACCCTGCTGATGGCCAATGCCGGCCCCAACGGCATGGGTCCCGCGCTGTACGGCAGCCGCACGCCGTATGACGCCATCCGCGACTTCAGCGCGGTCATGGCGGTTTCGGTGGTGCCGCTGGTACTGGGCGTGCATCCCACCGTGCCGGCCGGCACCATCGCGCAGTTCCTCGCCCATGCTCGCGCCCAGGCCGGGCGGATGAGCTACGGCACCGCCGGCATCGGCTCGGCCGGGCACATGGCGATGGAGTTGCTGAAATCGCTGACCGGCGCCGAGATCACCCACATCCCCTACCGCGGCAGCGCGCCGACGGCGGCGGACCTCATTGCCGGCGTCATCCCCGCCAGCGTCGATACCGCCCCCTCCCTGCTGCCGCACATCGCCGCCGGGCGGGTCAAGGGCGTGGCGATCTTCTCCTCCCCCCGCCTCACCGAAGCGCCGGACCTGGCCCCGGTCAGCGAGACGGTGCCGGGCTGCGAGGCGGTCAGCTGGGGTGGCGTGCTGGCCCCGGCGGCCACGCCGCCCGCCATCCTCGCCAAGCTCAATGCCGCGCTGAACCAGGCCATGGCGAGGCCGGACGTGGAGGCGGCGCTGCGGCGCCAGGGCATCCAGCCGCAGCGCGGCACGCCGGAAGCCTTCGGCGACTACGTCCGGGCCGAGGTCACCAAGTGGACAGGCGTGGTGCAGCGCATGGGCCTGCGCCCCGACTGAGGCCCGCTACCCGGCGTAGACCGCCGCCTCGAACCCCGCCAGCAGCTCCAGCACCGCGTGGTCGCCGAACGGCAGCACCTGCGTCAGCAGCACGCCGGAGACGTCCCGCGCCGGGTCCAGCCAGAAATACAGGTTGCCCAACCCGGCCCAGGCCAGGCTGCCCGCGGCCCGCCCGCCCGGCAGGTCCCGGGTGTTGCGCATGAAGCCCAGCCCCCAGTTCTTCGGCACCGCGGGGAAGGGGTGGAAGTCGTTGCTCAGGGTCGGGATCGCCGTCGGCATCGGCTCCATCTCCAGCGCGCCGATATGGTTCTCGCCCATCAGCGCCACCGTCTCCGGCCGCAGCACGCGCACGCCGTCCAGCTCCCCGCCGCGCAGCAGCATGCGGGTGAAGCGCAGGTAGTCCGGCCCGGTCGAATACAGCCCACCGCCACCGCCGAAGAACTCCGGCGCCTCGCTGATCGGCCAGTCGATCGCGGCCAGCGACCCATCGGCGCCGCGCTGATGCATCCCCGCCCGCCGCGCCCGCTGCGCCGCCCCTGGTACGAAGGCGGTATCCACCATGCCGAGCGGCCCGGTGACGTACGCGGCGAAGACCTCGGGCAGCGGCGCGCCGCGCACGGCTTCCACCACCTGGCCCACCCAGTCGGTGTTGATGCCGTATTGCCAACGCTCGCCGGGGTCGAACACCAGGGGCATGTTCAGGCTGGCCAGCTTGCCGGTGCGGGCGGCCGGCATCGCCGTCACCTGCATGTAGCGGCCCACATCGGGGTTCCACATGTTGTAGGAAAAGCCGGCGGTATGGGTCAGCAGGTGGCGCAGCGTCACCGCGCGCTTCGCCGGCCGCAGCCTGGGCCGGCCCTCGCCATCGAAGCCTTCCAGCACCTGCGGCGCCGCCAGGTGCGGGCACCATTCCCCCAGCGGCGCGTCCAGCGCAAGCCGCCCGGCTTCCACCAGCTGCATCGCCGCCACGCTGGTGATGGCCTTGGTCATGGAGAAGATGGCGAAGACCGTGTCGAGCGTCATCGGCGTGGCGTCCGCCAGCCCGCGCGCGCCGAAGCTGGCCTGGTACAGCGGCCCGGCGGCAGTGCCGGCCAGCGCCACCACGCCCGGCACGGCGCCGCTCTCCACGGCTTGGCGCAGCACGCGGTCGGCGGCGGCGGTATCGGTCATCGGCGTCTTCTCCCGGTTGGCGTGCGACCGCCGTGGGGCCGCATGGCCCCCAAGCGCGGGTCGCCCGCCCCACTACCAGGGAGAGTTAATCACGCCGCCGCCAGAGGCAACCGCAGCGCGCCCTGGCCGGCCCGCAGCACCGGCCCCCAGGTCTCGATCAGCCGCTGATAGGCCCGGCCGACCGCCCGTGGCCGACGGTCCAGGTCGAACAGCCCGCGCGGGTTGACCGTGCCGTTCACCTCGCGCAGCGCGCTGTTCCAGTCCACCTGGTCGGTCAGGCTGTACCAGGTGAAGCCGAGCATCGGCACGCCCAGCTGGCGCAGCCGCATCAGGCCGGACCATTGCTTCCACAGCCAGCGCTCGGCCTCGTCGCCGTGCGGGCCTTCGTCCATGTTGGTCTCGGTGTGCATCACCGGCAGGCCGTAGCGCTCGTGGTATTCGCGGGTCACGGTGTCGTAGCCGAACACCTCGCCGGCCCAGCGGGAATGGCCATCGGCGCCGATCAGGTGTTCGTTGGTGACGTACCAGTCATTGCCCATCACGCAGTTCGGCCGCAGCTCCCGCCCGCGCAGGAAGAAGTGGTACTCGTCCCGCGTCATGCCGTTGTCCAGCAGGTACTCGTACATGCTGCTGTCCACGCGGCGGCCGTAGTTCAGGTCCAGCGTCAGGAAGCGCTCGGCGTTGCGGTGTTCCGCGTGGCCGACCGAGGCCGGGCATTCCGGGTGGAAATGCTCGGTGCTCTCGGACTGGATGAAGATCGCGTCGGGCCGCACCGCCAGAATGGCGCGCATCGCCAGCACATTGGCGCGGACGATGTGCTTGATGGCGGTGACATAGCTGCGGTCGTCATGCCGCTGCTCGTTCCACCAGCCATACTTGGCGCTGAAGACGGCGGTGATGAACATCTCGTTCACCGGTGTATACAGCTGTACCCAGGGGAAGCGCCGGGCGAAGGCCCCGGCATAGTCGGCGAACAACTGCGGGAAATCCGGGTTCTGGAAGTCCCCCACCCAATCCGGCACGCCGAAATGGCAGAGGTCCACCACCGGCGTGGTGCCCTGGGCGCGCAGCGCCGCGAAGGTCTCGTCGGCAAAGGCCCAGTCGTGCCGGCCGGGGCCGCGCAGCGTTTCGTGCAGTTGCGGGCCATAGCGCAGCACCTCGCAGCCGAGCTGCCGGACCAGGGCGAAATCCTCGCGCCAGCGGTCGTAGAACCGGCATTCCGCCAGCTGGTCGCGGCGGACCTTGCCGCCCTGCAAGGTCGGCGCGCTGTTCTCGATGCCGGTGGCGAACAGGAAGCCCTGGGCGAACTGCGCCTGGGGGGCAGGGGAGGGGGCGATGACGGCGTCCAGCATGGTTGCGGCTCTCACGCACTTGGGATGAAAATAGTATTCAATATCCCGTGTGGTCACGCAAGCCCAAACCACTGCCGCCGCGCTAGGCTTGCCGCGAATCGCCAGGAGCGCCCCGATGGAACTCGACAACCCCGCCGTCATCGCCGAAGCCCGCGCCGTCTTCGACCGCTACGAGGCCGCCATCGCCGGCAACGACGGCGCCACGCTCGACGCCAGCTTCTGGCCGGACCCGCGCACCGTGCGCTTCGGCGTCACCGAGATCGGCTGGGGCATCGAGCAGATCCGCGCCTTCCGCGCCAGCGTGCGGCACTACGCGCCCAGGGCCACGCGAAAGGTCCACATCACCAGCTTCGGCCAGGACTTCGCCTGCACCCACCTGGAGTATGAGCGCGTGGACACCGGCCTCATCGGCCGCGAGACCAAGATCATGGTGCGCCTGCCGGGGCTCGGCTGGCGCGTGGTCTCGGCGCATGTCTCCCTGCTGGCCGGGGCGGACCCCGGCCGCGTCAACAAGGGGTAGCGGCGCGCGCCGCCACCCGGCCCGGCCTCAGGCTTCGGGTTCCAGCGCACGCTCCCACAACGTGCCGCCGCTGATGTCCTTCAGCCGCACATGCAGCACGCCGCTGCGGCCTTCGATGGCGCATTCGCCGAAGAACTGCAGCCCTTCCGTCGGCGGCGAGTTTTCGCGGCCGCCCGGGTCCTTGTGGTAGACCACTTCCAGGCCGAAGGTGTCGTCGGTGTCGGCCGGGCCGAAGCCGCCGGCGTGCAGCGGCCCGCTGACGAATTCCCAGAACGGGTTGAAGTCCTTGAACTGCGCCCGCTCGGGCGAATAGTGGTGCGCCGCGGTGTAGTGCACGTCCGCGGTCAGCCAGACCACGTTCTTGATGCCGGCGTGCTTGATCGCGCTCAGCAGCTCCGCGATCTCCAGCTCGCGCCCCAGCGCCGGGCCGTTGCCGTTGGCGATGGCCTCGAACATGTTGCGGCCCTGGGCGTCCTTGCCATCCGGCACCAGCAGGCCGATCGGCATGTCGGCCGCGATCACCTTCCAGGTCGCCGTGCTCGCCAGCAGGCTCTGGATCAGCCACTGCACCTGGGTGCGGCCGAGGAACGGCGTCGCCGTCGCTTCGCGGTTGAAGCCGTTCGGGCCGCGATAGCTGCGCATGTCCAGCGCGAACACATCGAGATGCGGGCCATGTGCGTGCTTGCGATAGACGCGCTGCGCCTCATCGGCGCCATGCGCCCGGATCGGCGCGTATTCGAAGAAGGCCTGGCGCCCGCGCGCCTGGAGGGTGCGCACGAACTTCTCGGCGTAGCGGGCGTCGAAGACCTTGCTATCAGAATAGTTGTTGGAGACCTCGTGGTCGTCCCACATCCACAGCTGCGCCATCTCGGCATTGAAGCCGCGCACCGCCTTGTCCATCACGTTGTAGCGGTGCCGGCCGCGGAACTCGCCCAGCGTCTCCGCCACCTTCTGCACCTCGGGGATCAGCGTGGTGTTCTTCCACGTCGTGCCGTCGGCCAGCTTCACCTCGGCCTGCATCGGGCCGTCGGCGTAGATGGTGTCGCCGCAATGGATGAAGAAGTCGCCGCCGTTGCGGCGCATGGTCTCGTAGCACTTCATGCCGCCGAAGGCCTCGTTGATGCCCCAGCCCTGGCCGGCGGTGTCGCCGGACCACAGGAACTTCACGTCGCGCTTGGTCGAGGGCGCGGTGCGGAACTTGCCCAGCATCGGCGCCGAGGACCCGGCCGCGGCGTCCTGCCCCTCGAAGCTGACACGGTAGTGGATCTCGCTGTCGCCGGGCAGGCCGACCAGGTCCAGCTTGCCGGTGTAGTCGCTGGCTTCCGTCACCGCCGGGCCATGCACGCGCGTGGCGTTGCGCAGCTGCGTGTCGGTGGACCATTCCACCACCATGCGGCTGGTGCGGTCGGCACGGCTCCAGATGATCGCGCGGTCGCCGACGACATCGCCGGCGGAGACGCCCCATTCGGCCTTGGGCCGGGCGGCCTCGCTGGCCACCTGGGCCGGCGCGGCGCCGCTGAAGGCCAGGCCACCGGCGGCGCCAAGCAGGGCACGACGGGGCAGACGGATGCTGGACATGGCTTATCTCCTCGCATTCACTGCCGCGTTCCTAGCCGCGCCCTGTGACAGTTTGGCGCACGCCCCGGTTGCGCCGAAATGACAGCGGCGCGAAATGCCCCGTCGATCGGTGCCTTTCGCCGATTTCGCGCCGGCCGATCCCGCTCTATCGTGGCGCGATGACCCATACGGTTGTTATCGGCGCGGGCATCGTCGGCGCCTGCTCGGCGCTGGCCCTGCTGCGCGAAGGCCACCAGGTGACCATCCTGGACCCCGGCGAGCCCGGCGGCGAACAGGCCGCCAGCTACGGCAATGGCTGCTGGCTCTCGCCCATGTCGGTCATTCCGCCGGCCACGCCCGGGCTGTGGAGGAAGGTGCCGGGCTTCCTGGCGGACCCGCTCGGGCCGCTGGCCATCCGCTGGTCCTATTTCCCGAAGGTGCTGCCCTGGCTGCTGCGCTACCTGCGTGCCGGCAGCACGGAAGCCAAGGTGCAGCGCACCGCCTATGCCCTGCGCGCCATGCTCCGGGGCGCCCCGGCGCTGCACGCCGAGCTGGCCGAGGAAGCCGGCGTGCCGCACCTGATCGAGCGGCGCGGCCTGATGTACATCTACCCCAGCCGCGCCGAGTTCGAGGCCGAGGCGATGGCCTGGCGCGTGCGCTACAAGGCCGGCATCCAGTGGCTGGAGCTGAATGCCGACGAACTCCGCCAGCGCGAGCCGCACCTTGACCGTCGCTATGGCTTCGCCGCGCTGGTGGAGGAGGGCGGCCATTGCCGCGACCCCGGCGCCTATGTCGCGGCGCTGGTGGCGCTGGCCCAGGCGCAGGGCGCGGTTCACCGCCGCGCCGCCGCCACCGGCTTCCGCATCGAGGCCGGCCGCCTGAAGGCGGTGCTGACCAGCCAGGGCGAGGTTGCCGCCGACCGCGCCGTGATCTCCGCCGGCGCCCACAGCAAGGCGCTGGCCGCCGCCGCCGGAGACACGCTGCCGCTGGAGACCGAGCGCGGCTACCACGCCATGATCGAGGGGGTCGATATCGGCCCGGTGACGCCGCTGATGCCGAGCGACGGCAAGATGAGCATCACCATGACGAACCGCGGCCTGCGGGTCGCCGGCCAGGTGGAGATCGCCGGCCTGGCCGCCGCGCCCAACTGGCAGCGCGCGGAAATCCTGCGCGACCACCTGCTGCGCTGCTTCCCCGCCTTGCCGCGCGACCTGCCGGCCGAGCGCATCCGGTTCTGGATGGGCCATCGCCCCTCGATGCCGGATGGCCTGCCCGTCATCGGCATGTCCCACGCCACCGACGATGTCGTGTACGCCTTCGGCCACGGCCATGTCGGCCTGGTGGCCGGCCCGCGCACCGGCCGGCTGGTCGGCCAACTGCTGGGCGGCCAGCCGCTGGAGATCGATATCAGGCCCTATGATCCCGCCCGGTTCACGTGAATTCATGCTCGCATTCGGCCGCGTGGAATGCCATGCTGTAGTATGACGTTCGGGTTGGCCCCCTGTGGTATGGCCCACGCGTCCGTAACTGAATGAGTGGATCCACAGCAGTGCCTTCCGACATCGACACACAGGGCGGCGAAGGGCCGGTTTCGGCCCAGGTCAAGTGGTACAATGCCCGCAAGGGTTTCGGCTTCGTGCTCGGGCCTGATGGCCAGGACGTGTTCTTCCACGCCTCGGCCCTGACCGAAGCCGGCATCGAACCCCCTGATACCGGCGATACCCTGGTTTGCGAAATCGGCACCGACCGCCAGGGTCGGCGCTTGGTGACCCGCATCTCGTCGCTGAAGCGCGGCGAAGGTGGCGGCTCCGGGGCCGGCATGGGCGGCGACCGTCCGCCGCGCCGCGACTTCGGTGGCGACCGTGGTGGCTTCGGCGACCGTCCGCCGCGCCGTGATTTCGGCGGTGGTGGTGGTGGCTTCGGCGACCGTCCGCCGCGCCGCGACTTCGGTGGCCCGCCGGCTGGCGGTGGTGGCTTCGGCGACCGTCCGCCGCGTCGCGACTTCGGTGGCCCGCCGGGTGGCGGTGGTGGCTTCGGCGACCGTCCGCCGCGCCGAGACTTCGGTGGCCCGCCGGGTGGCGGCGGTGGCTTCGGCGACCGGCCGCGCCCCGCCTTTGGCGACCGGCCGCCGCCGCGCCGGGACTTCGACCAGGGCGGCCCGACCTACGGCGTCAATGGCACCGTGAAGTGGTTCGACCAGGTCCGCGGCTTCGGCTTCGTGACGCCGGATGATGGGGGCCAGGACGTATTCCTGCACTCCTCCGTGCTGCAGCGCGCTGGCCGCCAGGACGTGCAGCAGGGCGAAAAGGTTGCGCTGGACGTGCGCGACGGTCAGCGCGGCCGCCAGGCCGTGACGATGAAGTAGGCTCGCCCCGCGGCGCGCCTGCCTGGGGCCTCGGCAGCCATGCCGGGGCCCTTTTCAATTCAGCGTCCGTTCATCCCCGCCGGTGCAGGCTGGCGCCGATGCGCCGGACTCTCGCCCTGCTGCTGTGCTGCGCCGCAATGCCCCTGCGGGCGCAGGAACCGCCCGCCTGCACCCCGGCGCGGGAGGGGCTTGAGCTGTGCATCGCCGACAAGCTCTGCCGTTGCCACTTCGAGGCCGGTGGCAGCCTGACCGGCCGCCCCTCCGGCCTGCGCTGGGACTGTGGCATCCTGCGCCCCAGCTGCGGCGTGGTGCCGGCCGGGCCGCCGCCGCAATCGGCGCCGGGGTGGTTGTTCAGCCGGCCGCCCAGCACGCCGCGGCCCGGGGGATAGGCCATGTCGCCGGGTTGGCGCGGCATTGCGCTGCCATGGGCATTCTCAGGGGGCTGGCCCACGACGTCGGCGCTTCCGCCTGGGCGCACCAGGACTTAACGCTCCAGCGCCCACCGGCGTGGCCGCAACCCCGCCTGGAACCAGCAGATCATGCTGTAGATGTCGTAGACCGGCAGCCCCAGCTCGGCCGCCAGGTCGGCGGCGTAGGGCGGCATGTTGGTGCATTCCAGCACCACCGCGCCCACCTCCGGATGCGCCGCGACCAGCGCCCGGCCAGCGTCGAGGATGTCGGCGCGGGCCAGGTCCACATCCATGTCCTCGCTCTCGGCCCGGATCAGCACGCGGAAAAACTCGCGGCCGGCCTCCGTCCCGGTCATCGGCACGTCCAGCGGCACGCCCGCGGCTGCCAGGTGCGCCGGCGTCAGCCCGGCCTTGTTGACGGTCACCACGCCCACGCGCTTGCCCGGCGGCAACGTCGCCTGCACCCAGGGCACCTGCATCAGCGAACTCGTCGCCACCGGCACGCTGACCGCGGCCGCAATCTCGGCCTGGAACACCGACAGGAAGCCGCAGTTGGTGGTGATCGCCTCGGCGCCCAGTTGCACCAGCTCCTGCGCCGCGGCGATGAAGTCGGGCAGCAGCCCGGCGGCGCCCTGCAGCACCACCCGGCGCGGCGTCGCCCCCGGCACCACCTTGAACAGCACCGGAAAGGGCCAGGTGGTGCCGTTGCCCATGTCCCCGGGTATCCGCGGGAAGCGCGCCTCCAGCATCAGGATGCCGAGGGGCGCGCCGTAGATGCTGCGGCCGCCTCGCGCGATCACGCGCGGCCTCCGTGGGGCGCGATCACGCGCGGCCTCCCTGGGGCGCGATCACGCGCGGCCTCCCTGGGGCGCGGTCAAGCAAGGGCGCGGCGTCACGGCACCTCTCCGCCGCGCGCCACCATCAGGAAGGCCGCGCCGAAGCCGACCATGCCGAGGAAGCCCTGCAGGCTCAGCGTGAACTCAACGCCGTGCAGCGCCCAGAAGCGATGCACCATCACCGCGCCGAGGATGCTGATCAGCCCCAGCCACAGCGCCCCCAACCGGCGCGCCTGGCCTTCGAACAGCACCATCACGGTGGCGGCCAGGGCATTGATCAGCATCAGCCCGGTAGCCGGCCCGGCCTTGGCGACATGCAGCGGCCCGCCGGCCAGCACCGCCATGGCGGCGGGGTCGCTCAGCGCGATGAAGCCGCCCTGCATCCAGCCGGCGCACAAGGCCAGCAGCAGCACACGCGAAACCCAGCTTGAAGAATGCTCCATCACGCCCCCCGAATCGCCCCCGGCGGCCGTCGCGGCAGCCCCGTTCCGCCTACGGTAACAGAAGCCGTGAGCGCTGGGCATCAGCCCTGTTGCGCCGCCGCCCCCGCTTCGTGTCTGCTGGCGGCAACCTTTCGGAGTTGCCGGGAATGCTGCCTCGCCTGCTGCTGAGCCTGCTCGTGCTGGCCACCGCCATTCCCGCCCGGGCGCAGGAGGCGGCCTGGCCGAACCGGCCCATCACCCTGCTGGGCGGCTTCCCCAACGGCGCGGGCACCGAGATCTACGCCCGCCGGCTCAGCGAGCCGCTGTCCCGCGCGCTGGGAGTGCCTGTCGTGGTGGACAACAAGTCCGGTGCCGGCGGCAACATCGCCAGCGACTACGTCGCCAAGGCACGGCCGGATGGCTACCTGTTCCTGATCGGCACCGCCGGCACCCACGCCATCAACGCCACGCTGTACCGCAACCTGCCGTTCAACCCGCTGCGGGACGTCACGCACATCGCCCTGCTGGGGGACGTGCCCAACGTGCTGCTGGTCAACCAGCAGCGCACCCCGGGGCTGCGCAGCTGCGCCGACGTGCTGGCCGCCGCCCGCGCCCGCCCCGGCGGGCTGAACTATGGCAGCACCGGCAATGGCGCCTCCACCCACCTGGCCGGCGCCGCCTTCGCCACCGCCTTCGGGCTGAACCTGGTCCACATTCCCTATCGCGGCCAACCCGGCGCCATGCAGGCCCTGCTGGCCGGCGACGTGCAACTGTTCTTCAACCAGACCGGCCCAGCCATCGCGCTGATCCAGCAGGGCCAGGCCCAGGGCCTGGCGGTGATGCAGAACAGCCGCGTGCCCGCGCTGCCGGAGATTCCCACCGTCACGGTCGCCTGCGGCAAGGAAATGGATACCAGCACCTGGTACGGCCTGTTCGCCCCGCCCGGCCTGCCCGCCGCCATCCAGGCGCGGATGAACGCCGAGGTGGCGAAGATCATCCGCACCCCCGCCTTCACCGAATGGCTGGTGATGAACCAGGGCATCGTCCCGCCGACCGATCTGACACCGGAGGGCTTCCGCCGCATCCATGAGGCCGATATCGCCCGCTGGGCCGCCGTGGTCCGCGCTTCCGGCGCGCGGGTGGATTGATGAAGGTCCTGCTGCTCATGGCCATGCTGTTCGCCGGCGCCGCCCAGGCCGAGTTGCCCACCGGCCCCGGCCGCCTGGAACTCGCCGAACCTTCCGGCGCCCGGCCGGAACTGCCGCTGCCGGTCTGGCTGTACCGCGCCACCGCATGGCACCCGGGCGGCCCGGTGCTGGCGGTGATGCACGGTCTCGGCCGCAACGCGGACCATTACCGCGACGACTGGGCGCCGCTGGCCGAGCAGCACGGCCTGCTGCTGGTGGTGCCGGAGTTCAGCGAGGCGAAGTATCCCGGCGTGGCCTGGTACAACTACGGCGGTGCCGTCGATGCTGCCGGCAACCATCGCCCGCGCCCGGACTGGAGCTTCTTCGCACTCGACCGCGCCGTGGCTGCCGTGCAACGCGCCGCCGGGGCGCCCGAGGGGCCCTTTGCGCTGTTTGGCCATTCCGCCGGCAGCCAATTCGTCCATCGCTACCTGCTGTTGACCGGCGCGCCCAAGGTCGGTGCCATCGTCATCGCCAATGCCGGCAGCTACACCCTGCCGTTGACGGACCGCCCCTTCCCGGAGGGGCTCGCTGGCTTCCCCGAGGCCGAGGCCTCGATCCGTGCCGCCTTCGCCCGGCCGGTGGTGGTGGCGCTTGGCGAAGCCGACATCAACCCGAACCACCCCAGCCTGCCGCGCCAGCCCTGGGCGCAGGCGCAGGGCCCCTATCGGCTTGCCCGCGGCCAGTATTTCTTCGCCCTGGCCCGTCAGCAGGCCGAGGCGCGGCACACGCCGTTCGCCTGGCGACTGCTGACCGTGCCCGGCGTTGCCCACGAAAACGCCGGCATGGCACGGGCCAGCATTGGCGCGCTGGTCGGGCGGTAGGCTTCAGCCCAGCTGGCGCGGCCGCCAGATGGCGCTGTGCCGCACCCGCGCCAGCACGCGCTGGTCGGCGCCCAGCACCACCACGTCCAGCTCCGCCAGCCGGTGCCCCTTGTGGTCGCCCTCGGCCAGCACCAGGCCACGCGCCGTCACCACCTCGCCGAGCCGGCCCGGGCTGAAGTTGCGCACCTGGCTGCCGACATGGATCCACACGCCCATGACCACATTCTCGGTCAGCACGCGGTTGCACAGCCGCAGCACCTGGCCCGGATGCGCCAGCCCCTCGGCCCGGTACAGCGGCTCGGTCTCGCGCACCGCGTCCAGGTAGTCGGCCGCCAGCGGCTGCGGCGCGGCACACAGCACGGTGCCGGGCGCCAGCAGCGCCTCGGTGGCCGTGGGCCGCTCGCGCGGCGGGTCGCGCCAGGCCCAGGCGGCGGCGTC
>CAIMOR010000021.1 GCA_903843125.1 uncultured Rhodospirillales bacterium
CACCTGCCGGCCGGCCTGCTGCCGACGCTGCCCGCGATCGTTTGCGACGGGGCGCTGGTGGTGGTGCCAAGCCGGCTCTATCCTGCACCGGAAGCCTGTGCGCGGGGTCGCCTGGCCTTCGCCCCGGCGGGCGGTCCCGCCACCGGGCAGGGGCCGTCGATCCAGGCGTATTTGCAGTCTAATGGTGGGTGCGGCCATTCAATGATCGGGTCCGCAACCCTATCTTGATGAAGTCCAGGGTTAAGGGTGAGGCACCGCAGGGGGCCAGGCCCGTTCAGGCCCCGGCAAAGACGGGAAAAGCATCGGTGAACAATTTCGGCCGCAACCTGGCGCTTTGGGTGATCGTGGCGCTGCTGCTCGTGGCGCTCTTCAACCTGTTCCAGCCCAGTGGCGGCACCAGCCGCAGCGCGCAACAGGTGGCCTACAGCGACTTCCTCAACGAAGTCGGTGCCGGCCATGTTCGCGATGTCGTGATCCAGGGCCGCACCGTCACCGGCCAGCTGACGGATGGCCGCACCTTCCAGACCTACACGCCGGAAGACCCGCAGCTGGTCGGCCGCCTGACCGACAAGGGCGTCCGCGTCGTGGCGCGGGCCGAGGAAAGCGACGTCAACCCGCTGTTCCACTACCTGCTCAGCTGGTTCCCGATGCTGCTGCTGATCGGCGTCTGGGTGTTCTTCATGCGCCAGATGCAGTCCGGCGGTGGCCGCGCCATGGGCTTCGGCAAGTCCCGCGCCCGGCTGCTGACGGAAAAGCAGGGCCGCGTCACCTTCGAGGACGTCGCCGGCATCGACGAGGCGAAGAGCGAGCTTGAGGAGATCGTGGACTTCCTGCGCGACCCGCAGAAGTTCCAGCGCCTCGGCGGCAAGATCCCGAAGGGCGTGCTGCTGGTCGGCCCGCCCGGCACCGGCAAGACGCTGCTGGCCCGCGCCATTGCCGGCGAGGCCAACGTGCCCTTCTTCACCATCTCGGGCTCCGACTTCGTCGAGATGTTCGTCGGCGTCGGCGCCAGCCGCGTCCGCGACATGTTCGAGCAGGGCAAGAAGAACGCCCCCTGCATCATCTTCATCGACGAAATCGACGCGGTCGGCCGGCATCGTGGCGCCGGCCTGGGCGGCGGCAACGACGAGCGCGAGCAGACCCTGAACCAGATGCTCGTGGAGATGGACGGCTTCGAGGCGAACGAGGGCGTGATCCTGATCGCCGCCACCAACCGCCCGGACGTGCTGGACCCCGCGCTGCTGCGTCCGGGCCGGTTCGACCGCCAGGTGGTGGTGCCGAACCCCGACGTGATGGGCCGCGAGAAGATTTTGCGGGTTCACATGCGCAAGGTGCCGCTGGCGTCGGACGTCGACCCCAAGGTGATCGCGCGTGGTACGCCTGGCTTCTCGGGCGCGGATCTCGCCAACCTGGTGAACGAGGCGGCGCTGCTGGCCGCCCGCACCGGCCGCCGCACGGTTGGCATGTACGAGTTCGAGATGGCCAAGGACAAGGTGCTGATGGGCGCCGAGCGCCGCAGCCTGGTGATGTCCGAGGACGAGAAGCGGATGACCGCCTACCATGAGGGCGGCCATGCCCTGGTGGCGCTGCATTCGTCCGAATGCGACCCGGTGCACAAGGCCACCATCATTCCCCGCGGCCGGGCGCTGGGCCTGGTAATGTCGCTGCCGGAAGGCGACCGCTACTCCAAGCACAAGTCCAAGCTGCTGCAGGAACTGGCCATGGCCATGGGCGGCCGCGTCGCCGAGGAACTGATCTTCGGCGCCGACAAGGTCTCCAACGGCGCATCCGGCGACATCAAGATGGCGACCGACCAGGCCCGCCGGATGGTCACCGAATGGGGCATGAGCGAGGCGCTCGGCATGATCGCGTATGGCGACAACAGCCAGGAGGTCTTCCTCGGCCACAGCGTCACCCAGTCCAAGCACCTGTCGGAGGAGACGGCGCGGCTGATCGACGTGGAAATCCGCCGCATCATCGACGAGGCCTATGCCCGGGCGAAGCACATATTGTCCGAAAACGTCGATGAGCTGCACCTGCTGGCCAAGGGCCTGCTGGAGCACGAGACGCTCTCGGGCGACGAAATCCGCCTGATCATCCGCGGCGAGCCGATCGTGCGGAACCGCCCGGACGAACCGACGCCGAGCCGCGGCAGCGTGCCGAGCAGCGGCCGGCCGGCGGCACCGCGCCCCGGCCCGCTGAATCCCGGGCCCGCCGCGGCCACCTGAACCGGCCATTCGCGGCCACAGTCGGGCGGGGGCACCACCCCCGCCCGAGCCAATTCAACGGCAGGACCGCATGAGCGAACGCTGGCTCGAACCGCTCGGCCTGGTCGCCGGCCCCGCCGCCTTCCATGCGGTCCGCATGGGCCAGGGCCTGCCGCTGCAGGGCGGCCCGGCCGCCTTCCTGCTGGCCCGGCTGATCGAGGACGGCCGCGACCTCGGCGTGCAGCCCGTCGCCAACCTGGCCGCGGAATGGGACCAGGCGCTGGACCGGCTGACCCGCCGACCACCCGCCTTCGCCGGCCTGGGCGCAGAGGGCCGCCCGCTGGTCATGGGCATCGTCAACCTCACGCCGGACAGCTTTTCGGGCGACGGCCTGGCTGCCGATGTCGATGCCGCGATCGCCCAGGGCCACGCCCTGCTGGCTGCCGGCGCCGACCTGCTGGACCTCGGCGCCGAGTCGACCCGCCCAGGCTCCAGCCCGGTACCGCCGGAGGAAGAAATCCGCCGCCTGCTGCCGGTGGTGCGGGACCTGGCCAAGGCCGCGACGGTCTCGATCGATACGCGCAACGCCGCCACCATGGCCGCCTGCCTGGAGGCCGGCGCCGAGATCGTCAACGACATCACCGCGCTGCGCCACGACCGGGATGCGCTGCGCGTGGTCACCCAGGCCCGCGCCCCGGTGGTGCTGATGCACATGCTGGGCATGGACCCCCGCACCATGCAGCAGAATCCGCAATATGCGGATGTGGCGCTGGATGTCGCCCGCTTCCTGCGGGACCGGGTGGAGACGCTGGAGCGCCTGGGCATTCCGCGCGGCCGCATCGCGGTGGACCCGGGCATCGGTTTCGGCAAGACCGTGGCGCACAACCTGGCGCTGCTGGAACGCCTGCCGCTGTTGGCCGGGCTCGGCTGCCGCGTCCTCGTCGGTGCCTCGCGCAAGGGCTTCATCGGCCGCATCGGCGGCGAGGCGACGGCCGCGCGCCGCACCGCCGGCAGCGTCGCCGCCGCGCTGGCCGCCACGGCGCGCGGTGCCGGCATTCTGCGCGTGCACGACGTGGCCGAGACGGTCCAGGCGCTGAAGGTATGGGCAGCCTGCGAAACCGGCGGCCTCGCGGAGTGATGGATTTTGGCACGCCGCTTGATTAGTCATGCCGAACCCGTGCGCTTAGGCTGCCTGACATGAACCACACCGCTGCCCCGACCATCGCCCCGCCCGCCCGCCGCCTGTTCGGCACCGACGGCATCCGCGGCAAGGCCAATGTCGCGCCGATGGATGCCAGCACGGCGCTGCGCCTGGGCCAGGCCGCCGGCACCTTCTTCAACCGCGGCAGCCATCGGCACCGCGTCGTCATCGGCAAGGACACCCGTCTCTCCGGCTACCTGATGGAGGCGGCGCTCGCCGCCGGCTTCATCGGCGCCGGCATGGACGTGGTGCTGCTCGGCCCGCTGCCGACGCCGGCGGTGGCGCTGCTGACCCGCAGCATGCGCGCCGACCTCGGCGTGATGATCAGCGCCAGCCACAACCCCTACGAGGACAACGGCATCAAGCTGTTCGGCCCGGACGGGCTGAAGCTGAGCGACGCGCAGGAGGCCGAGATCGAGGCGCTGATGGCCGGCGACCTCACGGCTGCCATGGTGCCGCCGAGCAAGCTCGGCCGCGCCAGCCGCATGGACGACAGCGCCGGTCGCTACATCGAGGCGGTGAAGTCCGCCGTGCCGCGTGGCCTGACGTTGGAAGGGCTGCGCATCGTCGTCGATTGCGCCCATGGCGCCGCCTACAAGGTGGCGCCGACCGTGCTGTGGGAATTGGGGGCCGAGGTGGTCTCCATCGGCGTGGCGCCGGATGGCTTCAACATCAACAAGGGCGTCGGCTCCACCGCGCCGGCGCAGCTGGCCGCGCTGGTGAAGGAACGCCGCGCCGACCTGGGCATTGCGCTGGATGGCGACGCCGACCGGCTGGTGCTGGTGGACGAGGAAGGCACCGTCATCGACGGCGACCAGATCCTGGCGCTGATCGCCAGCAGCTGGCACGCCCGCGGCGCGCTGCGCGGCGGCGAGGTGGTGGCGACCGTGATGTCCAACATGGGGCTGGAACGCTTCCTGAAGCAGCGCGGGCTTGGCCTGCAGCGTACCCCCGTGGGCGACCGCTACGTGGGCGAACGCATGCGCGAGCAGGGCTGCAACCTGGGCGGCGAACAGTCCGGCCATGTCATCATGAGCGACTTCGGCACCACCGGAGACGGCCTGATCGCGGCGCTGCAGGTGCTGGCGGTGCTGGTGGAGCAGCGGCGCCCTGCCAGCCAGGTGCTGAACTGCTTCACGCCGCTGCCGCAGCGCCTGGTCAACATCCGCTTCGCCGGCCCCAGCCCGCTGAAGGACCCCGCCGTGCAGGCCGCGATCCGCGAGCAGGAGGCAGCGTTGGGCGAGCGCGGCCGCGTGCTGATCCGCGCCAGCGGCACCGAGCCGCTGATCCGCGTGATGGTCGAGGCCGAGGACCAGGGCCTGATGGACGAGTCGGTGGAACTGCTGGCCGAGCTGATCCGGTCCAGGATCCGCGCATGAAGGGCCGCGTCCTCATCGTCGCCGGCAGCGACAGCGGCGGCGGCGCCGGCATCCAGGCCGACATCAAGGCCGTCACCGCGCTGGGTGGCTTCGCCGCCACGGCCGTCACCGCGCTGACCGCGCAGAACACGCTGGGCGTGCAGGGCGTGCTGCCCATTCCGCTCGACTTCATCCGCCAGCAGATGCGCGTCGTGCTGGACGATATCGGCGCCGACGCCATCAAGACCGGCATGCTGCACGACGCCGCCACCATCGAGGCGGTCTGCGCCGAACTGCCGCCCGACACGCCCTTGGTGGCGGACCCGGTCATGGTCGCCAAGGGCGGCCACGCGCTGCTGCAGGACGCCGCGGTCAGCACGCTGCGGCGCCTGCTGCTGCCGCGCGCCACGGTGCTGACGCCCAACCTGCCGGAAGCCGAGGTACTGACCGGACTGCGCATCCGCACGGCCGAGGACATGCCCGCCGCCGCCCGCGCGCTGCTGGCCCTGGGCGCCCGCGCCGTGCTGCTGAAGGGCGGCCACCTGGAAGGCCGCCGCGTGCTGGACCTGCTGGCCACCGCCGAAGGCATCGAGGCATTCGAGGACGACCGCATCGAGACGCGCCACACCCACGGCACCGGCTGCACGCTGGCCAGCGCGGTGGCCGCCGGCCTGGCGCAGCAGCTGAGCCTGCGCGACGCCGTGGCCCGCGCCCGGCGCTACGTGCTCGCCGCCATCAAGGCCGCCCCCGGCTACGGCGCCGGCCACGGCCCGCTGGACCATGGCGTCACCATGGACCCCGGCAGGCTGGCATGAGGCGCTACGCCTTCGAGACCTTCGACGTCTTCACCTCCAGGCGCTTCGGCGGCAACCAGCTGGCGGTCTTTCCGGACGCCCGCGGCATCTCGGACGCCGAGATGCAGGCGCTGGCCGCCGAGTTCAACTACAGCGAAACCACCTTCGTGCTGCCGCCGGCAGACCCGGCCAACACCGCGCGCGTCCGCATCTTCAACCGCACCGCCGAGATGGCCTTCGCCGGCCACCCCAACGTCGGCACCGGCTTCGCGCTGGCCGCCCGCGCGCAGGGCGACCTGCTGCGCTTCGAACAGCTTGCCGGCCTGGTGGAGGTGGTGCTGGACCGCGACGCCGGCGGCCGCGTGACCGGCGCCACTATCGCCGCGCCGCAGCCGCTCGCGGTCGGCGGCACCCTTTCGCCGGCCGAGGCCGCCGCCTGCGCCGGGCTGGTCGCCGCCGACGTGGTGCTGGCCCGCCACGCGCCGACCCTGGCCGCCGATGGCGGCAACCAGCGGCTGCTCGTGGAGGTGACGCCCGCGGCCCTGGCCCGCGCCACGCCGGAGGTTGCCGCCTTCCGCGCCATCGTCGCGGCGCACCCGGAACTGGGCGGCAAGCTCTCGCTCTACCTCTACCACCGCGAGCCCGGCTGCCTCCGCACCCGGATGTTCTCGCCGCTGGCCGGCACGCCCGAGGACCCCGCCACCGGCAGCGCCGCGACGCCGCTTGCCGGCTTCCTGCTGCGGCTGGAGGGCGGCGACAGCGCGCGCTACGAGATCCACCAGGGCGTCGAGATGGGTCGGCCAAGCCTGCTGCTGGCCAGCGCCCAACGCGGCGCGGATGGCATTCGCGCGCGGGTCGGCGGCGGCTGCGTGCCGGTGCTGCGCGGGGAAGCGCAGCTGGATTAACCCGGCCTTCATGCGCGGCGTGCTGTGCTGCGCCCCATGGACCTCAGCGCCACCCTTGCCGCCAACCTGTTCGGCTATGCCGCGCCTTCCACCGGGGGCGACGCGGCCTCGGCGATCGCCATGCTGAAGCGGGCGACCGCGACGGGGGCGCAGGCCAAGGGCGTGGCGCTGGAACAGAAGGACCCGGTGGTGATCACCGCGCTGGCGCAATTCAACAAGGCCATCGCCAACGCCAAGGACCTGAAGTCGGCCCTTGCCGACCCACGCGTTCTGGCGGTGCTGCTGCCCGGCGTCGGCATGGCCGACCAGATTCCCTATCCGGGGCTGGCGCAGCGCGCCCTGCTGGCGGACCCCACCGCCAAGACCGGCATCCTGACCCAGGTGGATTCCCGCTGGAAGACCGCGGCGACCACGCTCGGTCTGTTCGGCAAGGACCTCAGCGCGCTGAAGGACCCGACGCTGCAGCAGACGCTGACGAAGAACTACGTCTCCTACCAGTACCAGAAAAGCCTGGACGCCCAGCAGCCGGGCATGTCGGACGCGCTGTACTTCATCAACAACGCGGCGGCGCAGGCCGGCAATGTCTACAACGTCATGGGCGATGCCATCCTGCGCCGGGTCGTCACCGGTTCGCTGGAACTGCCGGCCGAGCTGGCGGTGCAGCCCATCCAGGACCAGGCCAAGGCCATCACCAGCCGGCTGCCGATGAGCAAGCTGACCGACCCGCAGCAGGTCTACAAGATCGCCCAGCGCTACCTGATGGTGACCGCGGAGAACCCGCCGGCGACCACCACGCCGGATATCGCCACGCTGGCCATGTCGCTGCGGGCCTAGAGCCATATCCGCTCTGAAGCACTCATCAGAGCGGGTTTGTTGCCCTGGTATCAATCGCTTGCAGGGCACATGGTGACCTAGCCTTCCGGCCGGCTCTCCTCGCCGCGCAGCCAGCTCTGCACATAGCCGCGCCGCACCACCACCAGCAGCATCGCCATCAGTGGCGCCGCCAGCGCCAGGCCCAGCAGCCCGAACAGCGCGCCCATCAGCAACTGCATCGCC
>CAIMOR010000022.1 GCA_903843125.1 uncultured Rhodospirillales bacterium
CGGCGGCGGAGGCGGCCGCGGCCAGCCCGCACCCTCGGGCGCCCGTCGCCGCCTAGCCAGCGACGACGGGCAGGCGGCGGGGCTGAGCGGCCTGGAACGTGCCATCATCCGGGCGCACACCGGCATGGAAAGCTTCGCCGGGCGGCTCTCGGCCGGCATCCGCCGGCGCTGAGGCCGCACCCCACGGTGGGGCAACACCCCAACGGCTTTCGCGCCACCCCGCCCGGCGGCCCTTGCCAGTGGCGCCGACGCCCCCGCATAACCCGCCGGCTTGAACATGCGGGGGGGCAACGACCAATGACGACCTGGAGCCAGATCTACGACCCGATGGGGTCGATCCTAATATCGGCCCTGGTCGCGGCGCTGCCGGTGGCAACCATGCTGGTCGCGCTGGCCTTCCTGCGCATGCAGGCGCATTGGGCGGCGCTGGCCGCGCTCGGCGTCGCCATCGCCGTCGCCGTGGTCATCTTCGGCATGCCCGCCGACATCGCCTGGCGCGCCGCCGCGCTCGGCGCCGCCTCCGGCCTGTTCCCCATCGGCTGGATCGTGCTGAACATCATCTTCCTGTACCGGCTGACCGTGGCCAACGGCAGCTTCAAGGTCATGCAGGACAGCATCGCCGGCGTCACCGCCGACCGCCGGCTGCAGCTGCTGCTGATCGCCTTCGCCTTCGGCGCCTTCTTCGAGGGCGCCTCGGGCTTCGGCACCCCGGTCGCCGTCACCGGCGCGGTGCTGATCGGCCTCGGCTTCTCGCCGCTCGCCGCCTCCGGCCTGTCGCTCATCGCCAATACCGCGCCGGTGGCCTATGGCGCGCTGGGCTCGCCGCTGATCGCGCTCTCGGCGGTCACCGGCCTCGACCTCTACCAGCTCTCGGCCATGGTCGGCCGGCAGCTGCCGTTCTTCTCGCTGCTGGTGCCGTTCTGGCTGATCTGGGCCTTCGCCGGGTTCCGCGGCATGCTCGGCGTCTGGCCGGCGGTGCTGGTCACCGGCGTTTCCTTCGCCATCCCGCAGTTCCTGGTCTCCAACTACATCGGCCCGTTCCTGGTGGACGTCATCGCCGCGCTGGTCTCCATGGCCTGCCTGGTGCTGTTCCTGCAGGTCTGGCGGCCCGCGACGGTCTGGACCAGCACCACCCTGTCCGGCCGGGTGGACAACAGCGCCGACGACCTGCCCAGCCGCGCCACCGCCACGGATGGCGCCCCGGTGTTCAAGGGCGCGGTGTGGCAGGCCTGGATGCCCTGGGTCATCCTCTGCGCCTGCGTCTTCGCCTGGGGCACGGCGGACGTGAAGGCCTGGCTGAACGGCCTCTACATGGTCAACCTGCCCATCCCCGGCCTGCACCAGATGATCACCAAGGTGCCGCCGGTGGTGGCCGCGCCGACCACGGAAGCCGCCACCTTCCTGTTCAACATCCTGTCGATGACCGGCACCGGCATCCTGCTGGCCGCCTTCCTCGGCGCGCTGGCCAGCGGCACCAACCCGCTGGCCTTCGTGAAGCAGTACGTCCAGACCATCTGGGTGGTGCGCAAGTCGCTGCTGACCATCGCCGCCATGCTCGGCCTGGGCTTCCTGACCCGCTATTCGGGCCTGGACGCCACCATGGGCCTGGCCTTCGCCGCCACCGGCTTCCTCTACCCGTTGTTCGGCACCATGCTGGGCTGGCTCGGCGTGGCGCTGACCGGGTCGGACACCGCCTCCAACGTGCTGTTCGGCGGGCTGCAGAAGATCAGCGCGCAGCAGCTCGGCCTGTCGCCCATCCTGATGGCGGCGGCCAACTCGTCCGGCGGCGTCATGGGCAAGATGATCGACGCGCAGTCCATCGTCGTCGCCTCCACCGCCACCGGCTGGTACGGCAAGGAGGGCGTGATCCTGCGCTACGTCTTCTTCCACAGCATCGCGCTGGCCGTGCTGGTCGGGCTGCTGGTGATGCTGCAGGCCTATGTCTACCCGTTCACCAGCCTAGTGGTGGGCGGCTGAGGCCCCGCCCGGGCCGGTGCCTGGGCGCGGACGCTTCCCAAACCGGTCATGCGCGGTCTACACCCCGCGCATGACCGAAGAAGCACCCGCCGCGGCAACCGGCGCCGACACCCCGCCCGACCGCCTCTCGAACCACCCCAAGAGCCCCTTCTACAACGAAGCGGCGCTGGAACGTGGCGTCGGCATCAAGTTCAAGGGCGAGGAGAAGACCAACGTGGCGGAGTACTGCGTCTCCGAGAACTGGGTCCGCCTGACCGTCGGCAACAAGGTGGACCGCACCGGCGCCCCGATGACCATCAAGGTCACCGGCGAGGTCGCGCCCTACTGGCGCGCGGCGAAGTAGCCTGCCCTACTGGCGCACGGCAAAATAGCCCGCCCTACTGGCGCGCGGCGAAGTAGCCCGCCCCATTCGCGGGCCGAAGCGGTGGCCCCGTGTCACCGCCACGCCATCGGCAGCAACCCGCTCTCCACCACCGCGGCCCGCGCCGCCGGCCCCGCCAGGTAGCGCAGCAGTGCCGCCGCGGCCTGCGGCTGGCGCGCCCCGCTCGCCACGCCGCCGGCGAACACCGTGTACAGCTGCACCGCCTCCGGCAGCGGCCCGACGAACTGCACGCCCCGCACCGGCAGCAGCTCGGCCACCTGCTGGAACGCCAGGTCAAGCTCGCCCCGCGCCACCGCATTGGCCACCGGCTCGCCGGTCACCAGGTGCGCCCGGCCCTGCATGTCGGCCGCAATGCCCAGCCGCTCGAACAGCGGCCCGTTGACGTAGCGCCCGCTGGCGCTGGCCGAATAGCCCACGCCCCGCGCCGCCAGCAGCGTCGCCCGCAGCGCCTCGACGCTGCCGATATCCGGTTTCGGCACGCCGTTGCGCACCGCCAGGCCGATGCCCGAAATCGCCAGGTCCACCCGGCTGCCCGGCACCACCCGGCCCTGCGCCGCCAGCGCGTCCAGCGCCTCCCCCACCATGATCACCGCATCCGCCGGCTCGCCGCGCTGCAGCCGCATCGGAATGGCCGTCGGCGCCGTCCCCATCGAGCCGCCCTGCACCATCACCAGCCGGTGCCCGCTCTCGCGCTCGAAGCCCGGCGCCAGCGCCTGGAACGCCGCGGTGAAGCCGCCGGAGATCATCACCCGCACCTCCTCGGCCCGCGCCCCCGCCGTGCCCAGCAGCACAACCGCCATCATCAGCCAGCGCATCGCATCCTCCCGCTTTCCTCCCGCCAGCGTAACACGAACGCCACCGGGCTTCGCCAGGGGCCCGCCGGCCACCACCGCTACCGTTCCGCCGGCGCCGTGGGAACGCGAACGGTTCCCACGCTTTCCCATCGCATCTCAGCGTGCGGGGAAGCGTGAACCATGGAACTCGACATTCTGCTGCGGGGGCAGTCCAACGCCTTCCTGCTGGCGGCCGATACCGGCCAGGCCATCGCCAAGGAGGGGCAGCAGCTGCTCGGCTTCGATGGCACCAATAACCAGGTCTGGGTCCAGGACGACTGGTCCACCCCCGGCAGCGAGACCCTGGTGGCCAGCACCAGCTTCATCGGCGACTGGATGACCCAGGGCGCCAACGGCCAATGGCTGCCCACCGCCAATGAACAGGGCCTGCTCGACTACGCCAGCCAGCACCAGGGCGCCACCAGCACCGCGGTGCTGTGGCTGCACAACGAATACGACAGCTTCAACCCCGGCCTGACCACCGCCACCTGGACCGCCGCGGTGCAGGCCGAGGCCGCCCTGCTGCGCGCCGCGCTGGGCGAGACCGCCGCGCAATCCCCCTACATGTTCGTCAGCGCCATCCCGTTCGAGGGCGCCAACGACGCCACCGAGCAGGCGATCCGCACCGGCATGGAGCAGCTGGCCGCCGACCCCGGCTTCAACGCCGCCATCGCCGCCCGCGCCCAGGACGTGGACATGACCTTCCGCTTCCCGTCCGAGGGGCCGAACACGCACCTCTTCGGCGGCGACCACATGTCGTCGGACGACGCCAACCTGCTGGCCCACCGCATCGCGCTCTCGCTGGCGCAGGAATGGGCGGCCTATGCCCAGCCCGGCAGCCCGGTGGCCCTGGCCGGCGGCAACATCGCCAACCTGGGGCCCGAGGTCGTCATCGCCTACCAGACCGACAGCAACAGCCTGGGCGTCCAGCTGCTGCCCGATGTCGCCACCGGCCTGCAGGCGCTGGACCCCGACGCCGCCAACGGCCTGGGCTGGAGCGTCCACACCGCCGATGGCCAGGTGATCCAGGCCGACCACGCCAGCATCACCGGCGGCGAGACGCTGAGCCTGCACTTCGCCAGCGCGCTGCCCACCAGCGGCACGCTGTTCTACGCCTACGGCTCCGGCCGGCTGGCGGTGGACGGCAACCACCCCGGCGAGGGCAATGCGGTCTACGACAGCGCCGGCCTGC
>CAIMOR010000023.1 GCA_903843125.1 uncultured Rhodospirillales bacterium
CCCGCCCCGGTTCAGCGCAATGAACGGCACCAGCGTCGGGAAGTCCGCTACCTCGAACGCCACCTGGTACATCGCGGCAGGGTGCGGCCCCACCGGCACGTCATGCATCCGCCCCATTCGCGCCGTCGGCCAGCGCTGCGCGATGGCCTCGCGCAGCATGGTCGCCGCGGGCTTGCTCGCGGCGTCGTAGTACACATGCGCGTGCCAGGCGTGGATGCGGCCAACCTCGATCATGCCGATGCCCTCAACAAATCCTCAATGACGCGTTCCAGCTGGTCCAGCGTGGCGCATTGGGTCGCCAGCTTGCAGTAGGGCCGGTAGCGCGGCATGTCGCTGTCGCCGGTGCCCCAGGCCAGTGGATGCTCCGGGTTCAGCCAGATCACCTGCTTGCTGCGGTCGGCAATCTCGCGCAGCAGGTCGGCCCGCGCCTCGGTGCGGTTGCCGCGGGCGTCGCCCAGCACCAGCACCGTGGTCTGGTGGTTCAGCTCCCGCATCGCCAGCCGGTCGAAGTCTTCCAGGCTGGCGCCGTAGGCGCTGCTGCCGAAGCCCACCTGCGCCATGATCTCGGCGCCGGCCTGCTCGATGGGCAGCCGCGCCAGCACGTCCGTCACCTCGATGCAGCGATTCGAGAAGGCGAAGGCCCGCAGCCCCGAGAGCGCTTCGTTCAGGCTCCACAGGAACAGCAGCAGGAACTGCGCCACCGCCGCCACGCTGCCGGAGACGTCGCACAGCACCATCAGCCGCGGCTTTTCGATCCTGCGCGTCTTCCAGATGGTGCGGAACGGAATGCCGCCCCAGGGCATGTTCCGCCGCAGCGTGCGCCGCGCGTCCAGCATGCCGCGGCGCGCGTGCCTGCGCGGCCGCGCATAGCGCGCCGCCAGCCGCCGTGCCATCGCGCGCACGAGAACCCGCATGCGCTCGACATCGCGCCGGTCCAGGTTGGAAAGCCTGGCGCGACGCAGCATTTCCTCGCGGTACTTCTCGGTCTCGCCGCGTGCGAACAGCTGAAGGTTGCGCTCCACCAGCGCCCGTGCCTCGCCGCGGAGCCAGTCCCGCCCCTGGCGCAACTGCTCCACCGCCGGGCCGCCGCGGGCGATCTCGCGCTCCAACTCGCGCAGGCCCATCTGCTCCAGCATGCGCCGGGCGTACAGGTTCACCTGGGTGAAGACGCTGATGTTGCGCACGCCGGCCTCCTCGGCCGCCCGCTCCATCCGTGCGGCCAGTTCCGCCAGGTCAGCGGCGCGCAGCATCTCGCCGAGTGCGCTACCACCGCCGCCCTGCGGCTCGCCCGCCGCGCCGGCCATCGCCTGTTGGTCCGCCACGGGCGGGGCTTCGGGCGCTTCCGGCCGCTTCATGTCGGACCTGGCGAAGAACAGGTCGAAGCATTCCGCCAGCTTGGCTTTTTCCTCCGTCGTCTTGGCCAGCACCAGGCCCAGCCCGTCGCGCAGCGCCGCGCGGTCTTCCCAGCCCAGCGCATTCATCGCCTGCACGGCGTCGATGCTCTCGGCCGGCGAGATGCGGATGCCCGTGCCCCGCGCCGCCCGCACGAAGTCGAGCAACACGTCGCTCACATCGGCACGCCGTAGTTCGGCGTCAGCGCATCGGCCCGGGCCTTGTCCACCATGGCGAGCAGCTGCGGCTCCACCGCGGCGATATCCACCTCGTACTTCAGCAGCACGTTCAGCGTATCCCGCACCACCTGCGTGTCCAGTTCGCGTGCGTGCAGCAGCACCAGCACGCGCGCCCAGTCGATCGTCTCCGACACGCTCGGCAGCTTCTTCAACTCAAGCCCGCGCAGCGCCTGCACGAAGGCGACCAACTGCCGGCGCAGCCCTTCCTCGGCCTCCGGCGCGCGGGTGGCCAGGATGCGCGCCTCCAGCTTCGGCGCCGGGAAGCCGATATGCAGGTGCAGGCAGCGCCGCTTCAGCGCATCGCCCAGGTCGCGCAGGTTGTTGCTGGTCAATATCGTCAGCGGCGGCACCGGCGCCACGATGGTGCCCAGCTCCGGGATGCTCACCTGGAAATCGCTCAACACCTCCAGCAGGAAGGCCTCGAATTCCTGGTCGGCCTTGTCGACCTCATCCACCAGCAGCACCGCGCCATGCGGCTGCTGCAACGCCTTCAGCAGCGGCCGCGGCTCCAGGAACTGCTCCGAATAGAAGATGTCGCCCACGCCGTGCAGTTTTGCGAGCGCCCCCTCAAGCCCCTCGCCATCGCCCAGCATCGGCGCCAACTTGTCCTTCAGGATTTGCGTGTAGAGCAGTTGCTTGCCGTATTTCCATTCGTACAGCGCCTTGCTCTCGTCCAGCCCCTCGTAGCACTGCATGCGGACCAGCGGCAGGCCGAGCCATTGCGCGGCGGCCTTGGCCAGCTCGGTCTTGCCGACACCGGCCGGACCTTCCACGAGGATGGGCTTGTGCAGCCGCTGCGCCAGGAACACGGCGGTGGCGATCTGCCGGCTGGCGATATAGCCGCAATCATCGAGGCCCGCTTCCACCGCCTCGATGCTCGTCACGAGGCGCGCGCCGCCGTCCATGCTGCCATTCCCTGCCCTGGGGCCTGACTGGCCTGGGCGGAATCGCCACAAGCCTCGGCTCAGTCCCTCAACACCTTGCGGCCAATGTGCCCGTGGCCGCCCGGCAGCGAAAGGGGGGCAATGCCCGGAGCGCGCCGGCGCATCGGCTCAGCGCGGGGAAACCACCAGCACCGGCACGATGCCCTGGACCCGTAGGCCGTCGGTCGCAATCGTGGCATCGATCCGCGCCACACGTCGGTCGCTCATCATACGGTTGTAGCTGCAGCCGTAGCTATTGTTCTGCCGGTATTCCGCCCGGCAGTCGAAGCCGGCGCGCCGCAGCCGGTTCAGCAGCGGCACCAGGTCGGTCCCGGCGGGGTGCTGCTGGTTCAGGTCGCGGGCCAGGGCCTCGGTCCCGGCGCGGGAGCCGAGGTTGACATAGGCATCGAACGCCGCCGGCGGCGAGGGGCTGCCGATCACGCCGGTGGCCGAGCCGACCAGCCCGATGATGCAGCCCAGCCCGACCATGAAGCCCAGCGCCAGCCAGGCTGAACGCAGGTTGTCGGGCCAGGGCGGCAAACGCAGGCTGAGGCTCATGGCAGACTCTCGCGGCTATGCTCGCCCAGGTTGTAGCGCGGGAAGGTGGCCATATCCATAACGAACCTTGGCAAGGTTGCGGTACCACCCCTGCGGGGCCATGCTGCGGCGAAGAGGTCCGAGGACAGCAGCATGCACGACATCGTCATCCGCGGTGGCACCATCGTCGACGGCACCGGCGCCGCCGCCTATGCCGGCGACATCGCCATCGACGGCGACCGCCTGGCCCAGGTGGGCGGCAAGGCCGGCCCGGGCAGGCGGGAGGTCCAGGCCGATGGCCGCCTGGTCACGCCCGGCTGGGTCGACGTCCACACGCATTATGACGGCCAGGCGACCTGGGACCCGGTGCTGGCGCCGTCCTCCTGGCACGGTGTCACCACCATCCTCATGGGCAATTGCGGCGTCGGCTTCGCGCCGGTGAAGCGCCAGCACCACAAGGCGCTGATCGACCTGATGGAAGGCGTGGAGGACATCCCCGGCATCGCGCTGGCGGAAGGGCTGAAGTGGGATTGGGAAAGCTTCCCGGAATACCTCGACGCCCTTGCCCGCCTGCCGCGCACCATCGATGTCGGCGCCCAGTTGGCGCACCACCCGCTGCGCGTCTACGCCATGGGCGAGCGCGCCATCAACCGCGAGAACGCGACCGCCGAGGACATCGCGCTGATGTCCAGGCTGGCCGAGGAAGCCATGCGCGCCGGCGCCTTCGGCTTCACCACCAGCCGCACGGACCAGCACAAGACCCCGGACGGCCAGCTGGTGCCCGGCCGCTACGCCGAGGAGATCGAGTTGCTGGAGATCGGCCGTGGCATGGCCCGCGCGGGGCGCGGCACCTTCGGCATGCTCAGCGACTTCGACGACGAAGCCGCCGAGTTCAAATGGATGACCGAGATCGCCCGTACGACGAAGCGGCCGATGTGGTTCCTGCTGACCGACCGCAGCTACGACCCCAGCCGCTGGCGCCGCCTGATGGACGGCGTGCGCGCCGCCCGCGCCCAGGGCATTCCGCTGGCCGCCCAGGTCGCCGGCCGCACCGTGGGGCTGATCCTGGGCCTGACGACGTCGCTCAACCCCTTCGCCTTGCGAGAGGGCTACGCTGCCTTGGCCCACCTGACCCCGGCCGAGCAACTCGCCGAGCTGCGCAAGCCCGAGGTGCGCGAGGCGATCCTGCGCGAGGAAGCCTCGCCGCGCCTGATGGACGTGCTGCCGCCGCTGTCCCGCCAGATCGCCACCCGCTGGGACCGCATGTACATCCTGGGCGACACGCCGGACTACGAGCCGCCGCCGGAGCGCAGCATCGAGGCGATGGCCGCCCGCACCAACAAGACCCCCGCCGAGTTCTGCTACGACTACTTCACGGGTGGTGATGGCGGGCGGATGCTCTACTTCCCCGTCACCAACTATGTGCATGGCGACCTGGAAGTGGTGCGGGAGATGATCACGGATCCGCATACGGTGCTGGGCCTTTCCGATGGCGGCGCGCATTGCGGCGTCATCTGCGACAGCTCGCTGCCCAGCTTCATGCTGACCCATTGGGCGCGCGACCGCACCCGTGGCGACAAACTGCCGCTGGAATTCCTGGTCAAGCGCAGCACCAGCGAAACCGCGGACTTCTTCGGCATGCCGGACCGTGGCCGGCTCGCCGTGGGCAAGAAGGCCGATGTCAACGTCATCGACTTCAACCACCTGCGGCTGCACCATCCGGAGATGATCTACGACCTGCCCGCCGGTGGCCGCCGCCTGGTGCAGCACGTGGACGGCTATGACATGACGCTGTGCAGCGGCGTGCCGATCTTCGAGCGCGGCGTCGAGACCGGCGCCCGCCCGGGCAAGCTGATCCGCGCGCAGTAGGGCCTTTCCCGGACGCGGCTACCGCGCCGCGTCCGGGTTCACCGCGCGCACCACGAATTCCGCGACCGAAGGCCGGTAGGCGTCCCAGATCTGCCGCAACTCCGCTACCGCCGTCGGGTGCAGGTCCACCCGCAGGTCCACCAGCGGGAAGTCCTCGCGCTCCACCACCAGCAGCACCGCGGAAACCACCGGCTGAGGTTCGCCACCTGCCGCCAGGCCCGCTTCCAGCCCGCGCATCAGGCGCTCGGCCAGCGGCTCGGCCTCGCTGGCCACGAAGGCGTCGCGCATCGCCGCCGGCACGCGGTCGTTGGCCAGGATGTTGCCCAGCGCCAGCACGTCCGGCCCATGCGCGGCTTCCAGGCTCGGCTTCACCCGGGCGCCATGGAAATGCGCGGTGCGCCCTTCGGCATCCAGCACCGCCAACTGCCGCCACTGATGGTCCGGTGTGCTCGCCACAAGCGCCGCCAACGCCTGTTCCGCCGAGCAGCCGGAGCGCAGCAGCGCCAGCCCGCGCGGCCCCAGCCGAGGGTCGGTCCGGTGCTGGGTCAGCACCGCGCCCACGCCCGGCGCGCAGAACGGTACGCGGCTGCCGACCGCGATCGAGGATGTTGTCACGGCCGCGCCGAACTGCCCGGTGCGGGCGCAGCGCCCGACCAGTGAAAAGGTCACTCGGCGGCGGCCCGCAATTCCACCCCGGCATCGCGCCGGCGCTTCAGCTCCGGAATCACCTGCTGCGCCAGGCCGGTGATGGTCTTCACCACCTTCCATTGCGGCATGTCGCCGCGATGGATCTGGAAGATCACGCGGCTGCTGCCGGCTTCCTCGGCCCAGCGTTCCACCGTATCCGCCACCGTCTTCGGGCTGCCGGCCACCACGCGGAAATTGGCCTGCATCGCCTCCCAGTCGAACTTGCCGTGAATGTCCGGCAGCATCTTGCCGTTGCGCCGCTTGAACTCCTCCAGCGAAAGATAGCCCGGCGCGTCGATGAACCGGCCGGCGCGGGTCAGCGTGTTGAAGAAGAACTTGATGTGCGGCAGCATCTCCGCCATCGCTTCCTCGTCGGTCTCGCCGACATAGGCCATGCAGACCATCGGCAACTGGTCCGGCCGAATGGTGTGGCCATGCACCGCCGCACGCTCCCGCAGCCGCGCCTGAGCGGCCAGCTGGTTGGCAATGGGGCTGAAGGTGCTGGAATAGCCAAGCCCGCGCTCCGCCGCCAGCTCGATCGTCTCCGGGCTGCCCGAGCCCACCAGGTACACCGGCGGATGCGGCTGCTGCATCGGCTTCGGCCACAGGTTCAGAAAACGGTAGTTGAAGAAGCGGCCCTCATGCCGCAGCGGGCCATCCTCGGTCCAAGCGCGCAGGATCACATCCAGGGCTTCCTGGAAGCGCTCCCGCGCCGTCACCGGGTTGGCGGTGCCGGCCCAGTATTCCATCGGCGTGCCCAGCGGAAAGGCCACTTCCAGCCGGCCGCCGCTCATCACGTCCAGCATGGCGTAGCTGGCGGCCAGGCGATGCGGGTAGTCCAGCCCCGGCGGCGTCCCCATGACGCAGATCTTGGCCCGCGTGGTCTGCGGGATCAGCGCGGCGGCGATGATGCTCGGCACCGGCATCATGCTGTAGGCGGTGGCGTGGTGCTCGTTGACGCAAAGGCCATCGAAGCCGAGCTTCTCGGCCATCACCATCTCATCCAGGTAGCGCTTGTACAGCGCGTTGCCTTCCTTGGCATCGAACAGCTTGTTGGGGAAATCCACCCACAGGCTCTCGTAGTCGGCCACATTCTCCGGCAGCTTCGAATACGGCATGAAGTGCCAGGCGAAGAACTCGGTATTCGGCAGGATCGGCATGCTGTTTCCCTCCGTGGCGCGCCGGGCATCTTAACCCTGGACCCCGGCAGCCCGGCCAGCGAATACTTGCGGCAGGCTTGGGGGATGGCGAATGAGCGCGACACTGGAAAAAGCCAGGGCAACCATGGCGGGCTTCGAGCGGCATGAGCTGACGCTCGGCGGCATCCGCACCGTGGTGCACAGCAAGGGGGAAGGCACGCCGCTGGTGTTCCTGCACGGCGCCGGCACCTTCACCGGCTTCGCCTTCGCGCAGGACTGGGCGAAGACCCACCGTGTCATCATCCCCTACCACCCCGGCTTCGGTGAGAGCGACGACGACAAGCGCATCGACTGCATTGGCGACTACGCGCTGCATTGCCTGGACCTGTTCGACGCGCTGGGCCTCGGCCAGATCCACCTGGCCGGCTATTCCTTCGGTGGCTGGATGGCCGCCGAGACCGCCATTCTGCAACCCGAGCGCATCGCCAAGCTGGCCCTGATCGGCCCCGCCGGGCTGGTGGTGCGGGACCCGCCCTCGACCGACCTGCTCTCCGCCCATCCGCGGGACGTGCCCGGCCTGCTGATGCACCACCCGGAGAAACTGCAGCCCTTCATGCCCGCCAGCCACGACCTGGAGTTCATGACGCTGCGCTACCGCGAGCAGACCGCCATCGCCCGCGTGGTGTGGGAAAAGCCCAGCGGCAACCCCAAGCTGGAGCGCTGGCTGCACCGCCTGCGCATGCCGGTGCAACTGGTATGGGGCGAGCACGACCGGCTGCGCCCGCTGGCCCATGCGCAACGCTGGCTCGCCGCCCTGCCGGATGCCCGCCTGGCGGTGCTGCCGGATGCCGGCCACCTGGTGCTGGAGGAAACCACCCAAGCTGCGCAGCACGTCGTCAACTTCTTCAATGGTGTGCCGGCATGATTGCGCGCCGCACGCTCCTCGCCTCCGCCGGCGCGCTGGCGGCGCCGCGCCTCGGCCACGCCCAGCGCGGCCGCCCGCTGCGCTTCGTGCCCTTCGCCGACCTCTCGATGCTCGACCCCATGGGCACGCCCAGCAGCATCACCCGCGACGCCGCGCTGATGCTGTACGATACGCTGTTCGGCCTGGATGCCCAGTTGCGCCCACAGCCGCAGATGCTGGAGGGCTTCACCACCAGCCCGGACGGCCTGCGCTGGGGGCTGCGGCTGCGCGAAGGCCTGCGCTTCCATGATGGCGAGCGCGTGCTGGCCAAGGACGCCGCCGCCTCGCTCCGTCGCTGGGGCGCCATCGACAGCTACGGCCAGGCGCTGTTCGCTGCCACCGAGGAATGCGTCGCCGACGGCGACCGCGACATCGTCTTCCGCCTGAAGCGCCCCTTCCCCCGCCTGCCGGATGCGCTGGCCAAGCTGACCGGCTTCATCCCGGCCATCATGCCGGAACGCCATGCGCTGACGCCGCGCGGGCAGTTCATCCGCGACCCCATCGGCAGCGGCCCCTTCCGCTACCTCGCGGCCGAGGGCCTCGCCGGCACCCGCTACAGCTTCGAGAAATTCGCCGGCTACGTGCCGCGCCCCCAGGGCACGCCCAGCTTCGCCGCGGGGCCGAAGCACGTCTCGCTGGAGCGGGTGGAATGGCAGATCATCCCGGATGGCAGCACCGCGCAGAACGCCCTGGTCGCCGGCGAGATCGACTGGTGGAACCAGGTCTCCCCGGACAGCGTGGCGCCGCTGAAGCGCAACCGCGCGCTGGTGGTGGAGCCCTGCGAGAGCACCGGCTATGTCGGCTTCCTGCAGTTCAACCACCTGCACCCGCCGTTCAACAACGCCGCGGTGCGCCAGGCTATCCTGGGTGCGGTGGACCAGAAGGACTACTGCATCGCCACCATGGGCGAGGACCCCGCGCTGTGGCGCACCGGCCTCGGCTTCTTCTGCCCGGGCACGCCGCTGGCGAATGACGCCGGCCTGGCCGCGCTCAACACGCCGCGCAGCACGGAGAAGGTGAAGCAGGCCCTGGCCGCCGCCGGCTATGCGAACGAGAAGGTGGTCGTCATCACCGCCGGCGATGTCGGCTTCGTCCGCGCGATGGGCCTGGTCACCGTGGACCTGCTGCGCCGCTGCGGCATGAATGCGGAGCTTCAGGAGATGGACCTGGCCACCATGATGGGCCGCCGCATGCGCCCGCAACCCGTCAGCGAGGGCGGCTGGAGCGTCTATCCCATCGGTGGCGTCGGCCTGCAGACGCTGGACCCCGCGGTGAACACCTACCTGCGCGGCAACAAGGGGCCGTTCGGTTTTGCGGACTCACCGGCGCTGGAAGCCCGCCGCGCCGACTGGTTCGACGCCCCCGACCTGGCCGCCCAGCAGCGCGCCGCCCGCGCCCTGCAGCAGCAGGCGCTGGCCGACCTGCCCTATGTCCCGCTCGGCCAATACCTGGTGCAGACGGCCTATCGCGCGGGCATCCGCCGCGGCGTGAAGGAAATGTCGGTGTTCTGGGACCTGGAGCGGAGCTGACTGGCACGCCCATTGCTGCGCCCCACGCTCACATCGCGGGGTGCGGCCATGGACATCGGCGTCTTCATTCCCATCAACAACAATGGCTGGCTGCTCTCGGCCACCGCGCCGCAGTACATGCCCAGCTTCGAGCTGAACCGCCAGGTGGTGCAGAAGGCGGAAGGCTACGGCCTCGACTTCGCGCTCTCCATGATCAAGCTGCACGGCTTCGGCGGCACCACCGAGTTCTGGGACCACGGGCTGGAAAGCTTCACGCTGATGGCCGGCCTGGCCGCGGTGACCACCCGCATAAAACTCTTCGCCTCCACCGCCGTGCTGACCATTCCGCCCGCCATCGTGGCCCGCATGGCCACCACCATCTCGGACATCTCGGGCGGCCGCTTCGGCGTCAACATCGTCTCCGGCTGGCACAAGATAGAGTACAGCCAGATGGGTCTATGGCCAGGCGATGCCCATTTCGGCAAGCGCTACGACTACAGCACCGAATACGTGCGGGTGCTGCACGACCTCTGGACCACCGGGCATTCCGACTTCCAGGGCGAATACTTCCAGATGGACGCCTGCAAGCTCAGCCCGCGCCCGGCCTCGCCCATCAAGCTGGTCAGCGCGGGACAAAGCGACCGCGGCATGGAATTCGCCGCCGAGTACTGCGACTACAACTTCGCCCTAGGCGAAGGCGTCAACGAGCCGACCAAATCGGCCGGCGTTCCCGCCCGCATGCTGGCCCATGCCGCCAAGACCGGCCGCGATGTCGGCAGCTACATGCTGTTCATGGTCATCGCGGAGGACACCGACGAGGCCGCCATGGCCAAGTGGGACCTCTACTGCGAGGGCGCCGACAAGGAAGCCCTGGCCCACCTGCTCGGCAAGGCGGCCGAGGACACCAACACGCAGGCCACCAGCATGGCCGCCGCGGTGCTGCGCTCGGCCTCGCCGATCAACTTCAACATGGGCACCATCGTCGGCAGCCACGCCCGCTGCGCCGAGATGCTGGACGACGTCGCCGCCATGCCGGGCGTGAAGGGCATCATGCTGACCTTCGATGATTTCCTGACCGGCCTGGACAAGTTCGGCCAGAAAATACAGCCGCTGATGCGCTGCCGTGCCGACCGCGACCTGCCGGCGACGTTATCGGGGCCTTAGCTCCTCCCGCCTAGGTTGGGATGGTTCCCCGGGGGCCGCTCCTCGGCCCCCTGCCTGAAGGAAGCCAGCCTTGACCATCTCCGGCATTACCGGCGCCACCCCGCCGCACGTCGCCCACCCGCACGGTAAGCATGGCCCGGCCCCGGCCGCGCCCGCCCCGACTTCCGCTGCCCCTGCCGCGCCCGCCAAGGCCGACAACGACGGCGATGCCGGCAAGAAGCAGGTCAACCTGAAGGCCTGAGCGCCCCTGGTCGCAACCGCGCGCCTGGTTCAGGTGCCGGCCACCTCGGCCAGCATCGCCAGCGTCCGGGCCTGTACCAGCGCGGCCTGCGTTGCGTCGAACATCGGCCGCGCCGGGTTGCAGAAGGAATGCCCGGCGCCGGCATAGCCATGCAGCGTCACCAAGGCATTGCCCTGCACCAACTTCCGTACCGCGTCGATCTCGGCGGCCGGCACGTGTTCGTCAGCCAGCCCGTAGTGCAGTTGCACCGGGCAGCGCAGCGCCTGGAACGCCGCGGCATCGGCTGAAAGCCCCAGCCCGTACAGGCTTGCGGCACCAGCCAGGCCCAGCTGCGCCGCCGCCTGCACCGCCAGGCGACCGCCCATGCAATGCCCCACCGCCACCACCGGCAGTCCGCCGGTATGCGCGCGCAGCCATGCCACGGCGGCGGCGATATCCGCCATCGCCAGGCCGGCGTCGAACGCCTGCACCCGTTCCCACGCCCATTGCCGCTCCGGCCCTTCGTACCGCAGCACGCCGGGGTGGCGGCTGCGCCAGAACAGGTTGGGCGCCAGCGCCTGATAGCCCGCGGCGGCGAAGCCGGCGGCGCTGCCCTGCATTGCCGGCGTCACCCCGAACATCTCGGCCAGCAGCAGCACGCTGGCCCCGGCCGGTGGCGCCGCCGGCACGAACCAGCCCTCGAAGCCTGGCGCCAGGGTAACGCTGCTCATCCGCCGAAGCCCGGGGGCACCGGCATCTCGTGGCCGCAGGCTTCGCAGGTGCGGTGCGCCTTGCTGCCGAAGAAGGCCTTGTAGGCCTGGCCCACCGGGTCGGCGCTGTATTCCCCGACCACGGCGCTTTCCTCATGCAGCAGCTTGTCGCAGGCCGGGCAGTACCACTGGAACCGGTCCACCATGCCGGGCGCGCGCGCCATCTCCATGATCACGGCGTAGGCATCCGGCGGAAACCGCGGGGAATGCGGAATGCCGGACGGCGTGTAGATCATGCTGCCTTCCGGCAGCACGGCGATCTCTTCCTTCCCGTCCTCGGTGCGCCAGTGCAGGTTCATCGTGCCCTTCACCTGGAACATCACCTCGTCCACCGGGTTGATGTGGAACTCGCTGCGGTATTCCCGCCCGCGCGCCATGAAGGCGATGCTCTGCGGGTGCTGCCAGAACACCTCCACGCGCTTCTCCTGCCCGGCCAGCTTCTCCATGGTCGCCGCCAGGCTGACGATCGGCATCCTGCTCATCATCGTTCTCCCGTTCAGTCGAACATCGCCACGCAATCGATCTCCACGTTCACCCCCTTGCGGTGCGGCGTGGCGCCGATGCAGGTGCGCGTCACCTTCTCGCCGGCCATGTATTCGGCGAACACCTCGTTGAAGCGCGGGAAATCCGCGGTCTCCCGCAGCACCACGCGCATGTTGACCACATGGGCCAGCGTGGCGCCGGCGGCCGCCAGCACGCTCAGCAGGTTGTCCATGGTGCGTCGCGTCTGCACCTCGATATCGCCCTCCACCACGGTCTTCGTCGCCGGGTCCAGCGGCCCCTGGCCGGAGACGAACAGCATGTTGCCGTGGCGAATGGCCTGCGCGATCGGTGCCGGCTTCGCCACGCTGGTGAAGCCGGTGGTCGGCGCGCCCGCCGAGGTGATGATCTGCTTCGGCATGGTCGGTTCCTTGTTCCGTTGTTCAACGCCTGGCCGGCAGCGTGGCCAGCGCCCAAGGCGCCAACTTCACGTCCAGCCGCGACGGCTTCCGGCCGTCGCGCTCGGCAATCTCCTTGCGCCGCACCGCGGCCTGCACCACCGAGGCGGCCAGGTAGCGCAGCGGCTCCGGTGGGTAGCGGCCATTGCGCACCCGGCCCAGCAGGGCGCCAATCTCGTGCCAGCGGTCGCGCTTGCCCAGCACGGCGCTGGCCAGCACCCGCCCGCACAGCGCGGTGGCGCCGACGCCATGGCCGGTATAGCCGATGGCGTAGTGGATGCGCGGGTCTGCCGCCAGCGTGCCGAACTGCGGCATGCCCGTCGTCGAGCGATCGATCGGCCCGCCCCAGCCATGCGGCAAGGCCTGGTCGTGCAGTTCCGGGTACAGGTGCCGGAAGTCGGCCGCCAGCTCCCGCAGTTGCCGCGGCGCATGGTGCATCCCCACGCCGATCCGCGCACCGAAGCCCAGCACCCCGGCGCCGCGCCCGAGGTAGACCTGCCCCGCCGGCGTCACCCCGCCATAGTTCAGCATCATCCGCGAATTGGTCCCGCCCGGCCGCCCCGCCAGCCCCCGCGCCGCCAGTACCTGCGGGATGGCGTCGGTCGCCACCATGTCGGAGGACAGCACCATGACCTCATCGCGGAACGGCGCCAGCTGCGCCATCCAGGCGTTGGCCGCCAGCACCACCTGCTGCGCGCGGATGCGCCCGCCCCTGGTCTCCACCAGCACATGGCCGTCCGCGGAGGCCAGGCGCGTCACCGCCGAGCCCTCATGCACCGCGATGCCCTGTGCCAGCGCCACGCGCCGCAGCCCGCGCGCCAGCGCCGCCGGGTCCAGCCTGGTGGCGCGCTCCTCCATCACCCCGGCAAAATACGGTGCGTCGCCATAGAGCGCACGCAGTTCCTCGGCCGGCACCGGGCGCTGCGGCGGGGTCACCCCGGCGGCCTCGGCGGCACGGAACATCGGCCCCCAGGCCCCCGGCCGCCCCGGTGCCGTCGCCGCCCAGACCGAGCGCTCGAACCGAGCCTCGCAGGCGATGCCATGCTGCGCCACGAAGCCATGGATATCCTCCACCGCCGCCTCGCTGGCCGCGATGACCGCCAAGGCGCCTTCGCGCCCCAGGCACTTCAGCAGTAGCGGCAGCCTGGTCCACCAATGCCCCGCCGCGCCGCTGTTGCGGCCGCTGGCGCCGGTGCCGCAGCGGTCCGCCTCCAGCACCGCTATGCTCAGCGCCGCATCCTGCTCGCGCAGCCGCAGCGCGGTCCACAGCCCGGAAAACCCGCCGCCGATGATGCAGACATCCACCCCCGCCTCGCCGCTGAACGGCAGAGGCGCAGCCGCGCCGGCCAGGGCGGCGACAAGCCATGGCGCCCGCGGCGGCCGCGCAATGAAGGGCCGCAGCCGGAAGTCCACGCCGCTCATGCCGCTGCCTCCTCGCCGTCGGCGGCGAAGCGTTCCGCCAGCAGCGCCAGCTTGCCCAGCGCCGAGCCCAGCGCGCGGCGTTCCGCCAGCGTCAGCCCGGCCAGCAGGTGCGCCTGGGCCCGCCGCGCCACCGGCAGCAAGGCTTGGAACTGCGTGCGTCCGGCCTCGGTCAGCGCCACCGCCTTGCCGGCGCCGTCGCGCGCCGCCAGCCCGCGCGCGATCAACTGCGCCAGCGCCCGGCTGATCTGCGCCTCATCCATGCCGGAGAACAGCGCCACCCGCCGGGCGGAAACCGGCCCATGCCGGTCCAGCAGTGTCAGCATGCGCCATTCCGGCAGGCTGAGCCCGCTATCCTCCAGGTAGGCCCTGGTGACGCGCCGATGCAGCGTGGCGCTGACCGCCGCCAGGCGCATGGTGAGGAAATCCTCCACCGCCAGGCCCTCGCCGGCGGGGTCCAGCGTCAGCCAGGAGCTCGGCGTCCCGCGCCGGGGCGCCGGGCGTGCCGGGGCTGCCTTCATCCGCGTCCTGCTGCCTGCATCTTTGGCCATCTGCGGTTAAGGCTGGCATGAAAGTCGCGCATTCTCAAGGATCAAGCGTTGACAGGTCAAACTTTCGGGCAGCACCATCCGGGCCGCTGAACGGAGTGCTGCCATGGCCGCCTGGCGCATCGGCGAGACCGAAATCCTGCGCATCCCCGAACAGCTCGGGCCGAATGCGATGGCGCCCGACGCCTTCTTCCCCGGGCTGGACCGCGGCCTGCTGGAAACGCACAGCGCCTGGCTGGAGCCCACCTACTACGACCGCGTGCAGGACCGGCTGATCTCCAGCATCCACAGCTGGCTGATCCGCCACAACGGCCGCACCATCCTGCTGGATGGCTGCGCCGGCAACCACAAGAACCGCCCGTTCAACCCGCGCTTCCACATGCTGAACACCCCCTTCCTGGAACGCCTGGCCGCGGTGGGCGTGGCGCCGGAAGCGGTGGACATGGTGCTGTGTACCCACCTGCACGCCGACCACGTGGGCTGGAACACCCGGCTGCTGGATGGCCGCTGGGTGCCGACCTTCCCGAACGCCCGCTACCTGTTCTCTCGTACCGAGCACGAGCATTGGCGCCCCACCGCCGAGACGCCCGGCCCGCGGGCAGAGGTCTACGCGGACAGCGTGCTGCCGGTGGTCGCCGCCGGCCTGGTGGACCTGCTGGACGGCGCGGTGCAACTGGACACCGGCCTGTTCGTCGACCCCGCCCCCGGCCACACGCCGGGCCACGTGGTGCTGCGGCTGGAAGCGCCCGGCCGCAGCGCGCTGTTCTGCGGCGACGTGGTGCATCACCCGCTGCAGTTCCATGCGCCGGCGATGAACTCGGCCTTCTGCGAATGCGCCGACGAAGCACGCACCACACGCCGCCGCGTGCTGGAGCATTGCGCCGAGACCGGCACGCTGCTGTTCCCGACGCATTTCGGCCCGCCACACGTTGCCGGAGTGCGCCGCGAGGGCGCCGCCTTCGCCCCCGACTTCGCCGCCGGCGCCACCGCACGGAGCACCCCATGAAGCGCCGCACCGCCCTCGCCGGCCTGCTGTTGGCCACGCCTGCCGTGGCGCAGCCGGTCAAGCTGCGCATCGTGGTGTTCAACTCCATCTCGGATGGCGCGCTGTTCGTCGCGCTGGACAAGGGCTGGTTCCGCGCCGAGGGGCTGGAGGTGGAGATCGCCCAGCTCGACACCGGCGCCGCCATCCACGCCGCCCTGGCCAGCGAGGCCGTGGACGCCGCCGGCGACAGCCCGGCCGTGGCGCTGTACAACGCCGCCCGCCAGCGCATCGGCTTCAAGGTGGTGGCGGACAAGGGCAGCACGCCGCCCGGCCATGGCTACCAGGCCATCATGGTCCGCGCCGACCTGGCCGACGGCGTGAAGACCGCCGCCGACCTGCGCGGCAAGCGCTTCGGCCTGACCGGCTGGATGAACGGCGTCGCCAACGAGGCGATGATGCACCAGCTGCTCACCGCCAACGGCATCGCCGAGCGCGACATCAACTTCGTCAACCTCTCCTACCCCGACGTCCTCGCCGGCCTCGGCACCAAGGCCATCGACGCCGGCATCCTGATCGAGCCGCTGGCGACGCGGGCCGAGGAACTCGGCACGGCGCGCGTCTGGAAGCGCGCCGACGAGGTCTATCCCAACCAGCAATATGGCGTGCTGGTCTATGGCCCCAGCCTGCTGAAGCGCGGCGCCGCGGCGCAGGCCTTCATGCGCGCCTACCTGAAGGGTGCCCGCTTCTACAACGACGCGCTGGACGGCCGCGTGCCCCGCGCCGGCCTGGTCGAGATCCTCACCAAGCACACCGCGGTGAAGACCCCGGCGCTGTATGACCGCATGCGCTTCCCGGGCATCGACCCGAATGGCGGCGTCAACACGGCCGGCCTGGCGCAGGACATGGCCTACTACGTCGCCTCCGGCCGGCAGCGCCAGGCCATCGACATGTCGCTGATCATCGACCAGGGCTACGCCGCGGATGCCGTCGCCGACCTCGGCCGCTACGGATGAGGAGCGACTACAAGATCGCCATCCGCGCCGTCACCCGCCGCTTCGGTGCGCTCGCGGCGCTGGAGCGCATCGACATCGCCATCGCGCCTGGCGAGTTCGTCTGCATCGTCGGCCCCTCCGGCTGCGGCAAGACCACGCTGCTGCGCATCCTCGCCGGTCTGGAGACCCCCAGCACCGGCGAAGTCGCCATCGTCCAGCAGGACCCCGCGCGCCCGTTGAACACCATGATCTTCCAGGAAAGCTCCATCTTCCCCTGGATGACGGTGCGGCAGAATGTCGGCTACGGCCTCAGGCTGCGCGGCATCGGCGCCGCCGAGCGTGCCCGCCGCATCGCGCCGCTGCTGGACCTCACCGGCCTGGCGCGCTTCGCCGACGCCTTCCCCTACCAGCTCTCCGGCGGCATGAAGCAGCGCGTCAGCGTCGCCCGCGCCTTCGCCAACGACCCCGAACTGCTGCTGATGGACGAGCCCTTCGCCGCGTTGGACGAACAGAACAAGGCACTGCTGCAGGAGGAATTGCTGCGGCTGTGGAGCGCCGAGCGCAAGACCGTGGTCTTCATCACCCATTCCATCGACGAAGCCCTGGTGCTGGGCGACCGCGTGCTGGTGATGACCGCCCGCCCCGGCCGCATCAAGGCCGATATCCCGGTACCCTTCGCCCGCCCCCGCTCCGTGGTGGAGTTGAAGCAGCACCCCGACTACGTGCGCCTGAACCACGAGATCTGGAAGCTGCTGCGCGACGAAGTGCGGCCCGCGGCATGAGCGATCGGCCGCCCGACATCGTGCTGATCCGCCCGGCACCGGCCGAGACCGCGCTGCATCTCTCGCCGGCGCTGCTCGCCGTCGCCTCGCCGCTGCTGCTGCTGCTGGGGTGGGAGGCGGTGGTACGCCTGGCATGGCTCGACGCCCGCTTCTTCCCGGCGCCATCGGACGTACTGGTGGCACTGTGGCAGATGCTGCTGACCGGCATGCTGCTGCAGCACACCTTCTGGACCCTGCAGCGCGTGCTGATCGGCTTCGTGCTCGGGGCCGTCCCGGGCCTGCTGCTCGGCCTGGTGATGGGCCTCTCACCATGGGTGCGCGCCTTCCTGAAGCCGGCCATCGCCGCGATCTACCCGATCCCCAAGGTGGCGCTGCTGCCGTTGATCATGATGATCTTCGGCCTGGGCGAGCCGTCTAAGTGGATCATCGTCGCCATTGCCGTGTTCTTCCAGTTGCTGCTCAGCACCATTGCCGGCGTGCTGGGCATCGAGCGGATCTACCTCGACGTTGCCCGCAACCTGCACGCCACCCGCCTGCAGGCCTATGCCAGCGTGGCGTTGCCCGGCGCGCTGCCCAGCATCTTCGCCGGCTGCCAGCTCGGCCTCGGCATGGCGCTGATCGTCGTCGTCATCGCCGAGAATTTCGGCACCGATGCCGGGCTGGGCTACCTGGTCTGGCGCAGCTGGCAGGTGTTCGAGGTGACCGACATGTATGTCGGCCTGATGATGATCGCGCTGCTCGGCTACCTGTTCCAGCTCGCCATGGGCCGGCTGGAACGCCGGCTGCTCCGCTGGAGACCGGCAGCCACCGCCATGAAGGGAACGCCATGACCGAACATCGCCGCCTCAGCTCGCCGCTGCTGCGCCCGCCGCCGGGGCCGTGGAGCAACGCCATCGAGGTGCGCGCCGGCGCCCGCACCGTCTACAGCGCCGGCATCGTCGGCGCCCGCGCGGATGGCACCATCGAGGACGGCGTCGCCGCGCAGACCACGCGCATCTTCGAGATCATCACCATCCTGCTGGCCGAGGCCGGGATGCGGATGACCGACGTGGTCAAGATGACCACCTACCTGGTCGACATCGCCGACCAGCCGGCCTGCTCGGCGGCGCGCAAGCCATTCTTCGACGGCTGCAGCCCGGCGATGACGCTGGTGGGTGTCTCGCAACTGGCCAGCCCGGCGATCCGCGTCGAGGTCGAGGTCATCGCGGCAAGGCACGACTGATGCCACGGCAGATGCGCCTGGGTGTCTTCGCGGTGGGCACCGGCAACCACAGCGCCGGCTGGCGGATGCCCGGCGCCGACCGCAGCAACCAGGACCCCGCGGTGCTGCTGCGCATCGCCGCCGAGGCCGAGCGCGCGAAGTACGACCTGTTCTTCATCGCCGATGGGCTGCACGCCGCGGCGGGCGACCACCCCTCCTTCCTGGCGCGGATCGAGCCGGTCGCGCTGGTCTCGGCGCTGAGCCAGACGACGCGCCGCATTGGCCTCGGCGCCAGCATCTCCACCACCTATTCGCAGCCCTTCACCGTGGCGCGGCAGTTCGCCAGCGTGGACCACCTCAGCGGCGGCCGGGCCGGCATCAACATCATCACCGGCGCCAACCTGAAGGCCGGCGCGAATTACGGCCGCGCGCATCCCTCCCACGCCGAGCGCTACGCCATCGCCGAGGAGTTCGTCGACGTACTCACGAAGCTGTGGGACAGCTGGGAGGATGGCGCGCTGATCGCCGACGCCGCCACCGGCCGCTACGTGGACCCGGCCAGGCTGCACGCCATCGACCACATCGGCGCGCATTTCCAGGTGCAGGGGCCACTGAACGCCGCGCGCTGCCCGCAGGGCCGCCCCGTCATCATCCAGGCCGGCGGCTCGGCGGCGGGCCAGGCGTTGGCGGCGCGCACCGCGGACGTGGTCTTCGCCGTGGCGCATGACCTTGACGAGGCGCGGGCCGAATACGCCGGCTTCAAGCGCCAGGTCGCCGGCTTCGGCCGCGACCCGTCCCAGGTGCACCTGCTGCCCGGCGTCATGCCCGTCCTCGGGCGCGACCCCGGCGCGGCCCGCGCGCTGCTGGACGAACTGCAGTCCTTCGTCGGCGACACCGACGCGCTGACGCTGGTCTCGGTCCGCCTCGGGCACGACATCTCCGGCTATCCGCTCGATGGCCCCGTGCCGGAGCTGGGCGAGACCCAGGGCGGCCATGCCATGTCCAAGACCCTGCTGGCCATGGCGCGGCGGGAGGGCATGCGGCTGCGCGACCTCTACAACCTCATCGCCGCCGCCCGCGGCCATTGGGTGCTGTGCGGCACGCCGGTCATGGTGGCGGACGCGCTGGAGGAATGGTTCACCACCGGCGCGGCCGATGGCTTCATCGTGCTGCCGCCCTGGTTCCCCGCCGCCTTCGTGCAGTTCAACGAGGAAGTGCTGCCGTTGCTGCGGCAACGCGGCCTGTTCCGGGAGGACTACGCCGGCACCACGCTGCGCGACCACCTGGGCCTGGTCAGGCCGTGAACACGGTGCGCCCGCCGACGATGGTGCGCACCGCCCGGATTTCGCGCAGCCGCTCATCCGGCACCGCCAGGATATCGTCCGACAGCACCACCATGTCGGCGTATTTCCCCGCCTCCAATGAGCCGACGCGATCCTCGGCGAAGCCGTAGCGCGCGGCGGCGCTCGTATAAAGCCGGATCGCCTCCTCCCGCGTCACCGCCTCGCCCGGCCCGAACAGGTTGCCGTGCCGGTCTCGCCGCGTCACGGCGACGCTGATGTTGCCGAAGGGGTCGAGCGGGTTGATCGGGTAGTCCGTTCCCTGCGCCACCAGGTCCAGCCCCATGATGTCGATCAGCGAGCGCAGCGGGATCGCCCGCGCCGCCGTCGCCTCGCCCAGGTGGCGGGCAATGGCCGGCCCCTTGTCCCACAGGAAGGCGGATTGCGTGTCCACCCGCACGCCCAGCGCCTTGGCGCGGTGCATCTGGTCCGGCTGCATCAGGCTGCCATGGATGATGATGAAGCGCCGGTCGCGGATCGGCTTCTCCGCGTCGGCGCGGGCATAGGCATCCAGCACCGCATCCACCCCGGCATCGCCCACCGCGTGGATGCCGACCCGCCAGTCCGCCCGGTTGGCGATGGCGACCAGCGCGTCCAGCCTGTCCTGCTCCAGCACCGTCACGCCGTGATAGTCCGGCGCACCCGGATAGCCTTCCCGCATCGCGGCGGTTCGCAGCGTCATGCCGCCATCGATCTGCAGCTTCACCGCCGCCATGCGCAGCCAGTCGTCGCCGAAATCGGAGGCTACGCCGATATGGGCGAAGAAATGCTCCCACTCCGCCAGTGTCATGGTCGGGTTCAGCCCGCCGGTCGGCGCGAACATGATGCCGAGCCGCAGCGTCATCGCGCCGCGCCGGTTCAGCGCCTGCCAGCAGCGCAGGTCCAGCGGATTCACCGCGGCACTGATGGCGCCGGTCAGGCCATGGCTGTTGAAATGCGCCATCGCGTCCCGCAGCTGCGCCTGCCGCTCTGCCGTGCTCCAGGGCGGCAGCAGGCCGTTCACCAGGTCCTCGGCGCGTTCCTCCAGCACGCCGTTCGGCTCGCCATCGGCGTCGCGGTGGATCGTGCCCCCTTCCGGGTCGGGCGTGGCGCGCGTGATCCCCGCCAGCGCCAGCGCGCGGCTGTTGACCAGGGTGAAGTGGCCGACCGGCAGGCTCACCGGATGCTCCGGCGCCGCCTGGTCCAGCTCCCGCCGATGCAGGAAGCGCTTCTCCGCCAGCTGCGCCATCGGGTGCCAGATGCGCCCGCGCAGCCACTGCCCCGGGGGCGTGCGCGCGGCCATCCCGGCCACGCGCTCCAACGCCTCGGCCACGCTGCCGACGCCCTCGAAGCCGATGGTCACCCGCAGCAGGCCGGCGTCCTCCACATGCGCATGGGTGTCGATCAGTCCCGGCAGCACCGTGGCGCCGGCCAGGTCGATCCATTCGGCATCGGGCGCCGCCAGCGCGGCGATCTCGTCGTTGCGGCCCACGGCCAGGATGCGCCCGTCGCGCACCGCCACCGCCTCGGCCACCGAGAAGGCGGCATCCGCGGTGACAATGCGGCCCTGCGTCAGCACCAGCTCCGCCTGCGTCGTCGCCTTGCCCATTGCCGACCTTCCAACTCATCGCCTGTCGCGCGCACGCTAGGCTGCGTGCCGCGTGCGTGACAACCACCCGGCCGCCGGCCGGCCAGGTCGGCATCGGGCTGCGCTGAATCGAAGCACGCCGCGAAGCAGCAACGCCGCGCGGCTGGCAGCACCGGCGCCGCTGCGGCGGCCGCCGCCCGCGCGGGCTCGACAGCGACGCCGGCGGCATGGAACTTGCTGCCTTGCGGCCCATGCAGCCCAAGCAGCCCATGCCCATCACCCGCCGCGCGGTCCTCGCTGCCGCCTTGGCGATTCCGGCCCTGGCCCCGCCTGCCCTGGCCCCGTCTGCCCTGGCGCAGGCGCCCGGCGCGCCGGCCATCGTCGCGCGCTTTCCCAATCGCCCGCTGCGCCTCGTGGTGCCCTACCCGCCCGGCGGCGCCACGGATGCGGTGGGGCGCCTGACCGGCAAGCTGCTGTCGGACCGCCTCGGCCAGCAGGTGGTCATCGAGAACCGCGGCGGCGCCGGCGGCAACCTGGGGGCCGACCTGGCCGCCCATGTCGACCCCGATGGCTATACCCTGCTGATCAACACCACCTCGGCGGTGGCCATGGGGCCGCACCTCTATCATCACCTGGGCTACGACCCGATGCGCGACCTGGTTGGCGTGGCGCAGGGTTGCCACGTCTGCAACGCCGTCATCGCCCGGGCCGACCTGCCCGCGAACACGCTGGCCGAGGCGCTGGACCTGGCCCGCCGCGAACCGGGCCTGACCTATGGCAGCAGCGGCAACGGCACCTCCGGCCACCTGATCGCCGAGTACCTGAACTTCAAGGCCGGCGTGAAGATGCAGCACGTGCCCTATCGCGGCACCGCGCCCCTGCTGACCGACCTGCTGGCCGGCCGACTGGACCTGACCAACGACAACCTGCCCGCCTACCTGCCCGCCATCCGGGCCGGCCAGCTCAAGCTGCTCGCCGTGACCAGCGAAACCCGCTGGTTCGCCGCGCCGGAGGCGCCGACGGTTGCCGAGGCCGCCAACCTGCCGGGCTTCGCCGCGCTGGTCTGGTGGGGCCTGCAGGTGCCGGCCGGGGTGCCGGACGCCATCGTCGCCCATTTGTCGGACGCGATGGTGCAGGGCTACTCCAGCCCCGAGGCGCTGGAGCGGCTGCACGTGCTGGGCATGGAGCCGGCGCCGCTGGCCACCGCGGCCTTCCGCGCCCGCATCGCCGCGGACTACGACATCTGGGGCGAGGTGGTGCGCAACGCCGGCATCAAGCTGGATTGAGCAGCCCAACCCCACCCTTGCAGCTTTGGCGCGCCCTGAGGGACTCGAACCCCCAACCAGCCGAGTAGAAGTCGGCGGCTCTATCCAGTTGAGCTAAGGACGCTAACCCACCCGGCCGGACCGCCGCCGATCCGCCCGGCAACCTGCCCAAGGGCCAGGGACCTGGCCCCCTGAGGTCAGTGAGTCCAGTTCTCGGTCCGGCCGAACTTGAAGTTGTCGGCATAGACCTTCGGCTTGATCGCCTTGGCCGGCTTCGGCTCCTCGACCACGTAGGCGATGCCGTTCGCCTCGGCATAGGCCACCGCCTCCGCCTTGGTGGCAAAGTGCAGCCCCACCTGCTTGGCGGTGTCGGCGCTGCCGGTCCAGCCCATCAGCGGGTCCACGCGCAGCCGCTCGCTCGGCGGAAAGGTCAGCATCCAGCCCTGGGTATTGGCCCGCCCGGACTGCATGGCGGACTTCGGCGGCACGAAGATGCGGGCAACGGGCAACACCAGCGACATCAGGCAATCCTCATCTGCATCCAGCCAGGCCCAGCGGGCCGACAACGGGGCCGGTATCGGGGCGACAGGATTCGAACCTGCGACTTCTACGTCCCAAACGTAGCGCTCTACCAGACTGAGCTACGCCCCGGGCCGGCCCCCGTGACTACCGGCTCCGCCGTTGCTTCGCAAGCGTGGCGCCTACCAACAGCCTCGCCACACCGCCGATTGACAAGCCTCGATCGCAATGCACCTTGGCGCCCGTTCTGCCGCACCGGACCGCCCATGCCCGAGCCAGCTCCTCCCCCTGGCACGCCCGCCGGTACCCCCCCCGGCACGCCCTCGGGCATGCCCCTGGGCACGCCGCCCGCCCCAGCCGCCGACCTGCCGGTCCGCACCCTGCTGGCGCAGGCCACCGCGGCACAGCGCGCCGGCCAGCGCGCCCAGGCGGTTGCGCTGCTGCTGCGCGCCCAGGCCGCCGCCGCCCGTACGCGGGAGGCGCTGCCGCGCAGCCTGGCCTTCGACCTGGGCGTGATGCTGTTCGAGCTGCGCCGCTACGACGAAGCCCTGGCCCAGGTGCAGCAGGGCCTGGCCCGGCACCCCGGCAACTTCCCGCTCAACAACCTGCTCGGCGTGCTGCTGAAAAGCCTCGGGCGCTACCCCGAGGCGGTGCAGGCGCTGGAACGCGCGGCCAAGGCGGAACCCACCAACGTCGCGCCGCTGATCAACCTGGCCAACACCCACCTGCTCACCGGCGACGCCGCCCGCGCCGTGGAGGTGACCGAACGGCTATGCCGCCGCGAACCCCGCGTGGGCGAGCACCAGCGCCTGCTGGGTGCGGCACGCCGCATCGCCGGGGAGACCGAGGCCGCGCTGGCCTGCTTCCGCCGGGCGCAGGAGCTGGAGCCCGGCAATGTCCGCGCCTGGGTCAACGCCGCCGGCGTGCTGGACGAACTGGGCCGCGGCGCCGAGGCGCTGGAGCTGCTGGCCAGTGCCCCCGCCGCCATCGCCGGCCAGCAGGCGCTGGTGGAGGCCCGCGCCACCCTGCTGCGCCGCGCCGGCCGCGCCGACGAGGTGCAGGCGATGCTGGAGGCGCTGCGCCAGCGCTACCCTGACCAGGCCTGGATCGCCGCCGAGCTGGGCCGTGGCGTACTGGCCGAGGACCGCGACCAGGGCAACGCGTTGCTGCGCCAGGCCCTGGCCGCCGACCCCGGCAACACCACGCTGATGACCGAGCTGATCGACAGCCTGGACCGCACCCGCGGCCCGGCGGAAGCCGCGAACATCGCCAGCGCCTATGACCTGGCCAAGCGCCGCGTCGCCATGGGCGGCGACCTGCTGCGCGACAGCCGGGTGGTGCGCAACGTGCTGCACCGTTCCGGCGACTTCGCCGCCGCCGGCGCCATCGGCAGCTTCGAGCAACTCGGCGAGTTCTGGAGCAGCACCGGCCAGATCTCCGCGCTGCATTACCACATGGCCCAGGCCGAGACCCCGGCGCACCGCCGCCTGCTGGTGGACTACCATCGCCGCTGGGGCCGCGGCGTGGATGCATTGGCGGCGCAGAGCCCGCTGGCCCGCCCGGCGGTGCGCGGCGGCCGGGCCAGGCTGCGTGTCGGGCTGATGTCGTCCGACCTGCGCAACCACCCGGTCAGCTACTTCGCCCTGCCACTGGTGGAACTGTACGACCGCAAGCGGTTCGAGCTGCATTGCTACAGCTTCAACAGCGGGCCGGAGGACCAAGTCCAGGCCTTCATCCGCAGCAAGGTGGACGGCTTCCGCCTGGCGCCCGGCATCGGCGACCGCGAGGCGGCGCAGATGATCGCCGACGACGACCTGGACATGCTGTTCGAACTGGGCGGCACCACCCACATGAACAAGCTGAAGGTCATGGCCTGGCGCCCGGCCCGGCTGCAGGCCAGCTGGCTCGGCTACCCGCATTCGGCCGGGCCGGAGAGCATCGACCACATCCTGGTCGACCCCCACATCCGCCCGCCGGACCCGGCCTTGCTGATCGAGAAGCCCTTCCTGCTGGCGCGCAGCTGGGTGGTGCTCGGCCGCCTCGGCTTCGACGGCCGCATCGCCATCGAGCCCGGCACGCCCGAGCAGCGCCAGGGCCACATCACCTTCGGCACCATGAACAACCCCTACAAGTACAACCCGGCCTGCCTCAGGCTCTGGGCCCAGGTGGTACGCCAGGTCGAAGGATCGCACTTCCTGTTCGTCCGCCCGGAGGCCAGCACGCCGGCGTTCCAGGCCAACATGCGCGCCGCCTTCGCCGCCGAGGGCGTGGCCCCGGAACGGCTGGAATTCGAGGCGATCCGCGCCGCCCACCTGCCGCACTACAACCGCATCGACATCGCCCTGGACACGCTGCCGCAGACCGGCGGCACCACCACGTGCGAGGCGCTGTGGATGGGCGTGCCGACCGTCACCCTGGTCGGCGAGGCGTTCTTCGAACGCCTGAGCCATTCCAACCTGCTGAACGCCGGCCTGCCCGGACTGTCCTGCTTCAGCCCGGCGGCCTACCTGCGCACCGCGGTGGAACTGGCGAAGGACCGCGACCGCCGCGCCTTCTGGCGCCACAACCTGCGCAGCATGATCCGCGGCAACCCGCTGGGCCGGCAGGACTGGTGGGTGGAGGACTTCCAGGATGCCGTGGTCAGGGCGGTGGAAGCCGCCTGACCGCAGGTGCCGCCCGGGCGCTACCGCGCGGTGCCGAAGATGCGCTGTTCCACCCGGTCGCCGACATGCAGGCCCAGGCGTTCGGCGGTGCCGGCGGCCAGTTCCAGCGTGGCCCGCACCGGCCCATTGCTGGGAATGGTGGCCAGCGACTGCGGCACGGTGCGCTCGGCGATGCGACGGATGGTGCCGTCCTGGTTGATGAACACCATGTCGAGGCTGGTGATGGTGTTGCGCATCCACATCGCCGATTCGCGCGGTGCACCCCAGTCGAACAGCATGCCCTCGTTCGCCGGCACGGAAGGCCGGAACATCAGCCCGGTCATCTGCTGTTCGCCCGACAGCGCCATCTCCACGTTGAACGCGTGGCGGGTGCCGTCGCGGCCGACGATGACCAGCGGTTCCATCGGCAGCTTCGGCTGCGGCCCGGTCTGGGCCAGGGCGGGGGCGCGCGCGGCCTGGCAGGCCAGGGCGGCGGGGAGCAGGGCAAGGAGATGGCGGCGTTGCATCGGCACAGGATGGCATGACGCCGCGGACCGCGCCATGATCCCCGGATGACACCGCATCGACTGGTCCGCACCGCCACCCTGGACATTGCGCTGGAGGAATCCGGGCCGCCCGACGGCCCGCCGGCCATCCTGCTGCACGGCTTCCCGTTCTCCCCGCGCGGCTACGACGCGGTGGTGCCCTTGTTGGCTGCCGCCGGCATGCGCGTATTGGTGCCCTACCTGCGTGGCTACGGCCCCACCCGCTTCCGGCACGCCGAGACCCTCCGCTCCGGCCAGCAGGCCGCGCTGGGCAAGGACCTGCTGGACCTGCTCGACGCGCTGGGCATCGAGAGCGCCGTCATGGGGGGCTACGACTGGGGTGGCCGGGCCGCCTGCGTGGTCGCCGCACTGTGGCCGGAACGCTGCGCCGGCCTGGCCACCTGCACCGGCTACAACATCCAGAACATCCCGGCGGCGGTCCATCCGGTGGCACCGGAGCAGGAATCCCGCTGGTGGTACCAGTACTACTTCCACACCGAGCGTGGCCGCGCCGGGCTGCAGGCCAACCGCGACGCCATCGCGCAGCTGCTGTGGCGGCAATGGTCGCCGGACTGGGCGTTCAGCCAGGCCGAGTTCGCCGCCTCCGCCGCCGCCTTCGCCAACCCGGACTACGTCGACGTGGTGATCCAGAGCTACCGCCACCGCTTCGGCTATGCCGCCGGCGACCCCGCGCTGGACGCCATCGAGGCGGCGCTGGCGACCCAGCCCAGGATCACCGTGCCCACCATCAACCTGCATGGCGCCACCGATGGCGTTGGCCCGCTGCCGGCCACCGACACCGCCGCGCCGCACTTCACCGGCCGCTACGAACGCCGGGTGCTGCCGAAGGTGGGCCACAACCCGCCGCAGGAAGCGCCCGAGGCGTTCGCGCGGGCGATGCTGGACCTGGCCGGGCGGTAGGTGCCGGAACGGCTGCTCCACGCCCCCGGCGTTCGGCTCCGCCGCGGCGGATCGGCCTTCGACGCATGACCGTCGGCACGAGGCTTCGGCAGTGCCGAGGCGCCGATGCATCGCTCCGGGGGCTTCCGGTGCGCCCGACGAAGCCAAGCCGGCCAAAGGCTTCCGCTCAGCAATCAAGGGCCGAGCAGGCCGACACGGCCGGCCCGAGGATCTGCTCTCGGTATCAGTAGGCCGCCAGCATCCGCTGCACGGCAGGCCTGGCTTCCATCGCCGCCATGTGCGCGGCCAGCTTCGGGTAGTCCGCCACGGCGACGCCGTCACCCTTCAGCCAGCGCGTCAGCGTGTACAGGTAGCCATCCGCCACGCTGTACTGCGCGCCCAGCACCCAGGGCCCCGCCAGCAGTTCGCGTTCCACCAGCGCCGTGCTTTCGGCCATGGTCTGCGGCACCTTGCGCAGCATGTCGGCATGGCTGCTCGCCTCATCCGCCCAGCGCGCGCCGCGCCGGCCATGTGCGTGGTTCACGTGCATGGTGGCGCACAGATAACTGTTGAACGCCTGCATCCGGGCCAGCAGGAAGGGGTTGTCCAGCGGCGCCAGCTGTGCCGCCGGATACATCTGCGCCACGTAGAGCAGCAGCGCCGGCGTCTCGGTCAGCACGCCCTGGTCGGTGGCCAGCGCCGGCACCCGGCCCTTCGGGTTCACCGCCAGGTAGCCCGGCGAACGCTGCGCCGCCTGCGAAAAATCCACCTTCGCCAGCTCGAACGTCGCGCCGGCTTCCTCCAGTGCAATGTGGGTTGCCAGGGCGCAGGTGCCGGCGGCGGTATAGAGCGTGAGCATCGGGCGCTTCCTCTCGCGGTGCGTCGGGAAGTTAGCCGGCCAGCGCCGCGTTGCACACCCGTATCACCTCCGCCCGCACCTTGCCCGGGCGTGGCGCATCCCGCAGCGTGGTGAACCAGTGCGGCGGCGGCTCCCGCCAGGCGGCGCGCTCAAGCCGGGCACCCATCCCGCGCAGCACGGCCTCGGCCGGTTGCGGCAGGCGTTCCGGCACCGCGAAGCCGTTCAGGGCGCCCCACACTCCGGCCCAGCAGCGGGCCACCGTCCACGGATTGTACCCGCCGCCGCCCAGCACCACCAGCCGCGGCGCCATCTCACGCAGCGCCGCCGCCAGGCCCCAGTGGCTGTTGTTGGACAGCGAGAGGCGGGCCAGCGGGTCCTCCTCCAGGCCATCGGCGCCGCATTGCAGCATGATGGCCTGCGGCTGCCGCGACCGGATCAGCGGCAGCACCACGTGATGCATCGCCCAGGCGAACTCGGTGTCGTTCAGCCCCTGCGGCATCGGCAGGTTGCGGTGGGTCGCGCCCTGGTTGGCCAGGGTGCCGGTATGCGGCCAGCGCCCGGCCTCGTGCAGGCTCAGCGTGAACACCCGCGGGTCGTCGCGGAAGGCGTCCTCCACCCCGTCGCCGTGGTGGGCGTCGATATCCAGGTAGAACAGGTTGTCCAGCCCGGCATCCAGCCAGGTCAGCAGGCCCAGCGCGGCGTCGTTGGTGTAGCAGAAGCCGCTGGCCCGGTCCGGCTGGCCGTGGTGCGTGCCGCCGCCCAGCTGGTGCACCACGCCGCCCTCCAGCGCCAGCCGCGCCGCCAGCATGGTGCCGCCCGCCGAGGTCGCCGGCCGCGCGAAGACCTCGGCGAAGACCGGGTTGCCGTGGTTGCCGATGTGGTGCCGCGCCCGGTCGGCCGCGTCCACCGCCTGCGTCGCCTCGGCCCGCTGCAGCGCGGCGATGTAGTCAGCCGTGTGGAAGCGCTGCAACTGCGCGGGCGTCGCGCGGGGCGACTCATGGAAGCGCTCCTCCGGCAGCCAACCCAGCGCCCGAACCAGGTCCAGCGCGGTGGAGACGCGCGGGATGGCCAGCGGGTGCTTCGGGCCATAGCTGGAATGGCGATAGATCTCGGCGGCGATAAGGCGAGGCGCTGGCGGCATGGCCCCGATATGCCCCGCCGCCGCGCCGGCGCAAGCGCCGCCCCTTGCGCGCTCTCCGCCCCGGCCCCATACCCGGAACTGTCATCGGGGGGAGCCCATCGGGGGCTGAGAGGCGGCGCCGCGCGCCGCGACCCCTGGAACCTGATCCGGTTAGCACCGGTGTAGGGATCGATGGGCGCGCCTGGGCTGAACCTCCTGATACCCGGACTGACGATCGGCGGCTGGCCGGTGCTGGACCGTTTCAGCCTGGCCATCGCCGGCAGCCGCACCACCGTGCTGCTGGGACCCTCCGGCTCCGGCAAATCCTCGCTGCTGCGGCTGGTGGCCGGCCTGCTGCCGCTGCCCGCCGGCGCCAGCATCGCCGCCACGGACAGCGGCCCGGTGCAGGGCCGCCTCGCCTGGATGGCGCAGCAGGACCTGCTGCTGCCCTGGCTCTCCCTGCTCGACAACGTCGCGCTCGGCGCCCGGCTGCGCGGCCAACCGGCCGACCTCGCTCGCGCCCGCGCCATGGTCGAGGCCGTCGGGCTGGCGGGGCGCGAGACCGCGCGCCCGGCGCAACTCTCCGGCGGCATGCGCCAGCGTGCCG
>CAIMOR010000024.1 GCA_903843125.1 uncultured Rhodospirillales bacterium
GGCCTTGGCGCGGGGGAGCGCGACCAACGCCTGCGGCCTTGGCGCGGGGGAGCGCGACCAACGCCTGCGGCCTTGGCGCGGGGGAGCGCGACCAACGCCTGCGGCCTTGGCGCGGGGGAGCGCGACCAACGCCTGCGGCCTTGGCGCGGGGGCCTTGGCGCGGGGTTGACGCCGGAAGCGCCCGGGTGCGTTGTCCTGCCATGCTGGTCCGCTTCATCGAGCGTTTCCTGAACCCCGTCGCCCCGCCCGGCGAGCCCGCCGCGCGGCTGCTCGGCGTGCCGGTGCCGCTGACGACACCACCGCGCACGCTGCTGGGCTTCTACCGCCACTTCCTGGTGCAGGCGCGCGGCCTGGTGGCGGCCATGGTCGTGCTCGGCGCCGTGGTGGCGCTGGCGGATGCGGCCATTCCCGCCATGATCGGCCGCCTGGTCGCGCTGCTCGGCCGCTACAGCCCGGGCGCGCTGTGGGCCGAGGCCTGGCCGGCGCTGGCGACCATGGCGCTGATCATCCTGGCCCGGCCGCTGGCGATCACGGCGCAGAACCTGGTGATCAACCAGGGGGTCAACCCGGCCTTCACCAGCATGATCCGCTGGCAGAGCCACTGGCACGTGGTCCGCCAGGGCCTGCCCTTCTTCCAGGAGGATTTTTCCGGGCGCATCGCCAACCGGGTGATGCAGGCCGGGCCGGCGCTGCGGGAATCCGTGGTGCAGGTGGTCAATGCGGTCTGGTACATCGTGGTCTATGGCGGCGCCGCCATCGGCCTGCTGGCCAATGCCGATTGGCGGCTGGCGGCGCCCATCGTGGTGTGGTTCGGCTTCTACGCCTGGTGGCTGCGCTGGCTGGTGCCGCGCATGCGCGACCGCTCCCGCCGCGCCAGCGAGCAGCGCAGCCAGCTGACCGGACGGATCGTCGACAGCTACACCAACATCCAGACCGTCAAGCTGTTCGCCCGCGCCAGCCAGGAGGATGCCTTCGCCCGCGATGGCCTGCTGGGGCTGAACGCCGCCTTCCAGGCGCAGATGCGGCTGGTGACGCTGAACGGCGCGCTGCTCTCCACGCTGAATGCGCTGCTGCTGGTGGTCACGGCCGCCACCGGCGTGTGGCTGTGGAGCCGGGGCGACATCAGCCTGGGCGCGGTGGCCACCGCGTTGCCGATGGCCTGGCAGATCGCCAACATCTCCGGCTGGGTCGCCTTCAACGTCACTGCCATCTTCGAGAACATCGGCGTGGTGCAGGAAGCCATGGGCAGCATCGCGGTGCCGCCCACCGCGCCGGACCCGCCGGGCGCCGTGGCGCTGCAAGCGCCACACGGGGAAATCCGCTTCGAGAACGTCACCTTCGGCTATGGCCGGGAGGTCGGCGTGCTGCGCGGGCTGGAGCTGGCCATCAAGCCGGGCGAGCGGGTCGGCCTCGTCGGCCATTCCGGCGCCGGCAAGTCCACGCTGGTGAACCTGCTGCTGGGCTTCTTCCACCCCGAGGCCGGGCGGATCACCGTGGATGGCCAGGACATCGGCGGCGTGACGCAGGAGAGCCTGCGCGCCGCGATCGGCGTGGTCACGCAGGACACCGCGCTGCTGCACCGCTCCATCCGCGACAACATCCGCTACGGCCGGCCGGACGCGACGCCCGAGATGGTCGGCGCCGCCGCCGCCCGCGCCCATGCCGACGGCTTCATCGGGCAGCTGGCCGACTGGCGCGGCCGCACCGGCTACGACGCCCATGTCGGCGAGCGCGGGGTCAAGCTCTCGGGCGGCCAGCGCCAGCGCATCGCCATTGCCCGCGTGCTGCTGAAGGACGCCCCCATCCTGGTGCTGGACGAAGCCACCTCCGCGCTGGACAGCGAGGTGGAGGCCGCGATCCAGGAGCAGCTGGCCGAGCTGATGGCCGGCAAGACCGTCATCGCCATCGCCCACCGGCTCTCGACCATCGCCCGGATGGACCGGCTGGTGGTGATGGAGCACGGCCACATCGTGGAACAAGGCACGCATGAGGGGCTGCTGGCGCATGACGGGGTCTATGCCCGGCTGTGGCGCCAGCAGTCCGGCGCCTTCGCGGAAGCTTAACCGGCGGCGGCGCACCCTGCGGCCATGCCACTCGACACCCCCCCGGACGACGTCCTGCCCCCGCCGGGGCTGCTGGACGCCCTGGCCCACCATGAGGCCGGCCGCAGCGCCGCGGCCGAGGCCGGCTACCACGCCGTGCTGGCCGCCGACCCGGCCCAGCCGCAGGCGCTGTACCTGTGCGGCATGCTGGCGCTGCAGACCGCCCGCCCGGCCGAGGCGGCGCCCCTGCTGGCCCGCGCCGCCCAGGCCCGCCCCGGCCATGCCGAAAGCCGCTTCGCCCTGGGCAACGCGCTGTGGCAGGTGCGCGACAAGCCGGCCGCCATCGACGCCTGGCAGGCGGCGCTGGAGCTGGAACCCGCGCATCTCGGCGCCACGCTGAACCTGGCCAAGGCCCGCGCCGACAGCGGCGACTACGGCGCCACCGTGGCGCTGTGCCACAAGGCCACGCACATTGCGCCGAACGACCCCAGCGCCCACGCCGCGCTGGGCGCCGCGCTGCTGGGCGGCAGCCAGCCGGTGGCGGCCCTGCGCGCCGCCGATACCGCCCTGGGCCTGGCGCCGAACCTGGCCGAGGCGCATTTCCTGCGCGGCACC
>CAIMOR010000025.1 GCA_903843125.1 uncultured Rhodospirillales bacterium
CGCCGGGCCGCTGGCTCGTGGTCGACCTTGCCCTGCCCGCCAGCACCGAGGCCAGCGATGAGTGACTGCATCGACGCGCGACCCGCCATTCATGCGGACCCGATGCGGGCGCACGACCAGGCCCGGCGCAAGGCGATCCAGGTCGAGATCGGCCGCCGGCTGAGGGCCTGCCGCCATCGCCAGGGGCTTAGCCTGCGTGACGTCGCCGAACAGCTGGACATCTCCATCCAGCAGGTCGGCAAGTACGAAAATGGGTTGAGCAGCCCCTACATCAGCATCCTGCACGGCATGTGCCGGGTGCTGGGCATGACCGTGCCGGACCTGCTGGAAGGCATCGACACCTCCCAGCGGCGCAGGGGCGCCTGGGCCACGACCATGCTGCGCGTCGGCGACCGCGACGCGGTCGAGCGCCTAGCGCTGATCGACCTGTTCGACCGGATTCCCGATACCGTGCTGCGCCGGCTGCTGCTGAAGACCGTCACGCACCTGGCGGAGACCAGCCAGCCCTGGCACCGCCCGGCCGAACCGGTGGCGGAAGCGCCGGACGGTTCCTGAGTCCTGTCGCGCGGCGCTGCCGCCTGGGCGGGTCAGGCTCCGGCCCCGCGCCAGCGCGGGCGGCCCGGCCTCAGCCCGGCACGTCGCGGTCGCCGCCGCCCAGGCTGCGCTGCAGGTACACCACGTCCACCCAGCGCCCGAACTTCAGCCCGGCCGCCTTCAGCACGCCGCACTGGCGGAAGCCCAGCGACACATGCAGGCCGATGGAGCCGACATTGTCGCTGTCGCCCACCACCGCGAATATCTGGCGAAAGCCGCAGGCCTCGGCGCGTTCCAGCAGCGCCGCCACCAGCGCCTTGCCCACGCCCTGGCCGCGGATGTCGTCGCGGACATAGATGCTGTCCTCGGCGCTGAACCGGTAGGCGCTGCGGTCGCGCAGCTGGGTGAAGTAGGCGTAGCCCACCACCTGGTCGTCCTGTTCGGCCACCAGCCAGGCCCAACCATGCTCCTGCACCTTGTGCAGCCGCGCCGCCATCTCGGCCGTGTCGGGCGCCACCTCCTCGAAGGTGCCGGTGCCATACGCCACGTGGTGCGCGTAGATCGCGGTGATGGCCGGCAGGTCTGCCGGCTGGGCGTCGCGGATGACCATGCAGAGTGCCTAAACCAGAATGTCGGGCCGGAAAAGCGGTGGCGTCATGCCAGCCCCATCGCCTGCGCCACCTGCACCGCCAGCGCCAGCAGCAGGCGGTCCCGCCCCGGCGCCGCCACCAGCGAAAGCCCCACCGGCGCGCCCTCGACCCGGCCGAGCGGCAGCGTCACCTCGGCCAGTCCGGCCAGGCCGGCAATCGCGGTCACCCCCATCGTCGCCTCCCGCACCGCGTTCTGCGCCTCCAGCGAAATGCCCAGGCGCGGCGCGGGGTTGGGCGAGGTCGGGTAGGCCAGCACCGCGCCGCCGGCAAGCAGGGAGCGCATGCGCACGGCGAACAGCCGGCGAAAGGCGCGGCCCGCGGCGGCCTTGCCGGGGTCCATCGCCTTCGCCGCAGCGAAGCGTTCCTTCACCCCGGGGCCGAATTCCGGCCCGGTGCGCTCGATCCAGCCGCCCAGCGTGGCCCAGGCTTCCTCGGCCTGGGCGCAGCGGAAGTGCTCGTACAGCGTCGCCAGGCCCTCGGGCGCCAACTCCACCGGCAGCGCCCGGCCGAGCAGCCCCTCGGCCGCGGCCAGCCCGGCGCCCAGGGCGCGGGCGGTGCCGGGGTCGGCGTTGATCCAGGCATCACCCACCTTCAGCAGCGGGCCCAGGCCGAAGCCACCCCCGCCGCAGGTATCCACCGGCAGCAGCACCTGACCGACGCGGGCCAGCACCGCGGCTTCCCGCGCGAACCAGCCGCAGGTGTCGTAGCTCGGCCCCAGGGCACAGGCACCGGCCAGGTTCACCGCGCCCCAGCTGGGCCGGATGCCGAACACGCCGCAGTAGCTGGCGGGAATCCGCACCGAGCCGCCGGTGTCCGAGCCCAGCGCGAAATCCACCAGCCCCGCCGCCACCGCGGTGGCCGAACCGCAGGACGACCCGCCGGGGAAGCGGTCCGGCGCGGCGGGGTTGATCGGGGTGCCGTGCCAGACATTCTCGCCGGTCAGGCCATAGGCCAGCTCCACCGTCTTGGTCTTGCCCTTCAGGTCGGCGCCGGCCTGCAGCAGGCTGGTCACCACCGGCGCCGTCGCCGCGGCCACGCCATGGCTGCGCCCCCAGTCCGGGTTGCCATAGGTGGTGACATGGCCGGCGACGTCGAACAGGTCCTTCACCGCGCAGCCTAGTCCCGCCAGCGGGCCGCCCGCCGCCCCGGCCAGCGCCGCGCGCGGCCCCGGGATGAAGGCGCCGACACTGTCGTCAGGGGTTGCGGCCATGAGGAAACCCATTGGTTCGTCAGCGGCGAGGATGCAGCAGAACCAGGGTCGGCACAACGTTCACACCGGCGAAGCGTTGACGCGTCAGCCCTGGCGCAACGGCGCCCTGGCGCGGCCCTCGGCATCGAAGTTGGCGTCGTCCAGCCAGGCCAGGATCGCCTGGCGGCGTGCCGGCCATTCCTCGTCCAGGATCGAGAAGTAGCTGCTGTCCCGCCGGCAGCCCTTGACCACCATGTGCGCGCGCAACTCACCTTCATAGGTGAAGCCCAGGCGCGCGGCGGCGCGGCGGCTCGGGGCGTTGAGCGCGTTGCACTTCCACAGCAGGCGCCGATAGCCCAGCGCCGTCATGGCGTGGTCCATCAGCAGGAACATCGCCTCGGTCGCGGCGCGGCTGCGCTGCATCCTGGGGCCGAACCAGATGTTGCCCAGCTCGATCGCGGCGTTGCCGGGCTGGATGTCCATCAGCGTCAGCCAGCCATCCGCGGTGCCGGAAGCATGCGGTCGAATCGCCCAGGCCATCGGGTCGTGCGTGGTGGCGAAGCCGCCGACGAAGCTGCGCAGCGCGGCTTCCGTCGCGAAGGGGCCGTAGCCCAGGTAGTCCCAGCTCTCGTCGCCCCGGGGCGTGCCGGCGGCCGCGGCCTGCCACAGCTCCGCCACATGCGGGACGGCAAGCGGCTCCAACGCCACCGAGCGGCCGTGATGCGGCACGCGGGCCGGCAGGGGCTTCGGCGTCGGGTCCACCGCGGGTCCGGTTGGGCGCTGGGTCATGGCGGCTGGTCCTGCATCGGGTGTGGCAATCCTGCCCCGGGTCTGCGCCAGGTCAAAGCCGCTGTCACCCAAGTGTTGCACTTTTCGCCGCATCGCAGCATCTAACCGGTCCCATGGACGCCATCTCACCCGCCGCCCCCGCAACCAAAGTGCCGCCGGCCTTCTTCGAGCAGAAGGTCACCTGGGTGCATCACTGGACGGACAAGCTGTTCAGCTTCCGCTGCACGCGGGACCCGGCGTTCCGCTTCGTCGCCGGCCAGTTCTCCATGATCGGGCTGATGGTAGAGGGCAAACCCCTGGTCCGCGCCTATTCCATCGTCAGCGCGCCGTGGGAGGAGGAACTGGAGTTCCTCTCCATCAAGGTGCAGAACGGACCGTTGACGTCGCGCCTGCAGCACATCCAGGTCGGTGATTCCGTGCTGATCGGCAAGAAGCCGGTCGGCACGCTGCTGACCGAGAACCTGCTGCCCGGCAAGACGCTTTACTTCTTCGCCACCGGCACCGGGCTGGCCCCGTTCATGAGCCTGATCCGCGAACCCGACGTGTACGAGAAGTACGACCGCGTGGTGCTGCAGCACACGGTGCGCGAGGTGGCCGAGCTGGCCTACCGCGAGTTCATCACCCGCGACCTGCCGGAACACGAGTTCCTCGGCGAGATGGTGGCGCCGAAGCTGCTGTACTATCCGTCCGTGACGCGGGAGCCCTTTCCGGTGCAGCAGCGCAGCACGGCGCTGATCGAGAGCGGGCGCATGACGACCGACCTCGGCCTGCCGGCGCTGCATCCCGCGACCGACCGGGTGATGATGTGCGGCTCCGAGGCGTTCAACGCCGACATGATTCCGCTGCTGGAAGCCCGCGGCTTCGTCGAGGGCAACAACAGCACGCCTGGCAGCTACGTGGTCGAGAAGGCCTTCGTCACCAAATAGCCCACCCAGGCGGCCGGTTGCGCCCGCCCCGGCCGCCGCCGGGGCTGGGCCCGCGGCGCGTTGGCGGCCAGCCGCGCCGTATCAAGGGTGGTTACGCCCGACGTTAAATCACGATGCTGCGAAACATGGCTGTTCTGTCATGTAATTTCGGATGATCTTGCTGCACCGCACATCGCCATCAGCGGTCCAAGAAAGGTCCGGGTCGGCCGGGTAAGCCCTACGGACAGCGCTACCCCCGGTTGTCCCTGCCCGACCACCATCACCCTGCCCGCTCCAAGCATCTGATATGACGCCGAGTTCTGTGCGTGCGAAGGTCCGTGCCACCGCCCTGGCCGCGCCCGGCGCGGATGCAGCTTCCGATCCGGCTATGGTACTCACAGCTTTTCAGATGACGCGCAGGAAATGTTAAGCACGTAAAAACTTACCATGATTTATGGAACACTTGGTTGACGTTGCCCCCTACTTCTCCCGAATTTGGCAACACGACCAGGCGGCGCAATTGACCGGGAGAGCCCGCGCCGAACGCACATGCCATGGCCGGCTGAAACCACGGCAACTCCAAAGCAAGAGGCACGGGATGGCAACGCACACATCAGGCGAGCAGGCGAACCGATCGATGACCGCCGAGGAACGCAAGGTCATCCTGGCCTCCTCGGCCGGCACCGTGTTCGAATGGTATGATTTCTACCTGTTCGGCTCGCTGGCGGCCATCATCGGCGCCAAGTTCTTCTCCCAGTTCAACGAGACCACGCGCACCATCTTCGCGCTGCTGGCCTTCGCCGCCGGCTTCCTGGTCCGCCCCTTCGGCGCCCTGGTGTTCGGCCGCCTGGGCGACATGCTGGGCCGCAAGTGGACCTTCCTGGTCACCATCCTGATCATGGGTTCGTCGACCTTCATCGTCGGCATCCTGCCCACCTCGGACCAGATCGGCATCCTCGCCCCGGTCATCCTGATCGCGCTGCGCATGCTCCAGGGCCTGGCGCTGGGCGGTGAATACGGCGGCGCCGCCACCTACGTGGCCGAACACGCCCCGCATGGCCGCCGCGGCTTCTACACCAGCTGGATCCAGACCACGGCCACCGCCGGCCTGTTCCTCTCGCTGCTGGTCATCCTGTTCACCCAGGAGATCCTGAAGACCCAGTATGGGCCGACCGCCTTCGCCGAGTGGGGCTGGCGCATCCCGTTCCTGGTCTCCATCCTGCTGCTCGGCGTCTCGCTGTGGATTCGCCTGCAGCTGAATGAAAGCCCCGCCTTCGCCAAGATGAAGGCCGAGGGCACCCACTCCAAGGCGCCGATCACCGAAGCCTTCTTCGTCTGGAAGAACGCCAAGGTCGCCATCTTCGCGCTGCTCGGCCTCACCGCCGGCCAGGCCGTGGTCTGGTATTCCGGCCAGTTCTACGCCCTGTTCTTCCTCAGCGCGGTGCTGAAGGTGGACAGCTACACCGCCAACCTGCTGGTGGCCTGGTCGCTGCTGTTCGGCACCGGCTTCTTCGTGGTGTTCGGCTGGCTGTCCGACAAGATCGGCCGCAAGCCCATCATCCTCGGCGGCTGCCTGCTGGCGGCGCTGACCTACTTCCCGCTCTTCAACTGGATGGCCCATACCGCCAACCCCTCGCTGTACGAAGCCCAGCAGCGCGTCCAGGTGGTGGTCGCCGCCGACCCGGCAACCTGCTCCTTCCAGTTCAACCCGACCGGCACCTCCAGCTTCACCACCCCCTGCGACGTCGCCAAGGCGGCGCTCGCCCGGGCCTCGGTGCGGTACAGCAATGAGGAGGCCCCGGCCGGCAGCCCCACCGTGGTCCGCGTTGGCGAAACCAGCATCCAGGCCGGGCCGACCTTCGCCGCCGGCCTGACCGCGGCGCTGACCGCGGCCGGCTATCCGGCGGCGTCCAACCCGTCGGTGGCCAAGATGACCAGCCCCTGGGACATCTTCACGCCGCAGATCGCGACCCTGATCCTGATCCTGTTCATCCTGGTGCTCTACGTCACCATGGTCTACGGCCCGGTCGCCGCGGCGCTGGTGGAGCTGTTCCCCACGCGCATCCGCTACACCTCGATGTCGCTGCCCTACCACATCGGCAATGGCTGGTTCGGCGGCTTCCTGCCGGCCACCGCCTTCGCCATGAACGCGTCGAGCGGCGACCCCTTCTACGGGTTGTGGTACCCGATCGTGATCGCGGTCGGCACCTTCGTCATCGGCACCATCTTCGTGCCGGAGACCAAGGACCGCGACATCTTCGCGGAAGAAAACGCCGGCCGCTGACGCGCCAGCAGCCAGGACGGAACAGCGCCGGGGTGCAGATCCCGGCGCTTTTTCATGCCCGGTGCGCCGCCGGCTGCGCCAGCGCAAGGCCGCCCGGTCCCGCCCGGCCTACCACCCGCCCCAGCGCTTGCCCGCGCCGGCCCCGCCTGCAAGCCTGTGCCCAAGATCAGCGGAGGAACCCACCATGGCCGAACCAGGCTACGACGCCACCTATGCCGCCTGGCGGCAGCACCCCGAGAGCTGGTGGACCCAGGCCGCCCGCGGCATCGACTGGATCACCGCGCCCACCGCCACCTTCGACGCCTCCGCCGGGGTCTATGGCCGCTGGTTCCCCGGCAGCGTGCTGAACACCTGCCACAACGCGGTGGACCGCCACGTGCTGGCCGGCCGCGGCAACCAGGCCGCGATCATCTGGGACAGCCCGATGACCGGCCGCGTCGAGACCACCACCTACGCCCAACTGCAGGACCGCGTCGCCCGCCTGGCCGGCGCCATGGCCGCGCGCGGAGTCGGCAAGGGCGACCGTGTCATCCTCTACATGCCCATGGTGCCGGAAGCCGCGGTCGGCATGCTGGCCTGTGCCCGGCTCGGCGCGGTGCATTCCGTGGTGTTCGGCGGCTTCGCTGCGGCCGAGCTGGGCGCCCGCATCGCCGATGCCGAACCCAGGCTGATCCTCACCGCGTCCTGCGGCCTGGAGCCCGGCCGCACCATCGCCTACAAGCCGCTGCTCGATACCGCCATCGACCTTTCGCCGCACAAGCCCGCGCATGTGCTGGTGCTGCAGCGCGAGGCCCTGGCCGCCACGCTGCAACCCGGCCGCGACGAGGACTGGCTCAGCGCCGAAGCCGCCGCCACGCCGCACCCCTGCGTGCCCGTCGCCGGCACCGACCCGCTCTATATCCTGTACACCTCCGGCACCACGGGGAAGCCGAAGGGCGTGCTGCGGGACAATGCCGGCCATGCCGTGGCGCTGCACAACTCCATGGCCATGCTCTACGGCTGCCAGGCGGGCGACGTGTACTGGGCCGCCAGCGATGTCGGCTGGGTCGTCGGCCACAGCTACATCGTCTATGCCCCGCTGCTGGCCGGCTGCACCACCGTGCTGTTCGAGGGCAAGCCGGTCGGCACGCCGGATGCCGGCACCTTCTGGCGGGTCTGCGCCCAGCACGGCGTCAAGGTGCTGTTCACCGCCCCCACGGCGATTCGCGCCATCCGCAAGGAAGACCCCGAGGGCAAGCTGCTGGCCCGCTACGACCTCTCGCGCCTGGAAGCCCTGTTCCTGGCCGGCGAACGCTGCGACCCGCCGACCCAGGTCTGGGTGCACGACCTGCTGGGCAAGCCGGTGGTGGACCATTGGTGGCAAACCGAGACCGGCTGGGCCATCACCGCCGGCTTCCGCGGCCTCGGCCTGTTCGAGATGCGCCCCGGCAGCGGCGGCAAGGCCAGCCCGGGCTACGACGTGCAGGCGCTGGACGAGGCTGGCCAGCAGGTGCCGCCGGGCCAGATCGGCAGCCTGGCGGTGAAGCTGCCGCTACCCCCGGCCTGCCTGCCCACGCTGTTCAAGGCCGACGACCGCTTCCGCGAATCCTACCTCGAGGCCTTCCCCGGCTACTACAACACCGGCGACGCCGGCATGGTCGACGCCGAGGGCTATGTCTGGGTGATGTCCCGCACCGACGACATCATCAACGTCGCCGGCCATCGCCTGAGCACCGGCGCGATGGAGGAAGTCCTCGCCAGCCACCCGGACGTGGCGGAATGCGCGGTCGTCGGCATCAAGGACAGCCTGAAGGGCCAGGTGCCGCTCGGCATGGTGGTGCTGAAGGCCGGCGTGACCCGCGGCGACTCCGATATCGCCCAGGACCTGGTGCGCCTGGTACGCGAGAGAATCGGCCCGGTCGCCGCCTTCAAGGACGCCATGGTGGTGTCTCGGCTGCCCAAGACCCGCAGCGGCAAGATCCTGCGCGCCACGCTGCGCCGGATCGCGGATGGCGAGGCCTACGCCGTGCCGCCGACCATCGACGACCCAACCATCCTGGCCGAGATGGAAACCACGCTGCAGGGCCTGATGCGCTGACCCTCGCCGCCGGGGGCGCCCCCAATTGAAAACGGCCGGCCCCTTGCCAGGGCCGGCCGCGGTTCAGGCCCGCAGGGGGCGTGGCTTCAGCCGAAGACGGACCAGTTGGCCGCCGGGTCGACATGGCCGGCCGAGCCCTGCGCGATGATGGTGCTGCCGTTCATCTCCCACACCCAGACATCGCCGGCGGTGGAGGTGAACATGATGTCGGCATGGCCGTCGCCGTTGTAGTCATTGACCTGCGTGATCTTCCACACCGCCGGGTCCACGGTCGCCACGGTATCCAGCGAGGCGACGCCGCCATTGCCGACGCCGAGGTTGTCCTTGTTCAGCGTGGCGATCACCACGGTGCCGTCGGCCGCCTGGGTCACCAGGTCGGCGATGCCGTCGCCGTTGAAGTCGCCCACGCCCTTCACGGTCAGGTTGGCGGCAATGCTGATGGTCGCGCTGGTGTGGACATGGCCGTTCATGAACCAGTACTGCACCTTGCTGGCGCCCTGGTTGTACCAGACCACGTCGCTGTTGCCGTCGCCGTTCACGTCGCCGAAGCCCAGCAGGCTGTAGGACGCCGAGCCACCACCCGAGAGCGCCACATCCGCCGGCGCGTTGCCGACCGAGCCCTGGCTGATGATGGCATTGCCGTTCATCGACCACTCGTAGACCTGGCCGGCATTGGCGGTGCCGATCCCTTCCCACAGCACGTCGGCATGGCCGTCGCCGTCGAAGTCGCGCACGCCCAGGCCCTTCCACAGGGTCGGGTCAAGGTAGACCGGCAGGCCGGAGCTGGTGATGTCGCCCTGCGAGGAGATGACGCCGCCGTTCATGTTCCACAGGTAGATCTCGCCGTTGGTGCTGTTGTGGAACAGCACGTCGGCCTTGCCGTCGCCGCCGAAGTCGCCCACGCCCACCACGTGCCAGACCGGGTCGACCAGGCCGGTGCCGTGCGTATAGGCGTCGGTGCCGGTGCCGTGGTTGTTCCAGATCCAGACGTCGCCGCTGGCCGCGCGCCACAGGCTGGCCGAGCGGCCGACGCCGAAGAAGTCGTCCTGCGGCGCGGTGCTCAGCGCCAGGGTGGCATCGCTGAACACCACCGATTCCATGTGGCTGAAGCTGATGGTCTGCCCGGCCTTGGACAGGATGCCGCTGCCGTCGTTGTTGTTGGTGAAGGAGTAGCTCGCCTCGGTGCCGCTGATGTGCAGCACGTCCACGCCCAGGCCGCCGTCCAGCGTCTCGTTGCCGCTGGCCGCCGCGGTGAACACGTCGTTGCCGTCGCTGCCGATGATCTTCGGCGCCAGGCCGGAGATCACGTCGTGGCCGCCGCCGACCTTGCCGGTGATGGAGCCGGCCGACAGGTCGATGGTCAGCGGGCTCGTGGTGCCGGCATAGGTCAGCGTGCCGTGGCTGTTCAGGCTGTAGGTGTCGGTGCCGCGGCTGGCGTAGATGGTGAAGCCGCTGACCGAGTTGTCCGAGAAGCTGTCGTTGCCCGCGGAGCCGATATAGCTCTCGATGTTGCTGAAGCTGGTGACGCCGCTGGCGGTGTGGTTCTGGATGTCGACCGTGGCGCCGCCCGTCACGTGCTGGAAGCTCAGCGTGTCGGTGCCGGCACCGCCATCGATCACGGCAACCGAGTTCAGGTTGTCCACCAGGAAGGTGTCGTTCTGCGCGGTGCCGATGATGGTGGCCGGCAGCACGGAGACGCTGTCGCTGTTGCCGCCGTTCTTGCCGAGCACGAAGGTGCCGGTGGTGTGGTCGAAGTCGAAGGTCAGGCCGACCGTCGGCGAGGCCGTCACCACGTAGTTGGCGTAGCTCAGCGTGCCGTGGCCGTTCAACACGTAGGTGTCGGAGCCGTTGGAGGCGAAGATGGTGTAGCCGGTGAC
>CAIMOR010000026.1 GCA_903843125.1 uncultured Rhodospirillales bacterium
GGTGGTGGCCCTGCCGGCCGGGGCGGCGCGGGGCGAGGCGGCGCTGGACCTGCCGCTGGAGTTGCGCAACCAGGTGGTGCGGCTGGAGATCGAGGACGAGGCCGGCGCCGGCGGCGTGCAGTTGCTGGACGAGCGGTTCCGGCGCCGGCCGCTGGGCCTGCTGCCGGGCAGCGAGGAGGCCGCCGACGCGCCGCTGATCGGCGACCTGTTCTACCTTTCGCGCGCGATGCAGCCCTATGCCGAGATCCGGCGTGGCACGGTGGAGGAGTTGCTGAAGCGGCCCATCGCGGTGCTGGCGCTGGCGGATCGGCCGGTGGCCGAGGGCGCCGAGCGCGACGCCCTGACCAGGTGGGTCGAGGCGGGCGGCACCTTGATCCGGTTTGCCGGGCCGCGGCTGGCGGAGAAGCCGGATGGGTTGCTGCCGGTGCAGCTGCGGGCCGAACGGCAGCTGGGCGGCGCGCTTTCCTGGGAGCAGCCGCAGCGGCTGGCGCCCTTCCCGCCCGGCTCGCCCTTCGCCGGGCTGGCGGTGCCGGAGGAGGTGACGGTGGAACGCCAGGTGCTGGCCGAACCGGGGCCGCGGCTGGGCGACCGCACCTGGGCGCGGCTGGCCGATGGCACGCCGCTGGTGACCGCCGAGGCGCACGGCGCCGGGCGGGTGGTGCTGTTCCATGTCACCGCGACGGCGGATTGGTCCAACCTGCCGCTTTCGGGCCTGTTCGTGCAGATGCTGCGGCGGATCGTGGCGCTTTCGGCCGGGATCAACGGCGCCGAGGGCGAGCAGCCGCTGGCGCCGCTGGAAAGCCTGGATGGCTTCGGCCGGCTGGGGGCGCCGCCACCGGCGGCCGCGGCGCTGGTGCCGGCGGAGCTGGCGGCGACCGAGCCGGGGCCGCGGCATCCGCCGGGCTGGTACGGCACGGCGGCCGAGGGTGGCTATCGGCGGGCGCTGAACCTGGGCGGCAACGTGCCACCGCCGGTGGCCGCCGGGGCGGTGCCGGAGGGGGCGAGGCTGCTCGGCATCGGCGGGGTGCCGGCGGAGCAGGACCTGGGGCCCTGGCTGCTGGCGGCGGCGTTGCTGCTGCTGGCCGTGGACATGCTGCTCTCGTTGCGGCTGCGCGGGCTGCTGGCCGGGCGGGCGGTGGCGACGGTGCTGCTGCTGGCGCTGGCCTGGCCGGCGCAGGCGCAGGTGCCGGATGGCGCGGCGGCGCTGGCGACGCGGCTGGCCTATGTCTCCAGCGGGGATGCCCAGGTGGACGAGGTGCAGCGGGCGGGGCTGGTCGGGCTTTCGGACTACGTCAACCGCCGCACCAACGCAGCGCTGGCCGAGCCGGTGGCGGTACAGCCGGGGGAGAGCGACCTGAGCTTCTACCCGCTGCTGTACTGGGTGATCACCGCCGAGTCGCCGCAGCCGGATGCCGCCGCCGTGGCGGCGCTGAACGGCTTCATGCGCAATGGCGGCATCATCCTGTTCGATACGCGCGACGAGGGCTCCGGCGAGGGTTTCGCGCCCGGCGCGCGCGCGGCGCTGCGGCGGGTGACCAGGGACCTAGCGATTCCGCCGCTGGCGGTGATCGGCGACGACCATGTGCTGAAGCGCAGCTTCTACCTGCTGCCGGACCTGCCGGGGCGGTTCGCCGGCGGCCAGGTCTGGGTGGCGCGGGAGCAGGACCGGGCGAATGACAGCGTCTCGCCGGTCATCATCGGCGGGCATGACTGGGCCAGCGCCTGGGCGGTGGATGAGGCAGGGAACAATCCCTACGCCACCACGCCGGGCGGCACGCGGCAGCGCACGCTGGCCTATCGGTTCGGCGTCAACCTGGTGATGTACGCGCTGACCGGCAACTACAAGGGCGACCAGGTGCACGTGCCGCAGATACTGGAAAGGCTGGGCAACTGATGCAGCAGACCCTGGCCGGGATCGACTTCGCGCCGGTATTGCCGTGGTGGCTGCTGGCGGCGCTGGGCGTGGTGGCGCTGCTGGCGCTGGCGCCGGCGGCGTGGCGGCGGGCGCGGGGCGTGTGGTGGCGCGGGCTCGGCTTCGCGCTGCTGCTGCTGGCGCTGGGCAATCCGCGGCTGGTGGAGGAGACGCGGGAGACCCGGCCGGATATCGCGGTGCTGCTGGTGGACCGCAGCGACAGTGCCACGCTCGGGCCGCGCGCGGCGCAGATAGAGGCGGCGCGCGCGGTGCTGGAGGAGCGGCTGGGCCGGCTGCCGGAGCTGGAGTTCCGCACCGTGGAGGTGCCGGAAGCCGGCAACCAGGGCACCCGACTGTTCTCGGCGCTGAACCAGGCGCTGGCGGAGGTGCCGCGCAACCGGCTGGCCGGCGTGCTGGCGCTGACCGATGGCCAGGTGCACGACGTGCCGGTGCCGCCGACGCTGGACGCGCCGTTCCA